>CAZETM010000622.1:0-5959 GCA_964514885.1 uncultured Polyangium sp. | reverse complement strand
CGGTCGTCGTCGTACCTCAGCCCAACGTGCATCGAGCTGTCGCGGCGCTTTTCTTACGCGTCGGCCCACGTTTCGAGACTCCAGCCAACAACGGTTTGTCGCACTTTCTGGAACACATGATGTTCCGGGGTACGCGGATACATCCGTCCGCGCATACGCAAGCGCTCGCGTTCGAGCGGCTGGGCGGAACGTTGTTCGCGGCGACTTCGGTGGATCACGGCGTGATGAGCATCGCGGTGCCTCCGCGAAACTTTGCTCGAGTGATCGAGCTGCTTGGTGAAGTGACGACGACGCCACGTTTCACGGAGATCGAGATCGAGCGTGGAATCGTGCGTGAAGAGATCCTCGAGGACCTCGATGACGACGGTCGGGTGATCGATGCGGATGATCTCGCGAGGCAGGTTCTGTACGGAGATCACCCGCTTGGTTATCGCATCACGGGCGGGCTCGAAACGTTGGCTCGTTTCGATGAGCCGATGTTGCGCGCGCATCACGCACGGCACTACACGACGAGCAACGCGCTGCTTTGCTTGACGGGAAACTTTGACGTCCAAGGAACTGTGGCTGCCGCAGAGCGTGCGTTCGAAGCGATGCCCGGCGGATCGCGGGTGACGTCTCCGGCGGCGACGAACGGACAGAAGCTGCCGCGGTTCACGTTCGTGAAGAACCAGTCGAGCCAAACGGATTTGCGGATCGCGTTTCGTGCAGTGAGCGAGCACGACGCGCGCGAGCCGAGCGTGGAGATGCTCCTACGCATCCTCGATGACGGAATGTCGACGCGTCTCTACGAGCGGATCTGTGATCGGCTGGGACTTTGTTACGACGTGTCGGGGATGTTCGAGGCGTACGAGGACGACGGTGTGGTGGATCTGGCGGCTGGCATGGCGCACGAGCGGGCGACGACGGTGCTGAAGGAGCTGTTTGCGTTGGTGAGCGAGCTTGCGGCGCATGGGCCGACGCAGGCGGAGCTGGACAAGGCGCGGGATCGGCACTTGTGGTCGGTGGAGGCGATGTGTGACGACGCGGAAGGCGTGGCCAGTTTCTATGGCGTGTCCGCGCTTACGCAGTCCGCGCGGACGCCGATGACGCGTCACGAGCAGTTGGCGAGCGTGACGGTGGCGGACATTCGCAACGCAGCGCAGCAAATCTTTCGAGCGGATCGGATGAGTGTGGTGGCGGTGGGGATGCTGAAGCGGAGCGAGGAGACGAAGATGGAGAAGGTGGTGATGGGGTTTGGGGGCGGGAGATGACCAAGCTTACCCGGCTGAAGATCAACAAGTTCCGGAATGTAGAGCCGGTGGAGCTCAAGTTCAGCGGTGGCCTCAATGTGCTTTTGGGAATCAATGGTTCGGGGAAGACGACGTTTCTCGAGTTGATTGCGGCTCTGCTTAGCCAAGATGTCTCGGCTTTTCGGGACGACGAGTTTTCTGTTGTCTACGATCTCGAAATCGATGACGGGAAGCTCGAAATAAGCTTGGAGAATCGCCCCTCGCGACACGAGAATAACGACAAGACGCTGCGACGCCGTGCGTATCGGAGCACTAAAAGCGACAATTCACTTCATCTGGCTCTTCGCCTAACGCTCAATGCGATGCCAACGGAGTACTGGGCTCACGCTAATCGCTTGTCCACGATAACTTCTTTGGTAGACAGCGGTGGCGCAGCGCAGACGAAACATGAAGGCCCGACTGACGAGTATTTTGACGAACGTTGCGTCACCGCCGTGCTAGACCAAATCGAAACAACAAATGGGTTGGACATAGGTACCAGCGATGTCGTCGACCGTCTGCGGCGTGTTTCTCGTTTCGATGAATCCCTCAAATTTTGGGAATTCATAATTGGCTACGAGATTCATTACAAGAGTGAACTGGTGGAGGATGATGAGCCACGAGTTATGCTTTTTACCGCTGACGAAACGGGTGCGCCAAATTTTTGGTCTGACCGCGCAATGCCAATCGGTGAACCCTTGGTAACTGCGATGAATGCTGCTGCGCAGGACAAGTGGCCATCTTGGCGCGGCTCTGAGATAATTACATTCTCACAGGATGAACTCTCCCTGCTCGAAAACGTGAATTCGCTTATGGGCTTTCAGAGTTCAAAGCTCGAATTGCGTCTCGTGGACAAGTTTTTCCACGAAGAAGCCGGTGTTACCTCTTTAGCTTTCGACAATCTCCGCTTCTGGTTCGAGAAAATCGACGGCACGATCATTCCCGAACAAAAACTAAGTTATGGCCAAAAGCGCCTACTTTCATTTCTCTATTACCTCGACTGCAATCCCCACATCATCGTCGCAGACGAACTCGCCAATGGTCTGCATCACGCCTGGATTACTGCCTGCATTGAAGCAATCGGCGACCGGCAAGCCTTTCTAGCCAGCCAAAACCCGCTCTTGCTCGACGAAATCGATCTCTCATCCGTCGAAGACGTCGAGCGCTCGTTCGTTCTCTGTCGTTGCGATACCAGTTCTGGCAAAGAGCGGCTTATCTGGTCCAATATGACGACCTACGACGCAGAGCGATTTTTCGAGGCCTACAACGTCGGGCTCCAGCATGTCAGCGAAATTCTGCGCACGAAGAGGCTGTGGTGACCGAACGGCGATTCGTCGCTCGTATTCTAGTACTCACCGAAGACGGTAATCCCGAACCGCTCCGGGCCCTCGTACGGGCGATGTTGCGACTGGTCCAGCCATACCACGATTCAGCTCGTATCGATGTTCAAGGCGATCACTCCGAGGCGCAAGAAGCTGCCACGGGAAATCTTGCCAAGGGACGTCGTGGATCAGGACATAGAAGGCGCGTAGAGATTGCGCGAGCCATTGCGACCGAGGTCTTCGTCGACAGCAATTTCGTATTGTATCATGTCGATGCAGATCGACGCTTCAGCGACCTTCGTCGCGACGACCCCGAAAATGTCACCTTCTATCAGAGTATTCTCCTCGCCGTGCGTCAGCACCTGAATGCATTGAAGCAGAGGCATGACGATTCGCGACCCATCGAGGCAATGATTCAACGCATTCGCTTACTCCTTCCTCATTACAGCATCGAGGCGTGGCTTTACCAAAACACGCGTATCGGGCGAGAGCTGTGCCAAAAGCACCATCGAGGCCAACATCTGACCTCGTTCGATGGCTGGGAGATGGACCGCGGGGCACTCGATGAAATCGAAAAGCCCAAAGAAGTCGGATGTCTCGATGCCAAGCATTATTTGGAGCTTGCAGCGCGAGAGTACCCAAGCAAAGCGGTTTACGAGACGGGAAAGTCATTCGCAAAGAGCGTCGATCGATTAACACAATGCGATCCGCTTCGGGAGGCTCTGGAGAATGCTGCATGGAGCCGGACCTACCCAACTGCACCCGAATGACCACTCCCATGTCCCCTCGAGTGATTCCGCCAACACCGAAGATACCCTTCCAAGTCCCCTCCGACCTAACCGATACCTCCCCCGGGACTCTCCCCAGTCCCCTCGAGTGATTCCGCCAACACCGAAGGTACCCTTCCAAGTCCCCTCCGACCTAACCGATCCCTCCGACGGGACTCCTCCATGCCCCTTCAAGCGACCCACATCACATCAGCGACACCTACCCCGCCCTCCCGCACACTCTTTTTCTCTCGGTCATCTTTCTTCTTGCATTCATCCACATAAACGCATATACGTCTCCCCGTGCAGGACGCTTCGGGAGCTGGTGGTCGTTTCGCTACGGACGCGACCAATCGTTGGGAGCTTTACCGGCTCTTGGCGGATCCCGTGCGGCCTCGGCTGCTTGCTCTAGCCGCGGCCGAGGAGCTTGGCGTAGGCGAATTGTCGGAACTCCTACACGAGGGCCAGCCGAAGATCTCGCGTCACGCATCGGCATTACGAGACGCGGGTCTTTTGTCAGCACGTAAACAAGGCACGTGGACTCTATTGCGCCTTACGCCGAGTGTAATGGCCGATGCGGTCATAGCGGATGCGGTTCGAGCGGGCACGGCGGCTTGTTCGGCGGATGGGACATTGGCGCGCATTCCGGAGGTCATTTCGACGCGCGACGAGGCCACGCGTGAGTTTTTCGCGCGCGGAGGTCGGCCATTACGTCCTGGTCCGCCGCTCGAATTCGGAGCGTATTTGGCGGCCATTGCACCATTATTGCCCCATCGAGCGTTGGCGGTCGACGTGGGAACGGGCGACGGCTCTCTGCTTGAATTGTTATCACCGATTTTCGACGAAGTGATTGGCATTGATCGGTCTGAAGCGCAGATATCGTTGGCGGAAGAGCGTGTGCGTCGCCGCGAGCTACATAACGTAAAGCTTTTTTTGGGTGAATTCGATGGGCCGAGCGTATTGCAGATGGTGCGGGATCGAGGCGGCGCTGATGTCGTGGTTGCTGCTCGCGTATTGCATCATGCACCGAAGCCCGCACGCGCGATGAATGCATTGTATAACTTGGCCAAACCGCACGGTGGATCGGTATGCGTCATTGATTACGAGGCGCACGACGATCAGGCCCTTTGCGAACAAGAAGCCGATTTGTGGCAGGGATTCGACCCTGATACATTACGCAATTTTGCCGAAGCCTCGGGGCTCTCGGGCATTACGATTCGCCGTCTTCCCCGCGTTTGGCAGGGAGATGGCCCGGATAGAAACCTCGTCTGGCAGCTCATGGTAGGCCGGCGCGACGAGACAATCATGGCCTGCGACGAAAAAGAAACGAGAATACAATGAGCGAGAAACCGCGTTACAAGGTCGCAGACTTGAGCCTTGCCGACTGGGGCCGCAAGGAAATCCGCATTGCCGAAAAGGAAATGCCCGGCCTGATGGCTCTGCGCGCCGAGTATGGTCAGTCCAAACCTCTCACTGGTGCGCGTGTTGCCGGCTGCTTGCACATGACCATTCAAACGGCGGTGCTCATCGAGACGCTCATTGCGCTCGGCGCCGAGGTCACTTGGACGAGCTGCAACATTTATTCGACGCAGGATCATGCGGCTGCGGCCATTGCTGTCACTGGCGTTCCCGTGTTTGCGTGGAAGGGCGAAACGCTCGAAGAGTACGACTGGTGCATCGAGCAGCAGATTTACGCCTTCGAGGGTGGCAAAGGCCCGAACATGCTGCTCGACGACGGCGGCGATTTGACCATCTTGGCTCACGAAAAACACCAGCAGCTTTTCGAGGGTAATGATCCGGTGCGCGGAATCAGCGAAGAGACCACGACGGGCGTCAATCGTCTTTACGATATGCACCGCAAGGGCCTGCTCCGCGTCCCCGCATTCAACGTGAACGATTCCGTCACGAAGTCGAAATTCGACAACCTTTATGGTTGCCGCGAATCGCTCGGCGACGGCATCAAGCGCGCGACGGACGTCATGTTCGCCGGCAAAGTCGCTGTCGTGGCTGGTTATGGCGATGTCGGCAAGGGCTGCGCGCAATCGCTCCGCGGTCTCGGTGCACGCGTCATCATCACGGAAATCGATCCCATCTGCGCGCTCCAGGCCGCAATGGAAGGTTATGAAGTCCGCAGTATGGATTCCGTTGCATCCATAGGCGATATCTTCGTCACCGCCACGGGCTGCAAGGACGTCGTACGCGGCGACCACATGCTCAAGATGAAGGACGAGGCGATTCTCTGCAACATCGGCCATTTCGATTCCGAGATCCAAATGAGCTGGCTCGAAAAGAATCCCGAGATCCGCGAGGAAAACATCAAACCTCAGGTCGACCATTTCATCTTCCCCGATGGCAAGCGCATCACCGTGCTCGCCCGGGGAAGGCTCGTGAATCTCGGTTGCGGCACGGGGCACCCGTCATTCGTCATGTCGACATCGTTCTCGAATCAGGTGCTCGCGCAGATTGCGCTCTGGACCGAGAAATACCCCATTGGCGTGCACCTGCTCCCGAAGAAGCTCGACGAAAAGGTCGCCGTATTGCACCTGGGCAAACTTGGCGTGGAATTGACCACGCTCTCGCAGGACCAGGCTGATTACCTCGG
>CAZETM010000621.1:0-5986 GCA_964514885.1 uncultured Polyangium sp. | reverse complement strand
ATGAGCTCCGCATCGATCGTTGCGCGCGGAGCGCGCATCGTCTCGGCGCTGAAGACGCATCAACTGGATCCGCGACCTCTGACAACCATCGCAACGTAAAAACAACTCGGAAAGGTCACCCGTCGTTCCTTGCTCGTCCAGCCAAAGCTGCCCCCCACACGCCACGCCTGGGCCATGCAAAAGCTGCCGCCAATCGATGTCGCTCACATGGCCATTTGGACATGCTTGCACGAAGCGCACGGGAACCACCGGCCATTCCTTACGCTTGCGCTTGCCAACCGGATCGTCCCCCAAGTATCGACCTCGAACCAATCCTTGACGGTGCACCAGCGGGCGCGATCGACCAAAGTCCTTCGTCACCACCTCGAATTGCGCGACAAACCATTCAGGAAATTGCCACGCGACCAATCCAGTGCCAAAGTCGTCTTCACGCTTGGGCACCGGAGGCGAACGCAATTCGAGCGCGGGTTTTTCCAGACGACGACGAAGATATGCGACGAGCCTCGGCTCGGGAATCAGCTTTGCCTCGCCCACCCAATGATCGAGTCC
Organism: uncultured Polyangium sp.; assembly: GCA_964514885.1. Lineage (GTDB taxonomy): Bacteria > Myxococcota_A > Polyangia > Polyangiales > Polyangiaceae > Polyangium. The sequence continues at coordinate 5,437 of CAZETM010000621.1, read as the reverse complement.
AGCCACCAATACGGCATGATCCGGCAAGTCGACGAGCGCACCGGGACCATACGTCGAAATAATCTGGCTCTGGCGAATCTTGATGATGCTCATGTCCCCTCCGGAGTGCCGCCATCCAAACGACGAACCATGACGGGAACTTCTGCTTCCACATTACGAAGCGACCATTGCGCCTTGAACTTGCGCAACATCGAATTCGGCGGCTCTCGCTCGAGGTCCGGATCGAGAGGGTCGTGCAGCAGCGGCGGGCGTGGTGCCGCTTCGAGCGGACCATATTGCAACCCTGCCTGTACCGCGACTTTTTCTGCGGCAATCTTCTCCCACGTGTCCAAAAGATCGCCTACGCGGCTCGTCATCGCTGCACCAAGCTCGTCCCGCTCCGCCTGGTCGATGTCTTTCGTGTGGTTGCGAGCCCGCTCGGCCAGCGCCGTCGATATCGAACCAAGACGCGATCGATATTGCGCCACGTCCGCCGCTCGCGCCGCCGCCGTCAGCGCCGCTTCCCCATGCCGGGCCATCGCCACGAGCACCGCCGCAAGCCCTCGATCCACCGCCCGCGGTGCAAAGGGCGTCACGCTCGTCGCTTCGACGGCCCGATAAAAACTCGCATGGTACGCCTCGAATCGCTCGTAATGCGACCGATCTCGCGGCTTGTGCACGTTGAGCAACGTGACCACGAGTCCCGGACGCTCCTCGTCACGTCCGACGCGGCTCGTGGCCTGAATGTATTCGGCCGACGTCTTCGGCTGTCCCAGCACGACCATCAACCCCAGCCGCGTAATATCCAGACCGACCGAAATCATGTTCGTTGCCAGCGCGACGTCGACACGCCCATCTTCGGCAAATGGCAACGCCAGCCGACGCTTCGCTTGCGCCACTCGGTTCGTCGGCTCGCGCGACGTCAGCTCCACCGCCTCGAATTGAATCGTGCGGTCCACGAAGGGCGAATTGGTTTGGCCAATGCGACGGTGACGAAAGTAGCCCTGCAACCGACTGCGGACTTCGTCCTCCACAATGCGCCGACTACCGCCGAGTTCGCGCAGCGCATTAAAATATCCGAGCAGCGTCATGTACGGATCGCCCGGATTCTTCGCATTCGCCGCGCCTCCTGCCGCATCGTATTGGCACTTCGCGGCTGATAGCAACGCCAAGTAGCTGCGCAACAGCACAACCTTCAAGCTTCGCCCCTGGGCCGCGACACCTACGTACAACCGCGGATTCTTATCCGGAGCCGTCCGCGCAAAAAACGAATCGAGCCGGTCCGGACCTGGCGGCGGAAATACGTCGACCTGCGTCCGCCCGAACAACGCGCGTACCTGTGCTTCGGCGCGGCGTACCGTGGCCGTCGACGCCACGATTTTTGGAAGAACCTTCTTATCGCCGATCTTGCGCTCGCACAACGCTTCCACCGCTGTTTCGTACAGCCCCATCATCGTTCCAAGCGGCCCGCTGATGAGATGCAGTTCGTCCTGGATGATCAGATCCGGCGGCAGCAGTCCCCGAAGCTTCGTTCCTCCAGGACCATCGTTTGGACCATAAAAGCCAGCAGAATCGTAACGTTCAACTTTGCCAAACAGTTTTCCTGGCGCCGCGAGCCACGGCAACGACGCCAGTTTATCCACCGTCGCCAACACGAAACATGGCAATCGCCGATAAAGCGGCTCGTCCACTGCCAAGATCGGCAACGGGTTGTCTCGCGTGAAAGGGCAGTCCTCATCCGCACACGTGATGCGCAAATCCGTCGGCTGATCCGTATTCGGTACCAATCGAAACGATGTGGACTCGAACTTCGTTCCGCACCAGGGACAGTTTTCGATCGGAATCGGCGAAGGCTTGTATTTGCTGTCGTTCTGAAACGCAATCGTGCGCGCACGGGCCGAGTTCCGATCGTTGTCGCCCTTCTTGCCCATGCGATTCGGCGTGGCCTGGCGTCCGACCCACAGCCCAATCTCGAATGGCCATTTACCTAGTTTCTGAACGTCCTTCTGCCGCTCCAGCTCGAGCGCGCAAATCATCGTCGCCGCGCGACCCAACTGATCCAGCGTGAGCAAACGCAACGTGTAGCGCATCAATACGCTCACGCCGGCGGACCCCACGCCGGGCTCACGCAAACGTCGCAGTACCAGCACGAACGCCGCGAGACCCAAATACGCCTCGGTTTTTCCACCGCCCGTCGGGAAAAACAACAGGTCCACGACCGCGCGCTGATCGTCCGTCGGATCCGCCAGCCCCCGCAGGTTCATCAACAAAAACGCAAGCTGAAACAAATACCACTTGGGTGCAGGTACCTTGTCCGGTCGCCACCCCGTCGTTTGCGACGTCCGCTGTCGAGCCGCCTTCGCCATCGCGTGGTTGGCGAGTCGAAATGCCTCCAGCACCAGGGGATCCGTCAACGTTTCAATGCCTTGCAAAATCCGCTTTCGCGCGGCATCGCAACGGGTCAACAAGTCGTTGGCCACGTCGGCGCGTTGGTCCACGAACGGCCCCGCTGTGCGCTGCTGCGTTATCCATGCCGCATACTCCGTCGCGATGGGGCCCAACAACGTCCGGGCTTCCTCGACCGAATGGATCGCCGCCAATCGCTCCATCGACAGATCCACGTTGGTCGTCGCATGCTCGATTTTCGCCACAGGTGCCGTGGGAATCCACGTCGTGCGCACTTCGCGGCATTTGCCGCCATCGACGATAGCCTTCGTCGCCACCCCATGGCCGACGGAATATTCGTAAACATCGCGATATTGGAGATCCGCGATTTTCTCATCGATATCGCCGCCGCTCACACCACGCAGGTTGCGCCGCGGTTCGAAGCCCTCTGAATGTCGCAACACGAGCTCGACCTGAAACATGTGCCGTTCCTCGGCCAGCTCGTCTGGTGCAGGCGTGCGCTCGTTGACCACGAACACCGCCACGGCCACGGCTCGGGTACCTGGTTTCAAATTTGAATCGGTCCCCAGATCGGTCACGTCGCGGGTCGATACGTACACGCTCACACCTTTGCGGCCGCCGTCATCAACCTCGACGCGTTGCATGCCTTTTTTCGGCAAGGGGATCGTGACCGGAACCGTATGCTGTTTGCGTTGCCAGGCTTTGCGGTTGGGGTGTTCCTCGTCGGCCATTTCGATTTTATGGTAATTGCCCCACGATACTTCGCCCGATAAGGTCGTCACGCCGGGCGGAACCAAAACGCTCACGCCTATCGAGGAAGGGAGGAAGGCCTTGCGCTTGGAGACTTCGTCGGGCGTAATGTCGTCGTCGCCCGTGCCTTCTTCGGAACCGACGGCGCTATCAATGAGTTCTTGCGACGCGTGATCGTACTTTTGCGATTCCGGGGCGGCGGTCGGAACGAGAAACCCAGCGAGATACCAGCGTGAAGGCGGCTCGGATTCCCAGAGGCGCTCGTTTTCAAGCGGATGCCCAGGCCCTGGACCGATGAGGTCGAGTTGGAGCGCATCGACGAGGTGTTGGCGAATCTCGACGGAAAGGGTCATGGGGGTCGACTCGAGCGAGGACAAAGGATTGTGGTGCGGGCCCTGTGATCACCGTACATGAAATATGTCGAGCTTGTCAAAGAAAGGGTGCAGCTTGCAAATCTTCGCTCGTTCGTTGGATGTCAAGGCACGCGCAACACCGGTCAAGCAACCGTCGAGCTGACCTGGGTGATCTTTTTGCCCCGTCAGGCAGGCGTTGAGATGACCGAGGTGAGCCCCATTCCTGGACGACGAGCCTTCGAGCTGACCTGGGTGATCTTTTTGCCCCGTCGTCCAGGCGTTGAGATGACCGAGGTGAGCCCCATTCCTGGACGACGAGCCTTCGAGCTGACCTGGGTGATCTTTTTGACTGGTCGAGCAGCCTTCGAGCTGACCGGGATTAGCCCGAGGCCTGGTCGACCGGACTGGTAAGGTGCTGCAGGCTCGAATGTCTCCGCCAACGTGCCGAGAACGAGGTTGAGCCAACGCTGATCACGCCCGCGAATGACGCCTTCGCAGACCAGGCGGATCTCATCCGTCGCCATCGATGTCTCCGAGCTTCATCATTTCATTGGGGTGCAAGTTGTCGGCAATCGATGTGGAATGCGTCGTGACGATAAACTGGTTGTCCTGCCCATTGCCACCTTTGCGCATGAAATGGAGAAGTTTGCGTTGCCAAATGGGATGCAGGTGGAGCTCGACCTCGTCGATCAGAATCACCGAGCGGACGGCTCGAAAGGCCGTGAAATTCGTCGCGAAACGCAGGATTTGCGATTGCCCGTAGCTCAATCCTCCCGTGTAATAGAATCGATTGCCTTGCCGAAAGCGAAGATCGAATCCCTCGTCGAATGCCTTCATGTCGTCGATCTCCGATGGCGTAGCGAGCGCTGCGAACGTCGCCTTGACACGGCTCCAATTGCTTGGTCCTTGTGTCGCCGGATCCCATCGTTGATCGAGGCGGGACTGCAGTTCGAGCCATGGGAGCACGTCGCGACTGCGTGCGTCTTCGCGAAGCTCCTCCTCCGATGCCGTGCGAGTGCTCGGCACCGCCAGTTTTACACTCCGATGCTGATCAAAATACAAGACGCCGCCCACGCGATCGAAGATTTCCTCGGTCTTCAGCCGCAGCTTTTTGGCCCTATGGGCAGCCGCTCGACCGCGCAGAAGGAAGTTCGCACCCCAGGGTGATGCTTGTTCGAGTACGCTCTTGATGCCTTCAACGCCTTCCTTGGGCGGCCAACGAATTTGCACTTCGCAGGGTCCGGATGGTGCAGGTGGTGGAGGATCACCAAGGGCCTGCTGTAATTCGGCAATGGCTTCGTATTCCCCGGGTTGAAGAGAAAACCGCAACCCAATGCGGATAGGAAAGTGCGGATCCGGACGCAAAGTCACGTCGTACGGGTTGAAGTCGTCTCGAAAATTGGGTTTACCGAGATTGGCGATGACTTCGAACACAAGATGAATGGCATCGAGAATCGTGGTCTTGCCGCTCATGTTGGGGCCCACGAGCACGGTCAACCGACGGGGGGTGTCCGTCTCGGGCTCGCAGAAGCTGAACCGTTGAGGCTTGTCGATGCCTCGGAAGTTTTGGATGGTGACGTCGTGGATCCTCATGGCGGGCGCAGACTGCCACGGAGAGAGGACCGTGCAAAGTTCCTTGTTGCGGGCTTACCCTGAACACCCATCGTCTGGCCTCCGCCATGCTCGGGACCTACCCGATGCCTCGTCGTCGGGCCTACGGGGTGGTCGGGACCTACTCGGATGCCTCGTCGCCAGGCCTCCGACTTGCTCGCTTTTCTTGGCCCACTCTCCAGGTGTCGCACATCCTCGCGCCCTGGAGGTTTACATGGGTGTACGGAACACGTTGAGGACATGCGCAGCATTTGGGGGGCTTGTATTGAGCGTTTCGGCCTGTGCCACGAGCGACGATTATACGCTGGTGCCGCAGCATGCGTCGTCCCAGCCGGAGC
>CAZETM010000620.1:0-5986 GCA_964514885.1 uncultured Polyangium sp. | reverse complement strand
CCTTGTAACCGGGGCCGCGGCGACTATGGTACCGCCCGTGAACTTCGATCGGAATGGTTGGGCCACGGGCACCGTCGCTGCATTGCCAGTGTCGGGCGCGTATACGCTGTTTGCGCCGGAAGCTTCTGCGCGTATGGACATAGCGGCGTGGGCACACAAAGCTCGCACGTTTTTTGGCTCCACGATTGAGCTTTGCCAACAAAAAGCATATCCGAACGGCGAAACACCGGAATCAGACGCCGTCGAAGTCGAGGTGGCCAAACATGGTCAATCCCGAGCAGCCGTAACCCGTGTTTTGATCGTCACGTGGCCCGTCACTCGGGATCCGCAAATTCTGATCATGGGCGGAGCTGCCGCCCATGCAATCGGTGGCGCTGGAATGGACGCGCTCGTCACCAAAGCGCAACGTATCTGGCAAATATCGAAAGAGGTTACCTCTGGCGACGATCGCCATGCCCCGCTCACGCTGGCCGGGATTTTGGCGTCGGTATTTCTGGCGCCTATCGTGCCGCCCGAAGGCAACACGATTTTCGGCGTCAAGGGGGCGCGTGAAAGGCTAGAACGACTGCGTCAGCAATCATGACCTCAGGAATCACTTGACGAGGAATTGGCCCATCAGCCCGTCGTCTTCGTGATTCACCATGTGGCAATGGTACATGTACGGATCGGTATCGCTTGCGAAATCGTCGAACTTGGCCGCAAAGCTAATGGCCCCATTGCGAGGAATGCTCACGGTATCCTTCCAGCCTTGTTCGTAGGGCGCAATGGTGCCACCGACGCGCGAAAGGATCTTGAACTGCACGTCGTGAATGTGGAACGAATGGCTAAACGTCATGTTGTTTTGCACGGTCCACTTCTCGACGGCATTCAAAGCCACCGTTTGATTGATGACGTCCATATTGAACAACGCACCATCGAACGTGAAGGGCGAACCTGGCCCCATATCAGTGATATTGAGCGTCCGGCTGCTGGTGACATCAGCATCGGTCCAATACGTATTCGCCGCAAGCTTCGACGGCACGGTCGTAATGGCCCCGGCCGTGGGTGAAGTCACGTTGATGTGCAAAACATCGAAGGTTTTGTTGTTGAGCTGGCTGCCAAATGGACCGGTCGCATTGGGCTCTCCGCCAGGGAAACCGAATGGTTGACCGCCATTGAAGGCTTGCATGTCGAGCGACGAGCCGGCAGCATCTTTCGACAAGTCGACGAGAATTTCATAACGCTCGCCGACGTACATCACCAGGCGCGTGACCGGGACCGGCTCGTTCAAAAGCCCGCCGTCGGAGGCAATCACGTAAAACGTGCGGTCGTCGCTGAATCCGAGATTGTAGCTGCGCTCGATTTCGCCATTGAGAATGCGAAAACGGACGAACTGAGCGGGCAGGTCGACTTCGGCCTCCATGGTCCCATTCGTGAGCATGTAATCGCCATAGGCGTCATTGATGTTGAACTGGTTGGCCGCATTGAACTTGCGGCTGGTCAACACGAGCGGCATATCGTCGACGCCATAAGTCCTGGGCAAAGCCAACGCAGCTTCCTCGGCGTCGCGAATGATGATGAGACCTCCGGCGCCATACGTGAGTTGCGCCTGCGTCATGTGGTGCAAATGCGGATGATACCAATAGGTCGCCGCATTGTTTTTGATCTCGAATGACGGTGACCAGGTGGTCCCTGCCGCGATGACTTGATGCGGGCCTCCATCGGTGTTCGCGGGAATGTGAAAGCCGTGCCAATGCGTCGTCGTCATTTCATTGAGGTTATTCGTGACGTTCATTTGCACGACGTCGCCTTTTTGCATGATGAGCGTCGGGCCCCAGAAATTGGCTCCGTTGTAGCCCATCGTCGTCGTCAAACCGCCATCGCGAAGTTGTTTCGTCGATTCACTCAAGGTCAAATCGAACGTTTTGCCCTCGATGGTCGGCGGAATCCACAGCTTGTTGAATGCCGATGTCATCGATCCGCCCGAGCCACTCGAACTGCTCGCGCCGCCTGCGCCACCCTCACCTGCAGTGCCGCCCGTCCCGAAGCTGGTGCTTTGAGGATTCGTGACCGGGCCTCCGCAAGAAATGGCTGCCATCCCGAGCACACTCAAAACACCGATAGTCAAGAATTGTTTTTGCATGAAGATTTCTCCCTCAAGAGCCGTGCCATGCAGCAGTACCATGAAAACGGTCGTGCGCGGACGTTCCTTCGATGGGCGGTGCAATTTTCGCAGCGTAAACACTGCGAATTTCGCAGTCGTTATCCTTCGACCGCAGCGAGCATTATGACGAGCTTTTCATGCGAAGCGGAGCGTGCCATGATGCGGCCCACATGAGCTCTGCATCCGATCTTGCCGCAGCCTCCCGGTCCCTCGAAATGTGCGACTTGATGCGCACTGCGCTGGGAGAAGTCGCCGGTGCTGCGATCATTCTCGATGATCGTCTGTGCATCGTCGATCGCACGCTCGAAGCCGAGCAGCTCGTGGGCCCATTGCCACTTGGCGCGTCGGCGCCTGCGGTGCTTTGCGGAAATGGTCCCGAACGCCCGGTGGCGGAAGCGCTGGCGCAAGGGCGTCCTGTTGCCGCGACGATACACCGGCCAGGCGATGACGGTTCAGCAGGGTTTCTTTCGGTGCGCGCCATTCCGCTGCGCAAAGGTGAATCCAAAGTGGGCTGGCTATTGCTGCTCGAAGCGGACGAACTGGCGGCTGAGCATCCGGATGCACCTGTCGAGATACTCGGCGTGCTCACGCGCAACAAAGCCATGAAAAAGCTGCTTGGCGACGTGCGAAAAGTGGCGCGTACGAATGCCAGTGTGCTCGTGCGGGGAGAAACCGGAAGCGGCAAAGAATTGATTGCGCGGGCCGTGCATATGTTGAGCGCGCGCAGCAAAGGCCCGCTAAGAACGCTCAATTGCGCTGCATTGCCCCCGGCGCTATTGGAAAGCGAGCTATTTGGTCACGTGCGCGGAGCATTTACGGGCGCGGTGCGTGATCAAAAAGGCCATGTGGAATTGGCTCATGGCGGTACGTTATTTCTCGACGAAGTGGCCGAGCTGCCGCTCGAATTGCAAGCCAAACTCTTGCGCGTGCTGCAAGAAAAGGTGGTCTTGCCCGTGGGCGGTCGAGATACCATCGAAGTCGACGTGCGGTTTGTCGCGGCAACGCATCGTTCTTTGCGCAAAGAAGTGCTCGAAGGCCGATTTCGCGCAGATTTGATGTTTCGTTTGCGTGTGGTGCCGTTATTTTTGCCGCCGCTTCGAGCAAGACGCGGGGACATTTCGCTGCTCGCACGGCGTTTCATCGAGCGAATGAATGCCAATAACGCCAATAACGAACGACATGTCGCTCGTCTTTCGCCGGGTGCCATTCACGCCATGGAGGCGTATGATTGGCCGGGGAACGTCCGAGAATTGATCAATGCCATCGAATATGGGTTCGTCATGGGCGATGGACCGATCTTTACCGAGGCTGACTTGCCGCCGGAAGTGCGCGGCGAGAATCCCGGGTACGTGGACGATGCCGAGTCGGAACATGATCTCGAAACTGCGCCGCCGCGCGAGCTTGGGCCTGAAGAGGAAAAGATTTTGGCGACGTTACGCGAAGCGCGAGGGAATCGTCAAGAAGCGGCCGCGATGCTCGGCTACAGTCGAATTACGTTATGGCGTAAGCTCAAAGCAATGGGTTTGGACGATGAAACCATCGTGAGACGACGGCGACGGTAGAACTCAATCGAAGCGCATTCGCTCGAGCGACGGGCCCAATGCAGCAAGCGCACGCAGAACGAGTTTTCCAGCGCGTGAGGTAGTTGGTCGCATTGGGCCTTCGGCAATGGCGGCAGCGACTTTGGCAAAACGTGACGGGTCGTCCGGGGCACATTCCATGCGACGAACTTCGCCGCGCGCGTGGCGCAATAATGCTTCCCGCAATTGAGAAGCGTCGCTTATGACTTCGATGCGCCCTTCATTCCCGAGCGCCTCGACGATTTCGAGCTGGTGATCGTTGACGTGCTCGCCGAGCGATCCGAGCCGCGGCACCACGAGCGGCCGATGCCCTTCGCGCAAAGCGGACCATAACGTACCCACGCCAGCGTGACAAACCACCACGTCAGCGCGTGCGATTTCAGTGTCGAATTCGGTGCGCGAGATCGTTTCTTGGCAAGTCAATCCACGAGGACGCGCTCGGTTACTCCCGTATTGGCAAATTCCAGAAATGGGAACGGGGAAATCGGTAATGGCTTCGTCGGTCCATTGCAGTAGCCGATCGAATGGGTGGAGAGCATTGCCGACGGTAACGAAGATTCTCATCCGAAATGCACGCTCGCTTTCTCGCCGCGAGGAAAGAAACGGGCGACGCCGTCCCATTGATAGAAAAACCGGTGCGTTATCGGATACATCAAGCGACCCGTGAGCGTAGCGCGAGATACGGCAGCGGCGGATTCGATGAAAATGATGCGCGAGCGCGTAAATAGTCGCGCGAGTAGCGCAAAAGGAACGGCCGGGCCCGCCCCCGTGGAGAGTACGATGTCCGGATCTTCGTGCAAAAGTATTTGTGCCGATTCAAAGATATTGTACAACACTTTGGCATCGCGCTCGGCGTGGACGATGCGATAGACGCGAGCAAATGGAAAATCGGGGAGCGGAGCGGCATCGTTGAGCACGAGCACGACTTCATGGTCGCGCAAGATGGGCGCCAAGTGCATCACCTCGGTGAGATGCCCACCGACCGACGAGACAATGCAGATTCGGAGCCGCTTGGCCATGGTTTATGTGTCTTTGAGTTTGCGTCAATGGGTCTGTCACGGCCAGTCGGATCTGTATCGGCTTTGAATACCGATACAGATCTGATTTCACGCCGCCCGCATCACTCGTGCGTGCCGACCGCCACCGTCGAAAGTCCCCAGGTGAAGTTGTCGAGCAACACGAGGGAGTCGTAGATATTGTCCGTCACGTCGAAGATCATGAATTCGATCTGCATCGTTTCGCCAGGAACGACGGGCGCATCGGTGAAGAGCCATTTCGTGGCCCCGCCCGTGTTGTTGTCTTCCATTCCCGTGCCGGTAAGCTCCGCAAATCCGGCCGGGCAGGTGTAACAGCTTTTGGGCGTACACACGTCGAAGAATCCATTGTTCACCGACAAAGGCTTGTTGTTTTCGTCGAACGAAATGTTCTTGTCCGCGGGAATGCCCATTGCGCCGGTTTGCAAGAGCGCGAGGTAGAAGTCGTTGAACGAAGTGCAGGTGAAGCTCCAGTACTCTGACGAAACGAACTTGAATTGGTACGACAACGATTGCGCGTTCGTGGGCACGCGAACCGTGAGACGCACATTAGCAGAGTCATTTGCCCCGGTACCCGCCGAACACGTCCCACCATTGCAATTGAGCGACGTGGGAAAGCTGCCGCCATTGGCCGTGAGGTAAGCCTGAGGCGGCGCGGAGGGCGAACTGAAGCTCGTGGATGTGCCGAACATCCCGCCGGTTTTATCGCGCATCCAGCCCGAAGACATACCGGCCATGGTCGCGCCCTTTTTGGGTACGATGCCGCCGGTTCCATAATTGGTCAAAATGGCGACCTGCTTGTTCTGCATGTCGCTCAGTTGCGTCGCCGAAGGAAGGGCTCCACTGGCCAACAGCAGCTCAGCCGAAATGACGCCCCACTTCTTTTGCGCCAGCGGAGGATTGGCCGTCGTGGTCTGGCACAGCTCGATTGATTTGGCCACATCCATGGCCGTGACAGCGCTGAATTTGGACACGGTGCTGCAATTTGCTTGAGGCGTCACGTCCGACGTTGTCGCGTCGCAATCGTCGTCGATGCCATTGCCAACGACCTCGAAAGCACCTGGATTGATGTTTTTCGGCCCCGTGCATCCTTGCAATACGGAATCGCAGCAATCGCCGCCGCACATGGTCCAGCCGTCACCGTCGTAATCGATGGAGTCGTCGGCCGTGCCATTGCAATCCTCATCGACACCATTGGCACATAGCTCGGGCTTGGGCATGACTTGACC
>CAZETM010000619.1:0-5993 GCA_964514885.1 uncultured Polyangium sp. | reverse complement strand
GCCGTTTGCCATATTCCGCTCCTGCCACATCGAGCGCCACGTTCGCACTGCGCAGCCCCGTTGTCATGAAAATAGAATGGAAGAAACGTCGATGATCGTTTGACATCCGCGTCATTACGGCATCGGCCAGCATATTCCCAGCTTTTCCAGCTCCGACCCCGTATGGTACACCAGCGCATCGTACGTCGCTCCGACATACTCTGCTTTGGGATTCAAAAAATACCGCTCGATCTCGTTCATGGTCTTCGCCAAAACACTACGATCATTCGCGAGTGCATCTTCAATGCGCCGGACTTCACGCATCACGGTGCGTTCGATGTAAAGGCTACGCAGGACGACCACGTCTTCAGCATTGAGGTCACAAACGCGGATTGTGTAATCGCCATATTCGCAGCCGTTTCTTGCATTGGCGACCCAAAGGATTTCCCCGCTCGAGTTGTCCGGCTCGAAGCGAATGTGCGGCATGGCGCTTTTCACGGCCGGATCGATGAGCAAGGGAACTTCTTTCCCCTGGGGAATTTCCCGCTCGGCAAGAGCAAAGCTGCCTATTTTTAGAGGGAATTGGTCATTCTTCCCTGAACGATTGCACAAGGGGCAAGCAAAGAGCAGGTTTTCCCACGTGAATGCAAGCCACCAATAACCATGCGTCGACGTGCAACCTGGCCACCGATCTGCACGTACCTTGGGACGATAGTGTTCCACGTCGTGGTATTTACCGGGAATCCGTTGCTCGCAATAACAACACTTGTAATGCTGGTCTTTCCAAAGGAGTTCTTTGACGACATCGTACCCCTTGATGTCATCACCCTTGGGGAATTGTCCTTTCCCTCGAATCTGTTCGAGTTTGGGCAGTTCTTTGCTCCGCACACTTTTCAATTCCGGTGGTTCCTGTGCACGCCGAGAAACACGGATCATGACTCTTGGCCTCCGTGCGTGCCGTCTCGCGGAACAGCTACCCAACCAGGGTCTGCGCCGGCTTTCTGCAGTCTCGCGACGAGTTCGCGCATCTCCTGCTCCTCGGCTTCCGTTCGCCCGCGGTATCCCGTGAGAAACGAAAGTCGTTGCAAATCGTCACCCAAAGGATTCGGAAACGTCCGCTGAATACCGAAGTATTGCCGAAGAATCTGCGGTGCCGTCAAAATCGCAGGCAACATTTTCCCCAGTCGTGCCACGATGGCGCCTTCTTCATTGCGTTCGAGTTTCCAAATTTCTTCGGCCCGGGCTCCGAGTAACGTCAATGGATGATGCGTGGTGACGACGAAACTCATCCGCGGAAATGCTTTGCGAATATCGCCAATTACCCGAGTTTGCCATGCCGGGTGCAGATGCAAATCCAATTCATCCACCAGCACCAGACCCGTCATGTGCAGATTGAATTGCTCGGGAATCTTTTCGCGTTGCAACTCCGCCCGTTTGACCCACCGTGCAATCAGGTCGACCACCCAACCCATGGTCGTCAAATACCCGTCACTCAAGACTCCGAGGGGCACTTTTTGTCCAATCGTTGGGCCTGTGACCCAGATTTGCCCCTGGGTTCCTTCGATGCTCTCGAATCCCAAGATCGACGCGAGCACGGCGAGAATCGTCGGATACACACGTCCAGCGTCGGATTCGCGATTCTCTAAGTAGATATTTTGCCGCAACAAGAGCCACAACTCGGCATCGATCAAATTCGCGCCTTCGTCGAACAACGTATACACCTCGGCGCCCGGCGTATCATCGGATTGGTTGGCACCTCCTCCAAGCGCCGAACCTCGGCGACAACCATAACCGTAAAACGGAAAGGAATACGCTGCCTCGTGGTGCTCGGACGTCGGCCCCACCAACATCTGGTTGAGGCGTTCTTTTTCTCGACGATCGGGATCGATACTGATTTCAGCTTGATAGGAGCGATCCGTCAGCGCCACGCGTACCTTGGCTGTTTCGTGGTCTTCGATCCCCAAGCGACGCCAGGGCGCTTTGGGTGAGAACGACGATTTCGGCAATTTGTTCGGTTGTGATTTCACGTCGAGAAGCGCAAACACGAGGCTCCGCAAAAGTGTCGTTTTCCCGGTGCCATTTTCACCCAGCAAAACGATCCATTGCCCTGATCCATTCTCGGGTTGGGCCAAGGGTTCCAGCGCGAATTGCTCGAAGATTCGCATATTGTCAAGCCGAATCGATTGCAATTTGACCGCGCTCTCATGAGCTGCATAAGGCGGAGGCCGGTTGCTCGTGCTGCCGCGCGCGGGATACGGCATCGGCAAACGCAGGCGATCCCACGTGGAGGGTTCGTCGAGGCCGCTGAGAATGTCGGAAAATGCGTGGCGAGCATGGGCGAGAATGGCACTTGATGTTCGCAAGTCGTCTGGACGCGCGTGATTGTGCGCCAAGGCGAGGAGGGATTCCACGTCGATGCCATTCATATTCGCGAGCGCGAGGACGCGAAAAATACCGTCGCGTTGAATGCATCGAGCAAGCAAGGGTTCAGCTTCGGCAAGGGAAAGATATCCCTGCTTGACTATGAGCAAGCTTGCAGCATCCTGGATCTTCGTTTCGGAGAATCGTTCTGGGGCAAGTAGTTCTCGGGGAATGCCTCCGGGTTCGAGGTCGTCTGCGATATCGTTCAGGATGCAAACAAGACCATGAAGATGCGGCTTCTCGCGATAAAGCTGGACGAGATTGGTGATGACATCTCGCAACGCATCCGCGTCGTAATTCTCATAAGAGACGATGTCGCGTCGACCAATCGCATCGACAAGTTCTCCCCACCGAGGATCTGGACGATCCCAGGGACACAACGCATCCAAAACTTCAAAAGGAACCTCGGAAGCTTCATCTGCCATCTCCTGCAACGTTTCCAGACTTGTAATTGCCACACCGTCCTTGAAATCCCAAAACATCGCATGGAGTAGAGCGTCAGCCGTATCAGCACGCAGTTTCCTTGATGAACTCTTTTGAAAGACTTCCAAGATGCGCCGAAACTTGATTTCAGACTCTGAAATCGATTGCGCACTTGTGTCGAACGACCCGCTGGTCGCTTCCAACGGCAAACTCCGCGCAAGCGACAACCGATCAAAAGGCAACCCTGATGCGACAGGAATCGCAGACGCAATGCCCTTGTCCTCCGCAGCAAGCCAATCGTCCAACGTTCCCATTGTCCCATCGGCCGCGTGCTGCGACAACCGGAGCAATTCATCTGCCGTCGCAGCTACATCGAGGCAAACCCTTAGTGGCCACGGTGCCGTGTTGGAAATCCAGTTGATGGTTTGTGGCTCGAAATTCTTTGCAATCGTTTCGAGCGCTTCGGCCAATGTGTTCGCCGATGGCTCCCGAACAAAACGCGCGACCGCACCGACAATGGTCCACGATGGCGGCATGTCCTTCATCTGGCAAAGAACGTCGAGATCCCTGGCCGGATATTTCTGCGTCGAGTTCACCGAACTAACGGGAATCTCGAAATGGTCGTTTACCCAAGAAACGTTCATGCATCGCGGAAGGTGATCGAGTGCCGACAGAGCAACGACGATCGCGTTACGTTTCACGCTTTCGTGCATCCTGAAGGCTAGAAAAAAGAGATCTGGCTGTTCAACTCTATAGATGTCCCGAGGTCCAAACTCCGCCGGCGCGTCCAGAATTCGCTCGATGAGCCAGGGCGACAATTCTATTCCGGCATGGCGCCCCAACTGCAGGATCTTCCCCCGCACCTCCGGCTCTTTCGGCCACTGCTCGTTCGCCACTTCCAGCGCCCACGCATTTCCCTTCTCCACGAGCGTGAGCAATGCCGCCCATGCACCCTGCTTCTGCACGAGCGCATTGGACTGCAAACCCGTCGTGATGGCCCGTTGCAAGATCGGCAGCGCAATCGGAGCTGCTTCTTCGTCGCTCAAACACGCTCGAACCAGACGCGGGTGAATCGGGTCCGGAGGCAGCTCCACCAACTTCACCACCAATTCCACCAACTTCCGCACGTATTTCGCTTGTTTTAGCGCTGCGCCATCCTCCAGAATTTCCAGCGCCAACTGCGATCCCGCCAGCGTAATTCGCGCCGACACATCGTCGGGATCCTCGTTCAACCACGGGCAAATGCGATCGGTGAACGCATCCCGAAGATCGGACAATTCTGCAAAAGCTTTGCTGGCCAAAAAAATGACCACGTTCCGAAAACTCGAAGCCTTTGCAATTTGCCGAATCCGCTCCTCCACAATCGTTTCGGACTTCTGCGAAAGCGCCCAAGCCGCCATGTATTCTTGAATGGATCGAATCTCGAAACCGAGTTTGTCGGGTTGCGGCTCGACCAAAAACACCAATCGATGCCGTGCCGCCTCCACCAGGCGATCCGCCAATACGTCGCGCCTAGCTCCGTCCATTTCGTCTTCCGACAAAACTGCTTCGACAATCTGTCGAAATCGCGGCGGAGACATCATCGATGCCGTCCCGCCGGAACGTTCGGCCTCCGTTTGCAAAAGCAATCCGACATGCGTGTGAATGCGGTCTACATAACCGCGGTAATCGCGAAGCAGGTCGGCGGCGAACGTTTCCCGCTCCATTTCCCGCTCGTACATCACCCGGTAATACTCTTTGAACAATGTCCAGCGTTCATTCGGCGCGCGACCAATGTGATCCACCAGCGTCGCCAAAATGGTCACCTGAAGAGGTGTCCCCATCAAACGCGACGTCGTTTCACCAGCAGCGGCAAGACTCAATCGATGCAATACCGTTTCGCGCCGGTCCGCTGGGTATCGCGTCGCCACGAGCCGCTCGGCGTAGACCCGCGCCTGCTCTTTCGACAAGAGAGACAAATAATGGGTGCGCATATTGACAATGCCCAGATGCGCAAATTCGTCTGCATATCCCTGCGGGCGCGTCGTCGCGAGCAACAACCCACGCGTTTTGGGGGTGGCCAAAAATGCGAGCAACTCCTCCACCGCTTTGATGACCAGCGTTCGATCACTCGATCCCGGAACTTCATCGAGCCCATCCAGCACCAGCAACCAATTCACGGTCCGGAATATTTGGGCCAAATCACTTGCGTGAGGCGCCACTTTGTCTCGACGCGCTCGGTTGGCCACGAACCGAAGCAATGCCGGAATCTCGTCGTCTGTTGGTGTAGCGTTTTCAGTCGCTAGCCAAGCTGCGGCTTCGGCCAACACGATCCGCACCGGAAAGCTCGGTTCTGCGGGGCAACCCAAATCTTTATGCGCGAGGTCATTGGTAAAAGCAACGATGGTTTGCTTTTGGAGGTCCGTTGCGCATTGGTCCAAATACGGGCGCAACAACCACGCGCGATGCAATTGACAAAGGAGCTGACCCAAGGTGGATTTGCCTTGCCCCGGACCTCCAACGACGACGTGCCCGTCAACCCACGCTCGTTTTGAATGACGGCGGGCAAATCTCTCCGCATGGACGTCGTCGTCGCGCCAGTTGCTCACCGCTGATCGTTCTGTCCGCGGTTGGCAAAGATGAGCCACGAGGAGGCGTTCGGGGGAGTCGGAAAGGCCTATTTGCCTCCCTGGTCGTCGTTCCATCGGAGAATCAGAAACTTCCAAATCGATGAATACTCTTGCCAGTGGAATACGGTCTTCTTGCTTGTGTCCCGCTTGTTCCAGCCGCGCGTATTGCTCGTCCTCGAGCTCCTGCGCGAGCCACTCCATGATCCCGCGAAACGCTTCGTCGCCGAGTTTTTCGCGAATTGCCTCCATCAAGGTTCGCGCGACCCCAAGCTGTACGGGCTCGGATGCTCCAACGGACGCTTCATCAACAGGCGCAGGGATACTCATGGCTGGCAGACGATACGAAATTCACCTCGGCACGGCAAAAAAATCACGAGCCAACGTTCAGATTTCCGGGTGGCTCGGCCGTTCATCCGCGTGACTCGGACCGGCAGCTACGTAACCCGTCGTGAGCCCCTGCAAAAATTCCCCTTCCCTCGTCGATTTCGCTTGCTCCCGCACGAAAGTTGGCAGATTCCTTGCCGGCCATGATTGCCAACGAAGATCGACAACGCCTTCTCG
>CAZETM010000618.1:0-6008 GCA_964514885.1 uncultured Polyangium sp. | reverse complement strand
TACGGAAGCTCGAGCGATTACGCAGCTTGCGGGATATTTGGAGCGACTCGACTTGGAAGAGGGCTGGATGGTCATGTTCGACATGCGCAAAGAGCCCACTTGGCAAGAAAAACTATACCAGCGCGAGGTCGAGCACTCGGGGAAGCGTATTCGAATCGTGGGGAGTTGAAAAACTGTTCAATTCACGTCGTTCCGAAGTACCGTCTGGCCCTTGCCAACCAAGCCGCCGTCAAACGAGTGGACGACATCTTGACCAAAGCCCGCGCACGCGCGAAAGGCGCGAAAGTAAGCACGACGCGATCTTCCCGGGGAGGATCGAAAAATCGTCACCCTCGACGACGGTTCCATGGTAGCGTTTGGCCATCTTTCGAGCGCGCTGTCTTTGATCCAAGTAAAGGGAAAACTCAAATGACGTCCAGAAACTTGGCTATTTCGGGTGTGTTTGTCGCAGCGTTGCTTGGAGCATGCGGCGCGGATACCAACAGCGATCCTGACGAAGAATCCTCGGGCGGCTCGGGCGGCGTTTCCACGAATGGATCGGGTGCAACCGGCGGGCAAGGTGGAACGACTTCCTCCAGTTCCACGTCGGGCTCGACTTCGGGCTCTGGAGGCGCTGGGGGCAATTGCGTCGATGATCTTCCGCCGCCTCCGGGGCAATTCACCTGCGAACAACAAGCAGGCTGGGGCAAATGCGGCGAACCGTGGATGCAAGGTTATTGCCTATTGACCTGCGGGGTTTGTCCTGGAGCTTGCGTGGATATTCCCCCGCCGCCCGGAGATTACACCTGCGCCCAACAAGTCGATTGGGGCAAATGCGGCGAACCGTGGATGCAAGGTTATTGCCTCAAAGCATGCGGTGATTGCATGCCTGGAGGCAGCTCATCCAGCAGCAGCAGTGCCAGCAGCAGTGCGGGCAGCACTTCCAGCAGCGCTTCGAGCAGCAGCGGCGGTCCGGTCGGCGTGAATTGTGGACACGATCCAGTCGATCCGAATGCGACGCCCGAAGCACGTAAACTCCTCTGTTACCTGTACAGCATTTACGGTAATCGTGTTTTGGCCGGACAACAAGAACAAAGTTGGGACAACGATCCCGATATCGACAACAACTACATTCTGAGCGTGACGGGCAAGCTCCCTGCCCTGCGCGGACAAGATTTCCTTTACCAACAAACCGACGGGAAGGGCCGAACGACAACCTCCCGGGCGATTGACTGGTGGCAAGGGGGCGGTATTTCCCAAATAAGTTATCACATGGGAAACCCGGGCGGGGACGACAGCTACAACAGCTCCAAACAGAGCTGCGGCAACGGTTGCATTGCCGACGCACTGACCAGCGGAACGTCTCGGAATCAGATATTGATGCAGCGGCTCGATCACGCGGCCACCGAGCTTGGCAAGCTGCAAGCAGCCAATGTAGCGGTCATCTGGAGACCGTGGCACGAGGCAAACGGCAAATGGTTCTGGTGGGGAATGGAAAACGGCGGCGAATTCGGCAAGCTGTTCCGATTCACCTACGACTATTTCGTCAATACCAAGGGACTCCATAACTTGGTTTGGGAGGTGTCGTGGGCCCAGCCCAACCCCGATAACACGTGGGATCCCGGCAAAGCTTATTATGACATCGCGGGACCGGATACCTACGACAGCGCGTCACCGTTCACCGGGCAATTCGTGGCGTCGCGGAATATCGTGGGAAACATCGTGCCCATTTCGCTGCAAGAGAATGGGCTCATTCCGGATCCGGCACAGATGTTCAACAACAACCAGGCGCCTTGGCTTTACTGGAACACGTGGACGCAATTCCAATACGAACCTGGAGTCCAATACGGGAAAAACACCAAGGCCTACACCAACGCGTGTTACTCGCATCCGCGCACCATTACGCGCGATATGGTACCAAATCTGAAGTGAGCCCCGACATGAACAAGTGGTGGCTGGTAGGGCTTTCGTTGCCTGCGGTGGCCGGATTGTTTTGGATAGCGACGACGAGCACGAGCAATGGGAAAACGCCTACTCGTACGCTTCCCACACCAGCGCCTGCCGAAGTTGCGGCATCTATTTCAATTATTTCAATCCCCGCGCCACGTAAAACTGTTTCCGCCATAGCTTCGATAAACACGGTCGCTTCCGCGACCCCAGCAGAACCCATGCCGATGAAGGCTCTGCAAGAACTGCTGGACAAAGACCCCGAAACCGCGCTCGCCACGGCTCGAAAAGACCTGGCGCGGGATCCCGATGGTCCAGATGCGGCCGAGCAGACCTGGGTCGTCGTCAAAGCGCTCACGACCACGGGTCGCTTTGATGAAGCGCGTCGCGAAGCCGAAGCAATGGTGCCGAAGTTTCGCGACACAAGGTGGGCAAACGACGTCGAACACCACGTGCTCGCGCATCCGTAAACGCTCAATCAAAATTCAATCTTCGCGGCCGTTCGTCAACTCGGAAAACAAATCCTCCGATAATCCCCGACCATCCGCGTCACATCAAATAAAGCCTCCGCCCGCATCCGCCCGGCATCACCCATTTTTTGAATTTCCCCCGGCATATTTACGACCTCCACCATAGCCTCGGCGAACGCCGCCACGTCCCCGCGCGGCACGAGCCTTCCGGTTATGCCGTCCTGCACTTGCTCCGACGCGCCGCCACAATCCGTCGCAATGACCGACAAACCTTCCGCCATGGCCTCGAGCGATGCATTGGGACAGCCCGCTGGCTCGGAGATCATGACGAATACGTCTATCGTGGGAAGAAATTCCGCAACGTCCACTTCCCCCAGCCATTCCACACATAACCCATCTGCGCGTTTACGCAATTCTTCTGCATACTCCTCCGCGCCGCGCTCCGGCCCGCCCGCGATACGCAACACGTGTGGCGGCAGCCTCGGCGCCGCGAGGCGCAATGCGTCCACGAGCTGTTCGAGCTTTTTCTGCGGCGAGATCCTCGCCGAAGTGCCGAAGACGAGCACCGGGCCCGGCGGCCGAAAAGGTCGCCTTGCAGGAAGCGAAACGCCATTGGGGATAACAAACGTCTTCGCACCCAGCACCTGCTCGGCCCTGCGCGCCTCGGCGGCATATTTGACGATCACGCCCGAAAGCCGCGCGCCATAATCACGGCCGTCCCGACAAGGCAGCTCCCCACGAATCCGTGTTTTTGCAAAATATCGATCAAGGGACGCGAAGAACATCTCGCCAGGGCTCACATCAAAAATGCGAGTCTCTAATAAAACATCCGCGAGCATCAATTTATAGGGCGCTAGCGCATTCCAAAAAAGAACCGCCTCGGGTGGGTCTGCGTCGATGCACGAGACAAGCTGGTCCACGGCATCCCTCACTGCAATCGTGCCAGCTTGCGGCAAAACCAATACTTCAATGCCCGCGTCCATCAAAGCGCGCCGCCCTGGCGTCGGCCATTGTGGCTGCTCCTCCAGCACACAAGCCCGAACCCGCACGCCCGCGGCAGAGAGCCCCAAAAGCAAACGCCGACCGCTCGATTGCGCTCCCCCCGTCGAGAAGTTATTCGTAATCAGCAAAAGCCCATTCTTCCTACGAGGCACTTGATTGACAACCCGTCGATACAAGAGCGAATACCTTTTGGACATCGTCTCGCGCGAAAAACTTGGCAATTCCGGCGCCAATCGCGTTTTTTCGTCTTGTTTTCGAGATAGAACCGTCAAAATGGACTGCGCCATCTCCTCGGGCGCAATATCTAGAGGCAAAATCACCAACGACGGCGCTTCAAATGCAATCTCGGCCGTACCGCCCGCGTCCGTCGCGACGACTGGCAATCCCATCGCCAATGCCTCCAAATGCGCCAAACTCAATCCCTCGTGCGCGCTCGTGCTCACCAGCACATCCGACGCCGCGAGCATTGGACCCACATCCACCATCGAGCCAGCGAAATGCACAAACTCGGCTACACCTTCTTTCGCGAGCAAAACCTGCAATTGGTCGAGAACCGCCTGGGCCGACAATACTTGCGGATTCTTATCCCCGACCAACAAGAGCCGCGCTTCCCTGCCCGGCTCGACCTTCGCGAGCAACCGGCGCAACGTGGCGAGCAAAATAGGCAATCGATCAAGCCGCTTTTGAGGCCGCGGGTTGGCCACCACCACCAGCAATATATCGTTTTCGCCCAATCCAAGCGACACCCGAATCCGGCCGCCTTCTTCCCGCAATGTCGGCGACAGACGGCGCTTTTGGAGATCAATTCCATTCCACACCGTCCGCCTCGGAATCGGAATGTTTTCCTGGGCAAGATCGTCCTCCGCCGCCTGCGAACACGCGACCATCAACGATACCTCTCCACGACTAAGTTGATTCAGCCCCGCTGGCCAACCTGCACGCGTGTTATGCACCGTCATCACCACCGGCGGACCCCCAAGCTCTTTGAGCCGTTTGATCTCGTCCCCGGTCAAGAGATGGCAATGAACGAGATCGATTGCCTCGTTTGCACACACCTCTGCCAGCGCTGATATGCGGTCTTTGGATCTCGCCAGATCGATCGTATCAGGAGGAGCCGCAAAAACATCACGTGTTGGCCTGCCAAGCGTAACGACACGCGGACGAATTCCATAAGGGGGCAAGGTCTCGGCCAAATCGAGCACCATTTTCTCCGCGCCGCCTTGTTGCAAACTCGTCACGACCAGCAATACCCGCAGGCGCTCATCGTCAAGTACATCGAGCGCGGAAACCCGCACGAGCCGGCCGTGGCCACACGCAGCGATCTTGGGCAAGGCAATGTGCAAAGGCTCGTCCAGGAGCAAATGCTCGGAGAGCAACGTCGAGAGCGCTGGCTCGATATACACGCTCGCGAGCGGAGGAAATACCAATGGGGCCGGGGTTGAAAAATCGCCGCCGGTCGCTGATAACAATCGCTCGAAAGCAGCGGCTTCGTTTACCTTGCCCGTATTGGCGAGCGCTCGTAATACGCCAATGGCGCCAAGCGGACGCCCCAATGCGCTCGGCGGAGGCACCACGAACGAGGCAGTTGATGCAGGAAAAACCCCCGCACGAAGCAACCAAACGGCTCGACCTGCGATACGACGCCCAAGCTCGGGCAACGAACACGCGGAAGCATCCTCGGGCGTAAAACCATCAGCGCGAAGAACACGCAAGGTCCTTTCGACACGCACAGGCTCGCGTTCCGCAGGGCTCGTCGCAAACACCACGACCGAAAACTCGGGCATTTTCTTGTCTTAGTAGGCGGGTGGATATCCCTGAAATGAATTGTCGCTCGAAGACGATGAATCCGAATCGTCGGTTGACGAATCTGAATCCCACGAGGACGCTTGGCCGCGCGTGGCTTGATAAGCCCCACCAGCTTGGCGATTCGGCTGCGCGGCCGGTACGACCTCCACCACCTGCAATCCATTGGGCTCGTAGCCCGTATACACAAATTGCCCGCTGCCCGCGCGCTCGACATTCGCAGCCGTGACCCGCTCGGCGCCCATGGCGCGATACTTTACCGTAATCCTCGAGCCAACCTGATTGGGATTCGCGTCGATCCAAAAACCATCCTTGCCGGGTCTCAAGCCGATGCCATCAGCCGCAAAACCCTTTGGCACCGCATTGCTTTTCCCTCGTTTTACGATGATCCACATGACGATGGCGACGACAAACGCAGTCGGACCGAAAGTCAGAAGCGAATGGATGAAAGAAGAAGACGAAGAGCCACTCGGACCGGTATCGATCGGCATTGGGCTCGAATTAGGCTCGGTGGTTTCCGGTTCTGGCAGCTTTTGCGCTGGCACTTCCGCTACGGGGTCTTTGTCGAGCACCACCAATCGAAACCCAGTGTCGGCATTACGCGTCCCTGCCGTGCTTCGATACCGCGCCGCGGCTCGACCATTGCGCGCGTCTTTCAACCAAGAGCCACCTCGAAGCACACGGCGCGGTTTGTCCGACGCATCCGGCACGTTTTGCATGCTATCGCGCACTTCACCGTCCGCATAAGGCGCGTACCAATCGAGGCACCATTGCCAAACATTGCCACCCATATCGACGAGGCCCCAA
>CAZETM010000617.1:0-6009 GCA_964514885.1 uncultured Polyangium sp. | reverse complement strand
CCTCTCAGGTTGGCGCCTCCCAGGTCCGCGCCTTCCAGGAACGCGCCTAGCAGGTTCGCGCCCGCCAGGTTCGCGCGTACCAGGTTCGCGTCTCGCAGGTCCGCGCGTGCCAGGTCAAGCGAGTGCAACCATTGCTCCGACAAATCCAACCGCCCCAGGCACTGCATTGCTACGATGCGTCCATCGCCCGTGGCTTGCCCCTGCAACCGAAGCAACCACGTCCGGGCGCTATTCTGCTCCGGCCATTCGATGCGACTCGTCGTTTTGGTCCGCTGCGAGCACGCATATAGACACACCAGCAAGGCTTCTTCCGCATTGCGCGCCTGGTGCATCTCCTCCAGGTAATCAGGACGGGGAACGAGCCGCTCCATCGGCATGCCATGTCGCAACATATATCCAATCAGCTCTTGCAACAGATCCTGCCATTGCCGCGCCACCTCGCCGTCCTGGAGCGTCACTTCGTCCATCACGAAGGGAAGTAGATGCCAATCGATCGCCATCGGTCCGCAAACTTTCGCCCAATCGCGAAGCGCATCCCGGATGTCCCACGGCCGACGTCTCTTTGCTGCCGTTTGCCGATCCTCATGCACGTCTCGCAGCGTGCGCACAATGCGCCGCGCCGTCAGATACTCCCCAAAACTCTTGTGCGTGAATTCGAACGTCTCGTCGCCGTCGCGCCGGTCGTGATGTTTCCGAAAGTAAAACGCCGTGAGCAGCCCCATCACCCGCGCTTCTTCGTTCTCGTACTGGTGCAACAGTTTGTCGATCTCATTCCCGCAAATCCCACGAATCTCCTTCACTGTCGCCATGCGCCCATTGCCATGCCATACCGCCACGCCAATCGCTTCCAACAGCTCGACGAAATCTTCGCAATCGAGCTTCGTGCCCGCATGCGGCTTGTCTTCCCGATGTGCGCGATCGTAGACACCTCGAAGCAAATCATCATAGATGCGGTTGCGCAAAGCGTTCTGCGTAAAATCAATCGCTTTTCGTTGGCGGCTCAAGGCTACCAGGTAATTGAGCAGCGGCTGTGCCGTGATCTCCACCAGCTCGGGGAGCGTCAATTCGTCCGGCAAACCCGGGAGCGGTTCCCCTTTTAATGCCGTGTATTGCGTCCACCAAACCACCCGCTGGTCTTCCTCCAGCACCCCCGGAGCCGCGAGGTATTCTATGCCTTCGTGCTTTTCCCGCTCGAACTTGTCGAGCGATACGAAATACGGCAACAGCGTCAGGATTTGTTTCGCCTCGCGGAGGACTTTGTCAGCCTGTTGCACCACGATTTCCCGTCCGCCCAGGAGCACTTGCACGCACAGCCTATCGTGATTGCGCTCTTTTACGTAGCGACGAGCTTCCTCGATGAATCCGACCGCCGTTTCCGCACCACTTTTGCCTTGTGCGTGCAATTCGTCCAATCCATCGAAAATGAGTAGCAATGGCTGCTGATCGCTTGACGCTTCCAGAGGATGGAAAGGTAGATGCCGGCCATTCTCGACGAAACTACGCACCATCTCGGGAATGCTTTTGCCAGCATTCACCAGATGCAATGGAATCAACAGCACGTGATGGCCCTGAGCAGCCAAACGAGCGGCAAACATTTTCGCACAGGATGACTTGCCCGACCCGGGACCTCCCGAAAGCACACGCAATGCATCGTCCTTGTCCGCCGCAGCGACCCACGCGTCGAGCTTTTCGTCGACGTGCACCACCGTGCGACGAATAGGTTGCCCACGCTCGGACAAACGCCGATCGCGCTCGCCATCGAGGCGCTCTTCGTGATATGCCCGCAGGGGCACGTATACCTGCTCCAGGCCGAACGATTCTCCGAACATCGACGCCGCGCAGGCTTTCTTTAATGCCGCCGCCTGACGCAACCACGCCCGCTCGCGCTCGCTGGCCTTCAAAAAGGGGCTGCCCTGGATATGCTGCTCAAGGGGCTTGTATTCGGCGGGGCGATTGCGCCATTCGTCATGCAATGCAAACACGAAATGGCTCGGTACACGATTGGCCACATTGCGTGCTTCGGCGCGAATCATGCCCCGACTGGCGAGCCATTCTTCGACAATGGCCTGCACGGGACGCAAAAACGGAAGCTGCTCGGGATGATCGAAAAAGGTCGCGTCGAGCCGAATCGTGGTCCAATCGATTTGCTTGACGAATGCATCGGTGAATGCCGTGTCCGGCGTGTCGCCGGATTGCACGGGGATGCTCATCGTGCGGAACAGCTCGACGATGGTGGCGCCAAGCGCTCGGCGGCAAAGGTTCCATGCGATCTCGCCGGGGCCGGATTTGAATTGCAAGCCGAAGGCTCCGAGCGCATCGGCAACGGCTTCCTCGACCTTGGCGGATTCCCCGGAGACGTATTTGCCGTACAGCGCATGGCTCAAGGACTTGCCGAGCGAGAAAAGAAGGTCCTTCCAATTGGCGGAAACCTCGATGGGCTGCTGGAACAAGGAGACGGGCGGGGCAAGCAAGGTCGAATCGGACATGGCGTGCGAGACGGTACACGAAAGGCGGGACGAGCTGCAAGATATAAGAGCAACCCGCCATTACCCCGCAAACTCCGCCCGAATCTCCACCAGCAGGCGATTCACGCGCTCGCGGTCCGGAGCTTCGAGCAAGCGGGTGGTGTGCATCAGGTTTTTCGAATCGTAACCGCGGCCATGGCTCGCATTCGTGTGGAAACGTTCTTCGTTGCGCTGCTCCACCCATTGCCAATATTCGCGGTGAGCCTTGCAATGGGCTTTGAATGCATCTTCATTAAAATGCATCCAGCCGACCGGCTCGGCCTCCTTGGGCACGCTCGAGAAGACGAGAGCGTCCGGATCCTTCGGAGAAACCAGCCCCCGATAGACGCCTGCCGGGGCCTGATAAATGGCGAAAATACCTGCCGCATTACGCACGGCGGTGAGACCGCATTCGGCGGGGTCGAACCTCTTCGATTGCAACCAATCGAGCAGCGACACGCTGCCTTGGCCCAGCGGTACGTGGCAGAAGTAAAGCAGCGGATGGCGCTTCTCTGGCTGCGGATTGACGATTTTCTTGTTGAGCCCACGAGCCTTGCGGATCTGGCCCATGGCATATTCGGCAAACGTCTTCGCACAGAGTTTGGAAAGAAATACAGAAGGCGAAAGCCGCTCGAGTGTGGAGGAAGCGTTTGCCGGCACGGTGACGGTGATTCAGCGCTTCGACTCGGCGTTGCGGCTCAACGTCCACATGCACACGCTTGCGCTTGATGGCGTCTATGTGAAGTGCGCAGACGGTGAAGGCATCACGTTTTTGCGCTTGCCGGCGCCGACGGACGACGAGGTGCACGAGGTTACCGAGCGGACGGCGAAACGGGTTTGTCGCGTGCTGGTTTGTCGGCGCGAGGTCCACCTTTGCGCAAGAGGGCGCCCTTGGGGCAGCTCTCGTTGCCGTTTGCGAAGAAACGTCCGACGTAAGCCGTGGCGAGGCGCGTCTTGTGCAAGTCGCGCTCGTGTTTGCCGGCGCCAAGGCGCGCGTGCGTCGGCAAGTCACGAAAAAGAGGGGGTCTCTGGGTGTGGGTGAGGATACGGGGTGGGGTTGCGCCCATCGTCTCGCCGAGGAGCCTTGATGCGCAAGGTTCGGAAATGGCTGTTTGTTCGCCCTAGGCACTAGGCACAAGAGCACCGAGCCCATGGAGAACTACATCAATTTTTGATGCGAATTCCCAGCAGCTTGCACGAATCTTCGTCGCCTTCCCCACCCTTGCAGGCTTTCTTGCGTGCAGCAGTGGCCTTCTCGGGATCGGCCGACGTGCCCGTACCGGTTTCATAGAATCCGGCGAGCTTGGCGCATGGCTCTTCGTCGTCCGCATTGCATCCACGCTGCGCGAACGCAACGGCGTCGGACATCTTGCCCATTGCGATGGACATATTCACCGCATCAATGCAATAGCCAAAAGCGTCAATATTGCACGCCCTGCGGATTGCACGGAGCGCCGCTTCTTGGTCCGGAGCAACGTCGTCGACCCCCTTGAACAAGTGCTTGGAGAGCTCGTCGCATTCGTTGGCACTGCCCCCGAGACACGCCTTGGATAGCAGCGACAGGCCCAATTTTGCATTTTTTGGTACCCCATTGCCCTTGATGTAGATTCGCGACAGGCTCCAGCATGCATTGGAAGTGCCTAATGAGCAACCGCGATCATAGAAGCGTATGGCCTTCGCAACGTCCACGATTTTGAAACCCTTTTCTGTCAGGGCATCACCGGCAAAATCACAGCCTCGTCCAGCGCCCATATCGCACGCTTTCGTCAGAATTCGTAGAGATTCGCTTGCCTTGGCGATAACATCGGGATCTTCGTCATCTGGCAGGAGTTCGATACCCAGCGATGCGCAGCCTTCGGGCAATTCACCTTCACATGCCTTGCGGAAGATCGGAATCGACCTCGCGCGTGGGACACTGCGCGTCAAGAGCACGCCGTAGCTGTAGCAAGATTCGATGCTGCCCTTCTCGCATTGCTCTTTGCATTGGACTTCGTTCTTCGGATCGCAAACGATCGCATCGGTGGCAGCGCGCGAGCAAATGCTATTTGTGAACGAATACCCGGGCGGACAAGGATTTTGTTGTTCCTGACCAGCTCTCTTGTCTTCCTTCGCCGCGGGATCCTTCTTTCCGGAAATGGGCACGACGAGAGCCAACGGCACGAGCTCGACACGAATGGGCGCAGCGCATTCGGTCGGAGGCGACTCGGCATCGGGTTTCGATGTCCGGCAGTCCTCGAGCGACCCGTCGCTGTTCATGGCTTTGCGTTCCGACGAACTCGAAGCCGACCCGCCTCGACCGAACATCTCGGCCACCGCGCCAACCTTGCCAATAGATCCCGTTTGCATGGAGAACGCGCCGAGCGTCGCATTTTGTACGTAATGGGTTGCGTCTTCGCATCCGCCGGTAAGCTGCTCTTTGCTGATATTGCTCACGGTCGTCGATCGACGACCCACCAGAACGGTTGCCAAGTCAATCGTGCGACCGCTCGTCAATTCACCCGACAACTTCGCCTGCGAGAGCGGCAAATTGACACTGATGTCATCGGCACTCTTCATCTGGACGACCTGCTCTTTGCGGCTCACACCAGCGTATTCGTAGCCGGCGTCTGGCAGCTTGCAGGACGTGAGCACACGCAGGTTGACGCAATCGTAATTCACGACGACGACGCCCTTCTTCATGGCTGCCTCGAGGTCGACGCGCGCATCGGCATCGAGATCCACAATGAGCGGCTTGGCATATTTGGGTTTGCCTTCGCACGTTTTCGCGGTTCCCGTCGACAAGGCCCCGGATGCATTGTGGTCCTTCGGGCGCAAACCTTCGCCAACAGCCCCTCCACAGGCGGGAATTCCACACGCCACAAGGGCAACTCGAAGCAACGTTCCAACATTTGTACTTTTCATGGGCGCGCATGATAGAGGTGTGCGGAAAAAATGTCCACCCACAATTCTACTATTTACACTCGACGATAGTTTCAAAAGTGCCCCCGAATTGTGTCGTACAAACGAGTCGTAGCATGTGATGCGTTCGCTTCGTTGGGCGAACGTATGACAAATGCGTGCACAGCATCGCGTGTTATCGCCCATAGAGCATTCACCGCCGAACGACGCGAAATGAATGCGAGTTGGAAAGGGCCAGGGCTGACGCGCCAGGACTGACGCGCCAGGTCAAGGGCGGGATGTTTTGCCATTGCTACGGGCAAGCGCAACGACACGTCGTGGCAAATTTCCTATCAATGGAGAACCTTCGGCGCCGTATCGATGGTGCATACGCAATCGGTCGTTGATTCGCGGCGAAACATCATCGCTTTTCCATCGTGCTCGATCATGTGGTAATGGCCATGATCGGTCATGAAATGCAAGTGGAAGCATCACAAGCCTACGAGACGTATTTGCCGATTGCGCAGGCCATTGCTGCCGAGGAGGTCATTCCTTATCGAATCGATGCATCGTTGGCGCTCGTGAACGTGCGTGCTGCCATGCCTGCACTGCTGGCGAAAAAGGATTT
>CAZETM010000616.1:0-6019 GCA_964514885.1 uncultured Polyangium sp. | reverse complement strand
GCGGCCCTCCAGGTGTTTTTACTTCGTAAAAACACGGGCCGACTGCTCTGCCCCCATACCCCCGGGATCTAACCGGAACCAATTCGTCAAATCGACGTCAGTTTACGATGGGGGCCGGCTGCTCTGCCCCCATACCCCCGGGATCAGACCGAAACCCTACTCAAATCGACGTCCACACCGTCCCAATTCGCTTGCGCTCCGCGTACGACGCCGCTCCAAGCGCATAACGAAGCAAATCACCCGTCACCGGATGTAGCACCACGAGCTGCGGATCTTCGGCCGCTCGAGCAACGTCACGATCGAGTCGGCACAAATGATCGACCGCCGCAATGAGATCGCCCGAAAGCAAATACGCAATGCGGTTCTCTCCACGCCGAATCGCCGTTACCAACGTTCGTACGTCGTAATTAACCGTCGCTTGAGGAAGGATTTCCTCCAGCAATTTACGCTGGCGCCGACCCATCGCTCGATGCACTTGCGCCGAAAATGCCTGCACCGTCGGCTCGCGCGAAGGTCCCAAGTCCCGCACGCCAAACGTCGGATCGACGGCGCGTAGCGCTCCCACCAGCAATCCATCAATGGCATCGAGGCTGAGCTCGTCCATCCAAACAGGGCCCAAAGCCGATCGAACGAGTAGCCGTCCCAAGGTAAACGCCTGCTCCGGCTCCGGCAATTCAATGAATGACGGGTGTCCAACGATTGCATGCGGATCGCCCGGATAAATGCGCGGCATCCCTTGCCAATTCGGCGAAAGATACAGCTCGAATCCTTCCAGGCCAATACACTTCGCAATCCGATCCGCCAAACGATACACCGGATTGTTGTCCCGCGAGCCCACTCGCTCACGAGACGTTAGCCCCAGCGTGCTCAATTCGAAGCGCAACGTCTTTGCCGCAATGGGGGAAATCGCTGCCGCCACCGATAACATCGGTCCCTGAGCTTCCGGCACGAGCACTCGATAAAGCTCGGGCCCTGCCAGCGCTCCCGGAGGAAATGCCTCGGGCGATATCCGCCGCGCGCGCAAGCGAGAAATACGATCGGGCTTCACGTCGCCAAGACACCCGCGGGCTTCCTCCACCGCGAGCCGCTCTTCCGCACGACCATCTTTGGCCAGCGCCGATTCGAGCGACGCCAGTGCCGGAGATAGCTCGGCCATTTTCCCCAGCGTTTCAATGTCCGCATGCAGGGCGTCCCGCAATATCTGCGCCGCTTCCGCATTACGATTGGCCGCCTCGAGACCTCGACCAAACGCCGCTCGCGCATCGATTTGCGCGCTAGGCATATTCACGGCCGCTTGCAATCGCGCCAGGCCTTCACGCGGTCGCATGAGCAGAGTGACCTCGAGCAGACCAAGCGATGTGAGCCACCGCGGCTCAATGGGCAAACGCCGCGAAGACGCGATTTCGAGGACCTGACCAAGCGCTGCTGCATAAGCCGCTGCACCATCCGCGGTGTCCACTCGATAGAGTCGCTGCAGCACGGTCATCGGGCGTGCGTCCGCTGGGCCATGCGCTATCGCATCGCATAGCGTACGCACCATTCCCGGTCGATCCCCCGCTTCACGCTGCACTTCGACCAAACGCAAATCGACATCCACCCGCACGCGCGTATCCGTGGATGCTTCGGCCAACCGAGACAAAGCTTGAATGGCCAGTCCTCGGTCGCCTCGTTTCGTTGCTATTTGGAACAATCGCTCCAGGGCAATCGCATGCGCTTCGTCGTCTTCGAGAATCGCTTGAATGCAGTCCTGGGCCCGTGCCAAATCGCCGAGCGGTCCTTCGTAAATCGTCGCCAGCTCGAAATACGCCGTGACGCGAATCTCGAAGTGCCGGGCGGTTTGCACCACGCGTTGCCACGCATCGCGCGCTTCGGAATGCAGTCGCTGCGCCGAATACAACTTCGCCGACAACATCAGCACGGCAGCATCGTCCGGCGCGACCGCCAAAGCTCGGCGCATTGCCGCAATACCGACGCTCGGATCGGGCGAACCACCACCCGACTCGAAATGCCGCAATACCGCTTTGCCCATTTCACTGCCTAGCAAAACAATCTGCACAGGCTTGCGCGCTCGTTCCAATGCCGCGCCCAATCGATCCACCAATCGAGCCGGCTCCGTCGTCAGCCCTCGCGCAAGCGCATGCACCGCAATCTCGCAATCAGCGTCCTCGTGCAGCGCCTGTTCGTACAAATCGAGCGCCGCACCAAGCAACCCAGGCTCCTCCGCCGTCAATTGCGCCGCACGCACGAAGTGTCCCGCTCGCCGCGACGTGCCTTCCACAAGACGCGCCAGTGCCTTGTTCGCCGTAATCAACTCATCGCGATCGCCCAGTTTGTCCGCGAGTCGTTCGAGCCCGCGCGCAGCAAGCAAGCTGTCCGGCCAAAGCGTCAGCGCATCGTGATAACCCACCAACGCCTGGCGCAACCGCGACACATCGCCGCCCGCCATCGACGTCACGAGCAGCGCTTCCTCTATCTGCAAAAACGCTCGCGATACGTTGTCCTTCACGAGCGATTTGCGCGCAGTGATCGACGCAAGCAAAAGCCCGAGCGGCGCGGCCGTCACGCTGGGATCGACCGCATCCGCCACCAGTCGATTGCAAATGCGAATGATCGCATCGTGCGAACCTCCGTCGTCGGGCCTCTCCGCTACGACGCGACTGAGCGCATCGAGCAGTAACTCGCTCGACACTTCGTTTTCCAGCGTGACCAAATGCGCCAGCGTACCCGTACGAGCCGGAACCGACGTCGTCGCTGCCGCTTGGGCACGCAGTGCATTGGCGAGCTTCGTGGCCTGCGTGCCGCGATAAAGATGCTCCAGTGTGCGCAGAGCAGGGAGATGGTTTGGCACGACAGACACAAGTCCTTCGAGCAGATCCATCGCTTCCTGTTTGCCTTTACGACACAGCACCTCCGCGAGCGCAACGCGAAGCGCGTGATCGACCGACGGCGGCGGCTGATACGCCAGCCACTTCGTGTACAGCTTCGCGAGCTCATCGAAGCCTCGACGACGGACCAGGATCCGCTCCATCGACTCGAGGATCGACGCGTCGATCGTCGTTTCGGTCGCTACCGCATCGGCCGCATTCAACGTGGACAGCGCTGCGCGATCATCACTGAGCAGCAGCTCTTCCACCTCGGCGGCTTGCACCAAAAAGCTCACCCGCTCGTTCGATGCGAGGGCGCCTTTCGCCAACGTGCGCAGCGATTCACACAGACGACGATGATCACCCGTCGAGCGTAAAAGGCGTGCGATTTCGATCGCTGGCAAAGGATGCTCGGGACGCAGTCGCGCCGCTTCTTCGTATGCACCGACCGCGTCATGCGGACGCTTGAGGCGCTGTTCGTCAAAACGCGCCAGCTCGATCCACAAGCTGAAAGCACCTGCCGGATCACGGCGAATCAGTCCGAGCAGAGCTTGCCTGGCGTTGTCGTTTTGCCCTGCTCGCACGAGCAAACGGAAACGTGCCCGCAAAGCATCGGCATCCGTGATCAAAATGCGCAGCGCTCGATCGATGAGTTCCAACGCTCGATCTCGATCGCTCAATCGCTCCGAAAACAGGTCTGCTGCCGTGATGAGCAGCCTTCGTGCAAGTGCCGGATCCTCCGTCAGATCCGCTTCAGCCACGAGCGCACGTGAAAGTTGTCGATAGTCGCCTGCACGCTGCGCGTTGCGCTGCATCGCGAGGATCGTCGTGCGACGTGTGGGATCGAGTTGAAGGATTTGTTCGAGCACTTCGAGCGCTCGTTCCGGCTGTCCCAGCTCCTCTTCCCAGATGCTCGCGAGCTTCTCGAACAGCGCAATCTTTCGTGGAGCCTCGGCCGCGGCATGCGCCGCGAGGGTGAACAGATCGATCCGTGCACGAATCGCCGCATCCGCATCTCGTGACGGTTGACCAAGAAGCGCGGAGAGCGCATCGAACACCGCGCCATCGCCTGGATTCACGCTCCACGCAGCACGCAAATACGCAATCGCGTCGTCACGCCGTCGCACGTGTCGATCACAGATGTCCGCAGCTCGCATCAACGACGAGACGCGGTGTGGAGTTGGTCGGCTGTCGTTTGCTTCCGCGACCCAAATCTCGATCCGCCGTTCATGTCGACCGAGCCGCTGCAGTGCTCGATCGAGCCGTTCGCGTGTCGATTCATCCGACGGGTCGTGCAACAGCGCTTGCTCTGCATGTGCCGCTGCGTTTTCAGCTTGCCCGAGCGAGTCGTGGATCTCCGACAAGCGCACCTGCGCATGCGCGATCGCGTGCGAACTCGTGAGCATCGTCAGCTCGCGCAAACGCGTGATGATGCATTGATCCACCGCACCTAGATGTTCTTGCAGACGAATCAGCTCGGTGAGGATTCGGCGCGTCGGAGGCGCTCCATCGGGCGCACGCAACGCAGCACGTCCAAGCAGCACGGCACCATCGTTCAGGTCGCGCACTCGTTCGGTCACGATGCGTGCGGACGTGTAGAGCAACCGCGATGCTCGTTGTGCATCGGCTTCATGTTCCGCTTCTGCCGACAGCGATTCACACAGCGCGCGCGGGTCATCGTGCCGCAAGTGATGTCGCCCGAGCGCGGCTCGCACTGGCCCCGGTGCAGGTTGCAACGAAACGGCTTTTTCCAGCGCTGCAGCCGCTTGTTGTGGCATCCCCAGCGCATCGTCCAGAACTGCGGCTCGCTCCACATGCAGCCACGCTGCGAACACCGCATCACCCGCAGCTTTGCCCAATTGCGGTGCGTACACCTCGGCCATTCGCTCGAGATGCTTCGCCAGCGCATCGGCCAGCTCTTTGGTTTGTCCGCGTTCGATCTCTTGCCGCAACACCGCTTCTTTGCCGCGAAGTGCACGCGCTTGATGGGGCACCAGATCCAGTGCTTTCGTGTACGCAGATCGAGCTTCGGCCAAGTTGCCGAGGTCCGTCAGAGCGCGCGCACGCTCCACGAGAAGATCCGCTCGCTCTGCGTCGCTCTCGACCACCACCAGCTCGTCATCGAGGATCGCGACGCGTTCGTTGAGCTCTTGTGATTCGAGCAAATGCCGCAAACGCACGAGCGCAGGCCCCAGCGCGCGTGACATCTGGCGCGCCGACGAGAACGAGCGCTTCGCTGCGAGGACATCCAGTTCCACGCGTTGTTCGTACAAACCTCGCTCCACGAGCGCGCGTGCGGCCGCGATCGGATCAGCCTTTTTCGCAAGCCTTTCGGAGCGCCACGACAGCTCGACGGCCAAGGTTTGCGGCTCGCGAACGGGCTCATCCGACCCGTCGTTCGGATCGACCGCAGTCGTGACTGGACGTGGCCGTGGCGAAGGTTCCGGCGTGGTTCGTTGTAGTGGCGGAGCTGGAATCGTTGGTGCTGTAGCGACTGCGGATTGCAGTGATGGAACGGAAAAAATCGCTGACGACTCTTTTGATTTTGCCGCGCGTCCTGGCAGAGGCGGCGGAGCCATCGCGGGCAGAGGCGGTGGAGCCATCGCGGGCAGAGGCGGCGGCGTTGCTTTCGGAGGCAGCGGCGGAGGCGTTTTCGGAGGGCTCGCTGCCGCGGCGGCGCGTGCAGGTGCTGGCGAAGCTACCGGTGCTGGTTGAGCTGCTGCTGGCGTTGCTTGCGGCCGTGGAGGTGCCGCGCTGACGACTTTCGGCAGCGGTCGTGGAGCTATGGACGGAAGCACTTTTCCGGGTGCAGCTTTGGCCGGCGGAGGTTGCGTTTTCGGTCCGGTGTGGCTCGCTTGAGCGACGGCTGCGGGCTCGACTGCTACGGGTGGAGCGGCGGGTTTGTCCGTCTGAACCGGAGCTTCCCAGCCTTCGTCCACGGACGCTATCGGCTCGCGATGTTTTGGCGGGGGCAGACCTTCGACAGCGGCGTTTTCGTCTTGTTGCTCTTCGTTCCCAGCCACGCGCCGATGCTACACGCGCGGGCCGTGGTTCGCGCAAGCAAGGATCGGGCGACCATCGCGGTCCGATTCGGGGGGTATGGGGGGCAGAGCAGTCGCTCCCCCTCTCTACGTAGCGAAGCGGAGTTGGAGAGG
>CAZETM010000615.1:0-6022 GCA_964514885.1 uncultured Polyangium sp. | reverse complement strand
GAATTCAGGGTCCGCAGGTTCAAAGCCACAGCCCAGGGCAAACAACGCGACGAGTGAACCCATCGCAATCTTTTTGGACAAGTCTACCCAAGCCATAACGCACCTCTTTCGGAGTTAGCGAATCACGCAAATGCTTCGTCGATGAGCCTCTTTTGCTCGAACGTGTGACTCGCCTTCGAGCCCGTCGCGGGACTGGCACTCGGGCACCGACCCACCACGGACAATGGCAGTCGACCACCAATCGCCTGCGGCAACGTGCAATTGATGTAATACCACGCGCCGTAATTGATCGGCTCTTCCTGAACCCACACGAGCTTCGTGCCGTCGGCGTAAGGCGCCAGCGCATCCGTCAGCTCGTGATTGTACGGGGAAAGCTGTTCGAGCCGCACGACCGCCACGTCGGTAATGCCTCGCTGCTCGCGCGCAACCGCAAGGTCATAATAAACCTTGCCCGAGCACAGCAAGACCTTCTTCACCTTCGCCGGATCCACCGCATCGTCGCCAATTACCCGATGGAACTTGCCATTGGCCAGATCATCAATGGTCGACACGGGACGCGGACCTTTTGCCGTCGTTGCCACGCGCAAAAGGCTCTTCGGCGTAGCAATGACCAACGGCTTACGCCAAGGTCGATGAATCTGACGGCGCAAGCAATGGAAAAGCTGCGCG
The DNA here is from genome assembly GCA_964514885.1 of uncultured Polyangium sp. Lineage (GTDB taxonomy): Bacteria > Myxococcota_A > Polyangia > Polyangiales > Polyangiaceae > Polyangium. The sequence goes on along the minus strand of CAZETM010000615.1, from coordinate 5,353 downwards.
GGCGTCGTCAGGTTACACACCTGAATGTTGTCCTCGGCGCAGTTTTGCAAAAATCGCTCAATGCGCGCGCTCGAGTGCTCCGGTCCCTGACCTTCGTATCCGTGGGGCAAAAAGAGCACCAACCCCGAAAGCCGATGCCATTTGTCCTCGCTCGACGTAATGAATTGGTCGACGATGACTTGCGCGCCATTCAAGAAGTCACCGAATTGCGCCTCCCAGATGACCAATGCATCGGGATAATCGAGTGCATAGCCGAATTCGAACCCAAGCACCCCAGCCTCGCTGAGCGGGCTATTGTGAACCTCGATTCGTGCCGGCTCTTCGATCACGCGCGAAACGGGCGTAAACGGCTCGCCCGTCTCGGTATCGAATACGACGGCATGACGATGGCTGAACGTGCCTCGACGAACGTCCTGGCCCGAAATGCGCACAGGCACTTTTTCGGACAACAACGTCGCATACGCAAGCATTTCGCCAGTGCCCCAATCGAATGGCTCACCTTTGAGTAGACGATCGTGCCGCGTCTTCAGAATCGGCAGCACCTTCGGATGAACCTTGAAGTCGCCCGGCAATTCGAGCATTCTGCGCGACAATTCAATGAGTTTGTCGTGCGGTACCCCGGTCGATACCTCCGGCGTGTCCTTGTCGCGCCCACCTCGATAACTCGTCCACACACCGCCCATCGTATACGTGGCGGGCGCAAATCCCTTTTGCTTGACCTCTTCGAGCGCACTCGCGAGCACTTCGCGACGACGAGCGAGAATTTCGTCCGCCTGCGGCCCGGTCAACTGACCCATTTCGACCAGACGCTTTACGTACATCTGGCGAACCGTGGGCTTTTTATCGATAATCGCATACATACGCGGCTGGGTATAACGAGGCTCATCACCCTCGTTATGGCCGTACTTGCGATAGCAATACATGTCGATGACGACGTCCATGGCAAACTTCTGTCGCCATTCAATCGCCAAAAGCGCCACTTGCGCCACCGCCTCGGGATCCTCGCCATTCACATGAAATACGGGGACCTTGAGCATGCGCGTAATGTCCGACGAATAACGCGTCGATCGCGATTCGTTCGGATTCGTCGTAAACCCAACCTGGTTATTGACGATGACGTGAATCGTGCCGCCCGTCCGGTATCCCTCGAGCCCGCACATGTTGAGCGTCTCGGCAACGACGCCTTGCCCAATGAATGCCGCATCGCCGTGAATGAGCAGCGGCATCACGTGACTCTCGCCCGTGCTCGAACGGAGCCGATCCTGCTTCGCTCGCACACGCCCCTCGACCACCGGATTGACAAACTCCAAATGGCTCGGATTGAACGTCAGCGTCAGGTGCACCTTGTGCCCCGACTCGGTGATCCGATCCGACGAAAATCCAAGATGATACTTGACGTCACCACCGCCCAGGTATCGCTCGGGATCCGCATCCTCGAAGTGCGCGAAAATCTCCCGCGGGCTCTTGCCCAAAATATTCGCCAGCACGTTCAGCCGACCACGATGGGCCATACCGAGCACGATCTCATCGACCTTTTCGGCGCCCGCTCGCTCAATCAACAAGTCGAGCAGCGGGATCATGGCCTCGCCACCCTCGAGCGAAAAACGCTTCGTGCCCGCTTCGTAACTGCGGTGAATGAACTGCTCGAAAATCTCCGCGTCCGAAAGCTTCGTCAGGATGCGCAGTTGTTTGTCGTGGTCCAACTCGAGGCGATTACGCGTCGACTCCATCTTCCGCTGCAACCACGTGCGCTGCACCGGATCTTCGATGTGCGTGAACTCGACACCGATCGTGCGACAGTACGTTTCGTCGAGACGCTGAATGATCTCACGCAGCGAACTGGTCGCCGGCATGCCTGCAAGATCGACCGTTGGAAACGGTTTGTCCAAGTCCACATCGCGCAGCTCGAAGTTCGACAAGTCGAGCTCTGGCGCGGCTTGTGGCGGAACACCGAGCGGATCGATGTCCGCAAACAGATGTCCACGCACGCGATACGCATTCACAAGCTGGTAGACACGTGCTCGCGTGGCCGCTGCCGCCAGCAGATCCTGCTCGGCTGCAACACCTGAAGCCACCGCTGGCGCTGCCTTGGCCTCGTACGCAAGAACCTGCGGCCTGGCCGAACCATTTACGTGGTTGACGTGGTTGACTTGGCCGACGTGGCCGACGTGGCCGACATGACCAACCTGGCGCGCCGGTGAAACAGGTGCTCCTGCGCCACGTTGCGCATCGAAGAACGACCGCCAACTCGGGTCGACCTTCTCGGGGTTTTCCTGATACTGCGCGTAAAGCTCTTCGACAAACCCGGCGTTAACGCCGAAATCAAACGGCATGGATTGCATTGGACCGTGCACCGAAATAACGCGCCTCGGGCAGACATGCCAGCACATGCCACGCGCGCGCATATTTTTCGCCGATCCAGCTCTCTCGGCAGCGGCCCCACTCGGCTGCTACAAGCAAATCATCAAGGCCGAGCGGCAGAGCCCGGCACGCTGACATGGAGCCCACGATGACGCATCACTTCGAGCAATTCCGTACGCACCTCCATCATGACGAGCGGCTCGGGCTTTGGCTCGACACCAGCCTCATCAATTACGCAGAAGGTTTGCTGGATTCTCTCGAGCCACGTCTCGCGTCCGCGTACGAAGCGATGGCCGCGATCGAAGCGGGAAAAGTTGCCAACATCGATGAACATCGGATGGTCGGACATTATTGGCTGAGGGCTCCCGAACTCGCTCCGACGCCCGAAATCTCGAGTGCGATCACGACGACGCTCGAGCGCATCAAAAGCTTCGCCGCCGATGTGCACGCATGTCGGTTGAAGCCACAACGCGCAACTGGATTTCGCAACGTGCTGGTGATCGGGATCGGCGGTTCGGCACTCGGTCCGCAACTGGTCGCGGCAGCGTTAGGAACGGCTGCGGATCGCATGCGGATCTGGTTCTTCGACAACACCGATCCCGACGGCTTCGATCGCACTGTCGATGCGATCGGCGACGCACTCGATCAAACGCTCGCGGTGGTCGTGTCGAAGTCGGGCGGGACGAAAGAAACACGCAACGGAATGCTCGAAGCCGAAGCTGCGTACGCGCGTTTGGGACTCGACTTCGGCAAGCACGCGGTGGCCGTGACGGGCGAAGGAAGCGAGCTGGACAGGTACGCGATCGCAAAGGGATTTCTCGATCGATTTCCGATGTGGGATTGGGTCGGTGGTCGGACGAGCGAGCTGTCCGCGGTGGGGCTTTTGCCGGCTGCACTGCAAGGGCTCGATGTCGAAGCGATGCTGCGTGGCGCGCGCTGGATGGATGAAGCGACGCGGTCGCGTTCCACGAGGACAAACCCTGCTGGACAACTCGCAACAGCGTGGTTTTCTGCGACGAGCGGCACGGGCAAGAAAGACATGGTGCTGCTTCCGTACAAGGATCGTCTGGAGCTGTTCAGTCGCTATGCGCAACAGCTCGTGATGGAGTCGTTGGGAAAACGCTTGGACCGCCAAGGAAACGAGGTGTGGCAAGGGATCAGCGTTTACGGGAACAAAGGATCGACGGATCAACACGCGTACGTGCAGCAACTACGCGACGGGATCGACAACATCTTCGTGACGTTCATCGAAGTGCTGGAGGATCGACCTGCGCGACGAAAGAGCATCGAAGTGGAGCCTGGAACCACTTCAGGTGACTACTTGTCCGGGTTCTTCCAAGGCACTCGTCGTGCGCTTGCGGAACGAGGACGCGCATCGATCACGATCACGCTGGAGTCGCTCGATGCAGCATCGCTAGGGGCGTTGATCGCGCTCTACGAACGAGCGGTGGGGATCTACGCGGAGCTGGTGGACGTGAACGCGTATCACCAGCCGGGAGTCGAAGCAGGAAAGAAAGCGGCAGCGGAAGTGATCGAGCTGCAGCATCGCGTGGTGGAAACATTGCGCGAACGAGCGGGCACGGCGATGTCACTGGGGGATGTGTGCGGCGCACTCGGGACCGAGGATCAAGAGGCGGTGTTCTTGATTTTGCGACGGCTCTCGACTGGATCGGAAGCGAAGATCAAACGCGTACGTACGATCGAAGGAGCATCGCCGCTCGACTGGAATTGGATGGCGACGTAGTCGCTGTGTTCCAAAGCGACAAACGTTAGAACTTCAGCGTCAACGAAGCGGATCCGGCCCCGACAAACACTTGGGGTTTGCCCGGAAGCCCGGCCATACGCTCGAGGTATTTTTCGGGCATGAGCAGGCTGGCGGTGAGCATGGCCGCGCCGGCGGCTTGCATGAAGCCATCGGTGAGATGGACGAACGCAGTGAATTCATCGATCGTGTCGTCAGTGGTGCCCAGGGCAATGAAGGGTCCGATAACCGGCACGACAAAGGGTCCAGCCTCCCTCTGTGCGCTGTCACTGCCATCGCTCAATGCCGCTCCACCGTAGAGGAGCGAAAACGTATACGGCACCAAAAACGTGACGAGCCCACCAACGAACAGACCGCGAGAGGCTCGGTCTTTCAATTGGTATCCAGCAATGACGTCGTCGCCTTCTTCGTAATCGAGACGCGCAGGCCATAGAGGCTGCATTGGATTTGACGGCTGCCAAGCAATGGGTTTTTCCTGGGGCCAATACTCGCCGCTCATTTTCGGTTTTGGTTTGTCCGGTGCGGGAGGAGGAGGCGGAGGTTGGTCTGGTGATGCCACAGGAGGCGGAGGTGCCTGTGGTGGTAACGCAGTTGCTTCGGGTGGCGGCGGAGGCGGCGGAGGCGGCTGCTGTGCTGCGGCAATGGGCGTAAGACCAACCATTGCGGTAAAACCCATGAGCGGCACGAGCAAACGCGCGAAGCTCGAAATGGCGCGGCCGGTTTGCATGTTCATCTCCGATTTCTTTTCCATGACGAAACTCGAGCCGCTCAGAATTGCCAGCGAAGCGCTGCGGATCGTGGACCGACGAATACCTCGGGGCGAAGCTCGAGGCCCGCTGTGCGACGCGCGAGGTATTTTTCGTCCGACAACATTCCAGCAATGAAAAGAGACGCACCCGTGGCCTGCGCAACGCCATCGATCAGCAGAAACAGAGAGCCGAAATCAGTATCTGCCGTTCCGATGGTGATGAATGGCCCAATGACCGGAACGAGCAGCGGTGCATACATCTTCGCGGTTCGGTCATCATTGCCGAGATACGTACCGGCAAACAGGACGGACAAACCATAGAAGGGGGCAAACACCGCCATGCCCGCCATGGCCATTTTCATTTTGGGACGCAATTTGATTTCGTAGCCCGGCGGAATGGGATCGCCCTCGTCATAGGGAAGCCGCGACGGTCCGTACATCATGGCCGGCGGATATCCCGGCGGGGGATACGTCGCTCCGGG
>CAZETM010000614.1:0-6030 GCA_964514885.1 uncultured Polyangium sp. | reverse complement strand
GAGGCCGATGCGAAAATGCGCTGGCTCGTCGATTGGATTCGGAAAAACCAATGCCCCGAGATGGGGAAAACCAAAAAGGCCGCTTGGCTCCCACGCCGCGTGCTTGTCTTCACCGAATACGCCGATACGAAAACGTATCTCGTTCGCGAGCTGGAAGCTGCCATTGCGGGAACGGATCTGGCCGATGAACGTATTCTCACGTTACACGGCGGCATGGACGAAGAATCGCGCGAACGCGTGAAACAAGCCTTCAATGATGCGGCTCATCCCGTACGTATTCTCATCGGTACCGATGCTGCCCGCGAAGGCGTGAACCTGCAAGCTCAATGCGCTGATCTCTTCCATTACGACTTGCCGTGGAATCCAGGACGCATGGAGCAACGTAATGGTCGCATCGATCGGATTCTCCAGCCCGAAAAAGTCGTCCGCTGTCACTATTTCGTGTATACCCAACGCCCCGAAGATGCCGTGCTCGAAGCGTTGGTGAAAAAGACCGAACGTATTCGTAAACAGCTCGGCTCGCTCGCCGATGTCATCGAACGCCAACTGGCCGTAAGCCTCGAAGGCGGCATCACGCGTGCCCGCGCAAAAAACTTGGCGCAAGCGATTACCCAGGCCGATCCCGAGGAAAACCGCGATCCAGTCGTCGAAGAAGAATTGGAACAAGCGCGGGACAAAGAAATCGTGGCGCAATTGGAAGAACTGCAAAAGCTCGACCAAAAAGCCGCCGAACATCTCAACCTGAAGCCTGAACGATTACGCGATGTGGTAAACGTCGGGCTAGGCCTCGCCAGTCTGCCGCTGCTCACCGAACGCAAAGACTCGCCGGGAGTTTTCGACGTCCCGCCCCTGGACAAACTCACCGGCACGGATGCTACCTGGCGCGACATCATGGATACGCTGCGCGCGCCGCGGACGCGCAAAATGCCCGAATGGGAATGGCGCGCCAAATACCCACCTCGACCCGTCAGTTTCAGTCCCTCCACCACGCTCGCTTCGGAAACCGTGCAATTGCATTTGCAGCACAAGCTGACGCAGCGCGTGCTCGCGATATTCCGCGCCCAAGCTTTCGGTGAAGATCGACTTTCGCGCGTGACCGTGGTCGTCGATCCGACGCATCGACGGCATCGTGTTTTGGCGCTCGGGAGGCTTTCGCTTTATGGGCCGGGGGCTTCACGATTGCACGAAGAATTGCTGGTCGTGGCAGCGTATTGGTCCGAAGGAGACGACGCGGCACGATTAAAACCCTTCGAGACCGCGGATGCGGAAGACCGCGCCTTGGAATCGCTCGACGCGGTGCTTGGACGGGAAAACCAAACGCAGGTGGGCGAGCATATCGTGGACAAGCTGATGCAATCGGCCATGAGAGACGAAGACGCGTTGTGGGAGACGTTGAAATCCAAAGCGCGCAAACGAGTCAGTTGGGCCGAGGAAAAACTGCGGATGCGCGGACGCTCGGAAGCCGAAGAAATGCAGCGTATTCTTTCGGCGCAGAAACAATTGATTGGTAAAACGCTGGAGAACCGCAAGCAGCTCGCTTTCGATTGGACCAAAGGCGAAGAAGAGCAAAAAGCGCAACACGATGCGGACACGCGGCACATGGAAAAGCGTAGCACCGAGATCGATAAAGAATTAGAGACCGAGCCGGTGCGCATTCGTGACCAATACGAAGTAAAACACAACCGCCTCGAACGCGTGGGCCTCGTGTATCTGTGGCCGGCAACTTCGTGAAGGAAAACCAGATGGACAACAACGAACGGCTCCACCAGGAATGGCTCGGCATGGCGCAGCCCGAAGGGCTCGTCGTCACCGCGTCCGCGCTGAAAAGCGCCGAAGCGAACATCACCTGGCCCGTGATGGAATTGCAGCAATCGCTGCGAGAAATGGCCGGCGAGCGAAAACATGTCCCCGACCTGCGTGCGTTCGTCCGGGAAATCCTCGATTGGTCCGATGAACAAATCGTCTCCGGCACAGATCTGCCCGCTGCCTTGCGAATTTCCCTCGACGGCGGCGAATGGCTCGTGCCTACGTTTGCGCTGAAGTCGATTGAGGAGTCCGAGAAGTTTGTATTGCTGGTCGAAGAAACGATTCGGACAAACCTCGATGCCCCGGGCGACGACAAACGTTGGTCCGCGACGGCGTTTCAACGTTTCGAGCGGCTGTTGCGCGAAACGGGCGTGCCCGCGGGCCTGTTGACCAATGGCCGCGATTTTCGCCTCGTGTATGCACCGAAAGGCGAGTCGGCCGGATGGGTCACCTTCCGCTTGTCCGAAATGCTCAGCGTCGATGGTCGTCCGCTGCTGGGCGCGTTTCATATGCTCCTGAACGAGCGGCGGCTGTTGTCGCTGGAAGATAAAAAACGGCTCGGGGCGCTGCTTGCTTCGAGTCGCGAATATCAAAATACCGTCTCGACCAAATTGCGCGAGCAGATCCTCGCGGCGTTGCGGGAATTGCTGAGTGGTTTCGAACGGGCCGATCGTCTGGCCCAGGGCGCGATTTTGCACGACATGCGCCGCGATCATCGCCAGGAGATGTATTCGGGCCTGGTCACCGTGCTGATGCGGATGGTGTTTGTCCTGTACGCGGAAGAGCGCGGGCTTTTGCCGATGGAGTCGGACCTGTACGCGAGCGGCTATTCGCTCTCGCGCTTGCATGCGCTGTTGCAGGAGGATCGGCATCGTTATGGCGATACGATTGACGATCGTTATGGGGCGTGGGGGCGAGTCATTACGCTGTTTCGGCTCTTGCACGACGGGGTTTCCGCGGCCGATGGTTTGTTTTTGCCGGCCCGGAAAGGCTCGTTCTTCGATCCGGAGACGTTTGCATTTCTCGAAGGAAGGCCGCGAGGGTCGGTTCCGCAAAAGGGCGAGATCCTGGATTTGCCGCGGGTGAGTGACGGGGTTGTGTATCGGATGCTGGATCGGCTCTTGGTGCTGGATGGCGAGCGGCTGCAATACAAGGGGCTGGATGTCGAGCAAATCGGGAGCGTGTACGAAGGATTGATGGGTTTCGAGCTGGAAGTGGCGGAAGGCGATTCGTTGTGCCTGTTGCCCGAGCATGTGGTGGTGGACCTGGAGGCCATATTAAAACTGTCGGGGCCCGAGCGGTTGAAGGAATTGAAGGCGCGGGCAAACCTGGACGTAAAGGACAAAGCGGCGGGCGTTAAAGAATCGAAGACGGTGGAAGGTTTGGCGGGTGCGCTGGGGAAACGTGTTTCACCTCGACAACCGGGTTTGCTGGCTCGAGGATCGCTGGTGCTGCAACCGGGTGAAGAACGGCGGCGGACGGGGTCGCATTATACGCCGCGGAGTTTGACGCAGCCGATTGTGGAGACGACGTTGCGTCCGGTGCTGGAGCAACTGGGGGCGAACGTGCGTCCGGAGCAGCTTTTGGAGCTGAAGGTATGTGATCCGGCGATGGGGTCGGGTGCGTTTTTGGTGGAGGTGATTCGGCAGTTGGCGGACCGACTGGTGGATTCGTGGCGTCGAGGCAATACGATGCCGGAATTGCCGCGGGACGAAGATCCGGTGTTGCATGCGCGTCGATTGATTGCGCAGAAGTGCATTTATGGCGTTGATAAAAACCCGCTGGCGGTGGATTTGGCGCGGCTGTCGATTTGGCTGGTGACGTTTGCGAAGGAGCATCCGTTCACGTTCGTGGATCATGCGCTGCGGCATGGGGATTCGCTGGTGGGTTTGTCGCGGGAGCAGATCTCGAGTTTGTCGCTGGACGTGTCCAAAGGCCAGCAGATCGAAACGGTGCGGAAGGTGGTGGCGGAAAGGGTGGAGGAGGCCGAAGGGTTACGGGCGAGGATTCACGCGTTGGGTGATCCGCCGGTGAATGACGAATTGCGGGATTTGTGGTCGGCGGCGAGTGACGCGCTGGGGACGGTGCGGATGCTGGGGGATTTGGTGATTGCGGCGTATTTCGGGGAGAGTACGGACAAAGGGCGGAAGAAGGCGATTGAAAATGTGGGGGTGAAGGTTCAATCGTGGTTGTCGACGGGTCAGTTCGAGAGCGAATTGCGGGGGATGGTGGTGGATCTGCGGGAGGGTGAACGAGGTGTACCGGCGTTTCATTGGGAGATCGAGTTTCCCGAGGTGTTTTCACGGGAGAACCCGGGGTTCGATTGTTTTGTCGGGAATCCGCCGTTCCTTGGTGGAAGCCGAATTTCAGAAGATTTAGGACCAGGTTATGCTGCATTGCTCCAGGCTTGTTATGCAGACGCACGAGGCAAAAGCGATCTTGTCGCATATTTTTTTCGACAGTCATTTTTGTTTACGCGCGCAAAGGGAACCCTAGGTCTCGTCACGACCAATACGATACGAGAGGGCGACACCAGATATACTGGCCTTCGCTGGATCAGAGCCAACGGAGGGGAAATATTTAACGCACGACGGCGATTTCGCTGGCCAGGACTGGCCGCTGTGGTCGTTTGCATCGTTCACATGTGCAGGGGTAGCGTAACAACCGAATGCGAACTTGACGGAAAAAGGTGCGACAAGATCAATGCGTACCTCTTTCCTGTAGGAGCGGACGATAACCCGTTGTTACTCGGTAACAATAGCAAATATGTATTCAGCGGCATTAATCCGAACGGAAGAGGGTTTGTGCTTAGCCCTGATGAGCGAAAGTTGTATTCGCCCCGGAGCATAGCGCACATCAAAGAGTATATCGGGGGTGAAGAACTCAATGATGACGCGCGACTAGAACATCAACGTTATATAATTGATGTTGGCGAATGCGACGAGGAGTACCTTAGATCGTTTCCCGAGTTATATGCGCGTCTTAGCGCAACGGTACGGATACAGCGACAGTCCGCCGGCGAGGAGCGATTGCGACGGCTGTGGTGGGTATTTTCACGACCTGCGCGCGAATTATCGAAAGCGTGTGCAACTGTGTCTGAAGTTCTGGCCTCATCACGCCATACAAAGCATCTTGCGTTCGGCATTCAGCCTTCTATTCGGGTATTCTCTGACGCGGTAACCGTCTTTGTCCTGCCATCGCGAATCGGCTTCGCGATACTTCAATCCCGTGTACACGAGGTATGGGCACGCTTCTTCGGCTCTTCGCTCGAGGATCGATTGCGCTACATACCCGAGGATTGCTTCGAAACCTTCCCCTTCCCGCCCGATTGGGAGCACAACCAAAACCTCGAAGCGATCGGCAAAGAGTATTACGAATTCCGCGCCGCGCTGATGATCAAAAACAACGAGGGCCTCACAAAAACCTACAATCGATTCCATGCCCCCGACGAAACATCGGCCGAGATCAAACGACTGCGCGACTTGCACGCCCAAATGGACCGCGCCGTGCTCGATGCCTACGGCTGGAACGACATCGGGCCCGAATACGATTTCCGCCCGCAGCTCGATGAATCCATTCGGTATACGTGGGGCGAAGAGACGCGCGACGAAGTGCTCGCGAGGCTTCTGGAATGCAATCGCGTGATGGCCGCGAAAGAAGCCGAACACGCTAAAGACGCGAAGAAAAACGAAGTGCCCAAAGGGGCGAAAAAAGCCGCGGCCGCAAAGAAAAAAGGTAAAGCGAAGGACGAGGAAGCGCTCACGTTGTTCGGGACGGGGAAAGACGAATAGAGCGAGGTGAAGGGCGGAGGGATTGTGCGTGAGCGGGTCACGGCCGAAGCGCGGTGAGGATGCAGAGGGAAGGTACGCGGTCGAGCTGGAAGGGCTTGACATCGGAATATGCGCAGATACGGTAGCGACGATGAATTGGCGCGCACGTATTGAAGTGAACCCCGATATTCTGGTGGGAAAACCCATCGTCAAAGGCACGCGTCTCGCGGTCGAGTTCGTTCTCGATCTGGTCGCCGGGGGATGTCCGGAAGACGAGATCTTGCGAAACTACCCAGGCTTGACGCATGAGGACATCTTGGCGTGCGTGGCGTATGCTGCGGAGATCGTACGCACGGAGCGAGTGTTTCACTTGGCGAGCTGAATCATGCGACTTCTTGCTAATACTACTGTTGGACATACTGTTTTGTGCTCCTCACCCCCTGGCCCCCTCTCC
>CAZETM010000613.1:0-6039 GCA_964514885.1 uncultured Polyangium sp. | reverse complement strand
GGGGAAGACTTTTTTGCTTCGGACGAACTGTTCGAATAACATCGCCAAGTGACGGTCTGTGGCAAGATACACTGGACATTTGCCGAGCGGTATTGTCTCATCGCCTCGATTCCGCCGGCCTCACCGCTTCTCGCTGGGAGAGGTGGCTCGGTTTGGCGGCCAGGGCCCTATGAATCGATTCGCCTCCCTCATGTTTGGTCTCTTCGCCGCTGCAGGCTGCGACGCGAAACCCGCCACTTCCTCGTCCCTCCCTGCGGCGACGGCCGTCGCCTCCATTTCGCCGATTCCCTCCAGTTCGTCCAGCTCCTCCAGCGCCTCGAATACGCCCGCCACCACCGAACGCTCCGAGCTTGGTCGAGCCGTCGACGAAGTGCTCGCTTTACGCACCTATCGCAATCTCGCCGTTTCGCGCGGCGGAACCCACGTCGCTTATAGCGTCACCTCCGAGCCATTGATATCCTCCTCCCGCCGCGCGCTCTTCCTCGTCGATCGCGCGTCGCCCTCCGCCCCTGCGCGCCCCATAACCGCCGCTCCTGGTAAAACCGTCGACGACCGCTCTCCCGAATTCTCACCCGATGGCCAAAACATCGCATTCGTATCCGATGCCGAAAGCAATGGCCAGCGTCAGCTTTATCTCGTCGGTCTCCACCCTGAATCCGTCGCCCGTAAAGTCGGCCATTTCGACGGCCCCATCGGTGCGCCCCGCTTTTCGCCCGGCGGCGAACGTATCGCCATTTTGCACACCGAACGCCTCGTTTCCGCCGCACCGAGCCCCGATTCCCCCGCGCCTTTTGCCACCACCGTCACGCCGCAAACCGTCGCCATCGTCGATATCGCCACCGGCAAAAGGCAATTCGTTTCGCCCCCGAATCTCCATGTCCACGAATTCGATTGGGCTCCCGATGGGAAATCCCTCGCTCTCATCGCCTCCCCCGCCGCCGCTTTGCCCAATTATTTCATTGCCAAACTCTACGTCTTGCCCATACCCACCGGCGAGCCCCGTCTGATCGCCGCTCCCTCCCATCAATTAGGCGATCCCCGCTTCTCCCCCGATGGCCAATGGGTCTCCTTCATTTCTGGCCTCATCAGCGACGAAGGCAATACCGGCGGCGATCTATTCGTCGTCCCGGCCGATGGCGGCGAAATGAAAAACCTCACCCCAGCTCGCAAATCCACCATTACCGCCGCTCGTTGGCGCGCCGATTCTCGAGCGCTCTTCGTCACCGAAATCGCCGATAGCAACTTCGCCCTCAGCGCCATTGCGTTGGACCCTGGTCCCACTGAGCTGTTGTTCCAAGCCCAGGCGACGTTGCGCCAATTCAACCTCTCCGCGGACGGCCAATCCGTCGTTTTCTCGCACGATTCATTCGACTCCGCCCCTTCCGTCTGGACCGGCCCGCCGCGTGTGCCCAAGCCCATTGAAGCCACCACGCAGGCTTTTCGCGCTCCCTGGGGCCAGATCAAAACCCTCCACGCCCAGAGCGACACCTATACGATTCAAAGCTTTCTCCTCGCACCGAAAATCGTCGAATCGGGTCGCAAATATCCCCTCATTACCTTGGTGCATGGTGGCCCCGCGTCCTCGTGGGTTCCCACCCCCGTCGAATTGGGAGCGCTCGCGGTCAAAGGCTATTTCCTCCTCCTGCCCAATCCGCGCGGCAGCTTTGGCCAAGGTGCTGCCTTTCAGGCCGCCAATGTCCAAGACCTTGGTCACGGCGATTTGCGCGATATTCGCGCCAGCATTCGCGAAGCTCTCGCCGCTGCCCCCATTGATCCCGATCGCCTTGGAATCATGGGCTGGAGCTACGGAGGCTTCATGGCCATGTGGGCCCCTACGCAATCGGGCGAATTCCGCGCCGCCGTCGCTGGAGCCGGTATCTCCAATTGGTTGAGCTATTCTGGCCAGACCGACGCGACTGGATGGATGAAACCGTATTTCGGCGCCTCCGTATACGACGATCGCGCGGTTTACGCCAAAAGCGAGCCCATTGCCTTCATCAAGCAGGCGCGCACGCCCACCTTGCTGCTCGTCGGCGAAAACGACACCGATTGCCCCGCGCCCCAATCCCGCGAATATTGGCAAGCCCTCGAAACCATGGGGATTCCTGCCCAGCTCGTCGTCTACCCCCACGAGGCCCACGGCTTCGTTCGACCAGGCCATCGCCGCGATCGCGTCGAGCGAGCCGCCGCCTGGTTCGATCGCCATCTCGCCCCTCGATAATCTATTCGTCCTCGTCGCTCCCTGTTTGCCGCGGCAGTGAAGCGGATACCAGCGGTTTTAACATGATCCCTCCGCGCCTCCGTTCGACGATGTCTTTGTACGGCTCCAGAAAAGGATTCAGATACTCCCAATCGTTGGCGTGCACGTACGGTTCCCAAATACCCCCGTGGACTTCATTGAGGCGCCAATGACCACCGGTCATCTCGCGATACACTTCCCCGGTGTAGGCAATGATTCCGGCAAACAGATTGGGTATTTCGAGTATCTTCTGACGTGGTCGAACCTTGGCCAATGCTTGCTCCACCAAAGTCAAACTGTCGAAAGAATTGTCGAGCGCTTCGCGAGGTATCTTTAGTTGTTTCGCAAATGCGTCGATCAATGAAGGAATGGCTTCGATAAACCGGGGACCTTGCGGGAGCAGACCTTCCAGGACGTGGGTGGAGTAGGGCATCTTCAAGATTTCTTCTTGTCGTGCCAAGACATGTTGACGCGATTCGTAGAGTACGCTGCGCGAATTCGTGAGCAGGAGCAGCAGCTCACCTCGGTCGGATACGAACGCATCGCATCCGGTTCCACTAAACTCGGGATCAGGAAGCCATTTTCCCTCCGCCAGAACCGCCTTCGCTTCAGATTTTTTGATGAGCCATCCCTTAGGCTTGCCTTTGGGACTTGAAGGGCGTCGGTTGCGCGGGTCGTTTTCCATGTATGTTCCTATGGATTCGGGGCCGTATTGCCTGGCACTCCTGGTGACCCCAGCAGGTTGTCATCCAGGATGGGCGCGTCAAGGCCACCAAGTGCCGTACTGCCGAGTGGACCGAGCGTGAATGGGATTCCTGGCAGCAGCACGTTCTGAATCTGAGTGCCAACCAGCACGTTGAAGCAGTTCATACATACGGGTGGAGCGACAACAAGTCGGCCCTTGACTTCGAGCACGTACGATTGCCAGACGAGGATTTTCCTCTTGACTCCATCTTGCACGACGTCGGGTCCGACAATGGTGTCCGCCGTGGTGACGAAGTACAAGCTGGGATACGCGCGGTTGGCTCCGGTAGACGATGCTGCTTGCGACCGCGAAAGAACATCGAGCATGCCAGTGATCTGGTAGCGACCGTACGTGAGCGAAACGGTACCTTTGACGGCTTTTACCTCGATGAATGTGCTTTCAGGGTACGTCGTCGTGATCATCGGCATGGCTCCGCTGGCCCCGATGCTCGCACCAGCAACGCCGTCGGGAATGACAGATAGATGCCGACCGCCCGACTTCTGTTCGCGAAGGAGTGAAGCGAATCGTTTCGTGTTCGGATACGCAAACTTCAGTCCCGCCAAGTGCGCGAGTACGTCTGTCTGCAGCCGCAAGCCGACCTCGCGGTTGTACTGAATGCCAACCTTTCCTCCGGGATTGCCTACAATACGCCGCAGATCTGCCGTTGTGATGGGCGCCTGAGCGTGGGCGTCTGGAAGGACGCACATGGTGGCCAACACGAGCACAGCGAAGATAACGAGCGCTTGGGCAAACCGTCGACTCCTTACTCGCTGAAGCATCGAAACACCTCCTCTGTCGTTTGCAAACATATCGTAAAACGCAACGAGTCTCGAATGATACAGCAATCGCATAGTGACTAGGCATCCGCCGCGTCATGTCCCCTATTTGCTCTAAGGTCGTACGTCATTGCTGTAATCGTTGTCGTAAAGACCTCGAAACCCGTATTCGGTTGCGCATACATCAGCCGCAAGCCCGCCGTGCACTTATTATCGCCCGCGCATTGCTGCACCGATTGCAACAACGTGAGCCCCGTCGTTTTGCTCGGCGCCATTTTCAACGGATACCGATACGCATCGAGTTTGTCGAAGCAGACCTCGCGGTTTTCGCCGTCCATGACCGTGGTGCGCGGGCAACGCGTGACTGCATCGACGCCCTTGATGGAAACCCCGACGCCGGCGCCATTGTCCTCGATGTTTGCGCTTTCATACAGTAACGCGGCCGCCGGTGCACCGTGGCCCTCGGCAACGTCCAAATCAACGTCGAGCGCGACGCCACCCGATTGCGGAAACGAAAGGGACGCAGACGATCCTCCGGGAACGATTGTCGTTGCGCCTGTTGACTTTACGGCGGACACCGTTTCATCGTGAACAATGCACGGAATGGTCGTGCTGGCCAGCGCTCTTGCGGGCAGATCGCATCCACAACCCGGCGCAAGGACGCACGCGACAAACAGAGTGAACGGGACCAACGCTTGCCTCGACCGTCGTCGAATCGTTCTGCGCATGGAGGGCCTCCTGCGATGCGATGTTACACGCATGGCGAAGGTGATGTCGACAAAAGTGGTAGGCACCTTTTTGAACGCTTGGAAATAAGCAGACTCCTCAGCCTTCGGCGACCGCGAACGACCTCAAAACGCTAATCGATCAGCTTTTGGCGGCTGAAATCGATGGCGGAGGGGCTGATCGATCAGCCTTTGGGCATCGTTTTCGACCTCCGCGGGCTGATCGATCAGCTTTTGGAGACTGAAAACGTAGGGCGAGGGCTAATCGTTTAGCATTTCATGAGTGATGCTCGTGCCCGCCGGTAGTGCGTTACGCTTTGCAGTTCAGTACAACGCCCCCAGCGTATGGATGTATCATTGCCAAATCCCCGAGCACGCAGATCGGGGAATGATGGGTGATCTCACATTGCCAACGCATTGCGGTTGCGGCAGATCAAGCTCTAAATTCACTTCCGCGCAGCCTCTCGGCGTAATTGAAAACTCCTCCAAATGACGTACATCGCTGGAATCACGAGCAACGTGAGCAGCGTCAGCGACACGAGACCGCCCCACATCGGGGCTGCAATACGCTTGGCGACGTCCGCACCAACACCCGTGCCCAGGAGCACGGGCAAAAGGCCGAAGACGTTTGTCAAAACAGTCATGAGTAGCGGTCTAACCCTTTTCGATCCCGCTTCGAGCGATTGCTCGAGAAGATCTTGCATCGTGTTCAACGTTCCATTGGTGCGACCTTCATTCCAAGCGTCGTCGAGGTACACGACCATCACGCTCGCCGTTTCAGCAGCCACCCCGAGCAGCGCGATCATGCCGACCCATACCGCAATGCTTGTATTGAAACCCGCGACAAACAGCGTCCAGATCGCGCCGACCGCAGCGAACGGCACGCCGGTCATGACGATCAGCGTCTGCGCAACCCCCTTGAAGTTGAGGTACAGAATGACAAACACGATGGCAATCGTCAAGGGCAGGACGTAAGCGAGCCGTTCGCGTATGCGCTGGAGAAACTCGTACTGCCCGGTCCACTTGAGCGTATACCCTGGAGGAATCTTGACACTGCTTGCGACTGCCGCTTTCGCCGTGTCCACGTAACCCCCGATATCGTTTGTCGTGGTATCTACATACACCCAGCCCGTCAACGAACCCATTTCGCTTTTGATCATCGGCGGCCCCATGACCACTTCGATTTTCGCAAGTTGTCCAAGTGGAACGAATGCCGCTTCCGACTCCAGCCCTGAGCCGCCCGACGGCAATGCTGCGCCACCTCCCATGGGCGCGCCTCCGCCCATCGAACCCGCACCAACGAGCCCCGCGACGCCGGATGGCGATAACCCGCCTCCCATGCCCATGCCTCCTCCCCCGGGCAAAACACCGGCGCCCATTGCGGAAGCACCACCACCCATCGCACTCGAGCCTGCCATCGCTCCGGACGCTCTCCCGGTCGGTAGAGGCCTTGGAGAGAACGGCGTTATGGGTACGAGTACGCTGCGAATGGTCTCGATGTTGTTTCGCAATTCGCGAGGATATCGCACGTTGATTCGATAGCGCTCCCGGCCT
>CAZETM010000612.1:0-6046 GCA_964514885.1 uncultured Polyangium sp. | reverse complement strand
ACGTTCGTCGGTGTGCGGGCGCGAAGACTGGCGCGAAGACTGGCGCGAAGACTGGCGCGAAGACTGGCGCGAAGACTGGATGAGGAGCGAGGGGCATCCGTATCGTTCATGTGCTCATGGTTGCAACAAATCGAGCAAGCATCTAACGTTCGTCGCCAATAGAAGCTTTTCGTCGGGCCGCCATGCCGTTACGATTCCGACGAGCAAACTCATTTCTGGTTTCCACGTATTCACTTTCTGCCCACTGGCACCAATACGCCATACCGCACTTCCCGAAAGTCCGTGCGGATCGATCCAATCTGCCGTCTTCTCATCACCCAGAAACATATTTGCCGGGTCAAAATCCATCGCAAACTGGAATGGCTTCATGTTGTCGGGGAGATCGTCCTCGCGACGCATGACATTTCAGCCCAGCTTCCGACAGTTTTGCAAGTGCCGTCTCCACAGTCCAATCGCTCGAAGACGGTACGCTTGGGCTTGTCGCTTGCATGACTTGAAGTCGATCGAGCCCTTTCCAAGCCGAGTATCGATGCGGGTCAGGAAGCAGAAAGGGACGGCTGGCCGAAATCGCTTCGAGTTGCATGTGGTGACCCTATCACGCTTCTTTCCCACGGCCAAGACTGTGAATGGCGCCTTCCGGAGCATTTGCGTCCATCCAGCACAAAGAGCGACCGCTGTGCCGGACGTCCGCTTTCCTTCACATCCCCTGGGATTTCGGTGAGCTGCTCGCGATTGCCCCCAAATCGGGTCGTTCCAAGGATTGGGCGGAGGCGTTTCTCTTGAATACGAAGTCATCCGCGACCGACGGCGACGATGTATTGGATGACGAATCCGCCGAAGACCCCGCTCCCGGTGGCTGAATTTCGCTGATTCGGCCGTTCGTTGGGAATTCGGCGCGTCCCAGACAGCGTGCAAAGACGTCATCATGTGACGTCGGTACCACATAGGAGCGAGTGTCGACGTATCAACATGTGAGCTAGGCAGCGCCCAGTAGGCATGTGGACGGTTTGGCAACGTGCGTTGGGTTGAGCCGAGGTGGTGGAATCGACGCGTTCGGAGGCGAGGTGGGGACCGACTAAGCACGCATGTTGATGCGTTCGTCGCGCGAGTCGGGGGCGCCCAGTTCGAAGATGAGCGAATCGCAGTGCTCGTTCGCATTTCCGAAGATGCGGAGCGTGTGAGCGAGTGGCCGCGTCTTGCACTCGTATATGAAGGGGGTTGCGCGAAGGCAATGGGTTCGAGCGGGAAGGTCTACATTGCTCGTCTCCACCGCGGCCAGAGGTTGACGTGCTTCGAGACGATTGGGCGAGTACCTGATGCAGTGCGCTCTTTTCAGCGACGGGGGCGCGGCAATATCGAGTGGGTCGCAACCTGCCTTGAATCGTCGGGCGGAAAAGGAGTATTGCGAGCTGGGTGGCTCCGGGCAGGCGTGGTGTTGTTTAGCTACGGCGGGATATTCGACTGAGGCGACGACGAGTTTGTCCAGGCGCTTTCGGTTCAGGGTTCTACACGGCGGCGTAGACGCGTCAAGGACGAAATTGCGGGTTATTTTCCGTAGCACGCACTGGAGCTTCACCATGCGCATTGACCTCGAGCGTGCCGGGTGGTGGCACCCGAACTCAGCTCTTCATGGAGCTCTTCATTCTTGTTCTTCAAGACGACGACGCTCCGGGAAATCCCAACAGCCTTCCGGCACATGACAAATGCCATTCGGAAAATACCGAACGCCTTCCGCCAACTGGTTTCGGGGCATCCGAATTTTTGCGAAGTGATCAATTTCTCTCTTGCTGGCCAACCGGCGAATTCACGAGATGCTCGAGCGTCGCAGAGTCGATTTCGGAGTAGACCTCGGACGACCGAGAACGAAGCACACGAAGCACGGGGCCCGTGCCCCAACCATCCAGCGTGCCATGCGCGCGTAGCGCGTGAACCAGCGGCTCTTGCGCAGGATCACGATGCGCAACTGCGAAATGTTCCGAAAATTTGACCTGCAAATCAACATGAACGACAACGCAAAGAGCAGGTGAACGACGATGCGACGCCGTGTGCATACAATAACTGCAATAGGACTTCTTGGAACTGTGTCGTTTGGATTCGTGCCGCTCGGATGCGGAAGTCGTCTCGGTCCGGTACGAGCGTCGTAAAATGGCGGGATTGACCACGCCAATTTTCCCGATATCACGGTTGAACATGCGAAGGATTGCGTGGCCGAATATGGACCGCAGTTGGATCCGGGGGATCACGTATTAAATTCGACCGTTCTGGTGAATGAAGACGGCGACAAGACGGGGGTGACAATAAACGACATTCCCAACACGGCGCCTGATTTTAGCGCGTGCATGCGTAAGGCATTAGCCGACATGCCCGTTTCCGAAGATCTGATCCGCAAGGGGGCAGCGGAATTGAAGTCTCGGCGCGACCAGGCGAGCGTAGGGCAACGGTCGCTCGTGGGTTCGCCCGCGGTCATTGTTGTCGGGGGTGTGGTTATTGTCGTCAGTGAACTGGTGCTCGAGGCGGGCGCGTACACGATTATGTTTGCGGTGACGGTGAAGGTTGTCGAAAAGGCAGCGGAGGATGTGGCGGAGCTGGCGAAGAGGGGCAGTTGGTTCACCAAGTGCAAGGCGCATTATGCAGCGTGTGTGGCGACCGCACTCGGGGGCCCTTTTGGAGGAAACCATCATAAGTCAAGTCGTTGCAACACGTGTTTTCAGCGATGCGACTTTGATAAATCATGGCCGACGGGAGTCGGCAATGGCACCTGCGAGTATTGGACTCCAGCTTGGTGAATGAGGAGAAATACGTTCATGACTTTGAAATCTCTCCCAGTAGAAATCGCCTTCACTCACGAAACCAGCCAAGTCACGCTGCGTTTGCTCGAAGTGACGTTCGAGGAAGCCGTTCGCGAATATCGCCGTATCGAAGCAGATTTCATCACCCGAGTGGGCGCCGATGATGCAAACGTCATTGAGATTCAACGGCGGATCACAGCAAATATTTTGGTGGCTGCACATGGCTACGAGCAGTCCCATGAGGTCTGCACAGCTCTTTGGAAAGAACTGGTACAACTGGGTTTTACCGATCGTGAGCAGAAGTGCATCTTCTCGGGCATATATGCAAGGTGTTGCCAAATGAACGGCGAATTCGATACCGGGATCGGAGTGCTCGAAAAACTCATTCCCGAGTCCGAAGAGTGGTTGAAAAATTCAACGCTCACGCACGAATTGCGTGCGTATTGGGAACACGACCTAGCGATGGCCTACAAAGTACGCGACGAACTCAAAGCCGGTATCCGAGACTGAGCCATACTTACAAGATCAAGCTGCGGACAGTGGGTAGGGATTTGCCAAGGAAGTGTTGGACAAAGTGAGTATTGCTGGGTGATTTTGATGAAAAATCAATCGTGAGCAGCGAGGGCTTTTCCCGCTGGATGCGTTCGACGATTGCAGTGCGCGTTTGAGGAGACTCCTTGCCGTTCAGAAGAACCGCAAGTCGGCGCGGATTTTTGCTGAGCAAGGGCTCTTTTCGCCTGGCACGTCATGGAGTCGAGGGTGACTCGCCCTGGGCTTGCGGGTGCGCCTGGTCGTATTCCGCTCGAAGACGAACGCGCAAGGATTCAGCTTTGTCGCATGCTTCCTGCACTTTGGGACATGCATCCTCGAACAACCGGAATGCCTTCAATGGGTCCGGCGTCACGCCAAGACCATCACGATACCTCTCGCCCAAAGAATGACATGCCCAAGCATGACCATGACGGCAGGCATCCGTGACGAGCTGGAGTCCTTTGCGCTCGTCTTTGGTTACTCCACGACCGTCGAAGTACGCATTGCCAAGATCGGCACAAGATTCACTCACGCCCGCTGCGCACGCTTTTTGGAACATCGCGGCAGCCTTCGCATAATCCATGACTTCCGAAGTTCCAAGCGAGCAAAGGGTGCCCAAGTCATGACACCCTTGCATGTTCCCCTCGTCGCAGGCTTTTTGGAATATAGCCAATTTCTCGGTTTCGGTGTCTGGCCGGAATGTGACATAACGACCATAAAAACGCAGCTCGACACATGCCTCGATCCAATTGCCATCGCAAGCTTTGCGAAGGTATTTCAATGCCCTTTGTTCACCTTTGACAATGCCCCCCTGGCCTGTTGCGGCCATACGCCCAAGGTGGTAACACGCTTGCGCCTCGTGGCCAATACAGGCCAGAAAGAAATAATGGCCCGCTTCGTCGAGATTCTTGTCGACCAGGTGCCCATCCAAATAATGAAGACCGAGCATGTTGCAGCTCGGGGGATCGCCATATTTGCAGCCAAGCTCGAAGTAGCGAAATGCTTGGGCGCTGTCTTCGGCGACATTTTCGCCCTGTGCGAACATGACTCCAAGCGAATGGCATGCATCGCCGATCTCTAGTTCGCACGCAGCTTGATGATACTGCAATCCGCGGCTCGGATTTCGAGCAACGACGAGGCCTTCGAGGTACGCCGAACCAACGCGCTGGCAGCCATGTCCGTACGCTCCGGCGCAAGCTTTTTGGAAATATTCGAACGCGACTTTTCGCCTGGCATCGTCATCGTCGTCATCGTCGTCATCGTACCAATACGTGGTACCAAGTTTATAACAAGCTTTGGGGACACCGCCATTGCAAGCTGTTCGTAACAATTCCTCGGACTTGGCGGCGTCGGTGCGGCCACCAATTCCTTCGGCGTACATCAATCCAAGCGTCGCGCACGCGGGCTGATAACCTCCTCGACATTGCTGTTCGAGCATTTCTACAGCCTTCTTTTCGTCCTTCGGGGCGCCCTCTCCCGACAAATGCAACCAGGCCAAGCCGGTACATCCATACGAGCTCCCCATTTTGCACGCAGCGGTTAGATATCGTGCAGCCATCCGGGAATCAAAATCAAAATGGAGTGTGAACAGACGCTGCTGGAAATGATGTCCCAATGCTTCACAAGCGTGCCTCGCACCCATTTCACAGAGCCGTTCGAGCGGTGCGAGACCCCGCGTGTCCGCGAATCGGCGGCCTTTGACGACATCCTCGTCCATCTGGCTCAGCCATGACGATACGCAGCCCGGGAGCAGGTTTGCCTCGCACTGCTGATGAAACAATCTGCGCGCCTCTGATTTGTTTCCTCGAGTCGTCGTCCCACGGTACAGCATCAACCCCGCTCCGACACATGCCTCGCCCTTCGACTGCTTACAAGCAGCTTCACAGGTTGCCAAATCCGATTCGCCCAACACGGCCAAACCATCGATGGTATGGCTCCAGATCCGTTCGAGATCGCAATCTTTCGCCCCAGATGCCGTCCACGAAGGGGGAATCGTCAATCGATAACAGCCGAGCGAACAAAAAATGCCGAACAAGAACGGCAGAATGTGCATGGGACGGACGATCATCTCGTACTGTGACGCGTGCGGGTGCGACCGTCGAGCAGGCCATTGAGTTGTCGTCGCGAGCGTCCGAAAGGGAGGGCACGAGATGCTCGGCCCGCAGTGGGCACGGGCACCGACCAAGACATCATGGTTGCGCCCCGAGACTTCATGAGTGCGCGGATTTCGCGGTCTCTGTCGGGGGAGAAGAAATCTTCGTGGACGGTGAAGATTTCTTTGAACGGAACGACTTGAACTGCCATTCGAATTACCTCAACCAACCCGTACTGCCCTCGGCAAACTTCGGCACAACGCCGCGCGCTCTGACAAACGGTTCCCAAGGTTTGACGGATGCTACCTGATTACGAAATTTGCACGGATGGGTTTTCCGTGGTACCCAGGGCGTGCGTAGGAAAAACCCATGGAATCCTTCGACCAATCACTCAAGTACTTGCTCCACGAAGAACCCGAAGATTTTCTCCGGTTTGGCTTTGCAGACCCGAACCTCACGATGCCGAGGACGTTCCGACCGAGCTTGTCAAGGCGTACATCAAAAAGGCTCAACTCATGGAAAGCAAACTCTACAAAAGCATTTTTGCCGAGGGCGAAGAACGAGGCGAAACGAAAGCCAACGCCGGCACGATTCACAAGCTTCTGGTTCGTTGGCTGGGGTCAGTGGACGTTA
>CAZETM010000611.1:1226-6057 GCA_964514885.1 uncultured Polyangium sp. | reverse complement strand
CTTCGAGAACGGCCGTGATCGCAACGTGTTCGTTCACGAGGAGCGTAGCGGCGTCCAAGATCCAACGTACGGACTT
This sequence comes from uncultured Polyangium sp., assembly GCA_964514885.1. Lineage (GTDB taxonomy): Bacteria > Myxococcota_A > Polyangia > Polyangiales > Polyangiaceae > Polyangium. Next base: position 5,981 of record CAZETM010000611.1, on the reverse strand, counting down.
GCGAGCGAGATCGTCTTCGGATCGCCACGTCGCATCGATCTGCAAGCGACGTCGTGCACGTTCGATGAGCGCACCAAGCGATGCGCGGATCGCGTCTGGATCCGCCACAGATGGTGAGGACATGGCACGGGTCGCGGCATCCGGATCGAGCCCTCGAGCTTCGAGCTCCGCGGCGAGGGACAAGAAGACGCCTATGGTGTTTTCGACGGATGGAGCAAGCGCAACGGCACGAGACCAAGCCACGATCTCGTGACGAGGTACGTAGCGTCCCGAGGTGACGAGGATCATGTCGGGCAAACGGATGACGTGGATTCCGTCATCGAGTTGATCGGCGGTGAGCACTCCATCCGGAACGAGCGCGGATCCTTCGCCAGGCGTACGCAAACTGGACAGAACGCAGGCGCATTCGACCGCGGGGGTGACTCGAACGGCCTGCCCGTCATCGACGAAAAGCGCGGGAAACATGCGACAACCAAGAGGTTTGCCCGTGGGGCCACCGGCTGCATGCAAACCGCATCGACCGCTCGATTCGAGGTAAACGCAGTGGCCATCGACGAAGCCCACCGACGTTGCGCCACAGGGTGCGGATCCAGAGACGGGAGCGAAAGCGCGTTCGGGGTGATCGCCTGCTTCGAAGACGCGCGGGAGAAGAGATCGTGCGGTAGCTTCTTCGAGGGGGCGGAACATGACGGTTGCGTACAAACGGCAACAGCTTCCAGCTCCGTCGCAAACGAGCGCGAAGTCGGGCAGAGGATCGATGGGCCGAGGTGCGGAAGGCTCGGGCGCAGTGGGGATGGGAGCGATGCCGTCATCGAGCAATCCGGCTTCGTGCAGGGATTCGAGGAAGGCGAGGAGAGTCGAGGCTTTGGCGAAGGTTCCGTCGCGGGAGGCTGCGGCGACGATTCCGTCGAGATCTCGCGTTCCGTCGGCGTGACAAAGCAGGCCCCATTCACGAGTACCGAGTCGATAGGCCATTCCCGAGCGTTCGTCGTGAAGAACCCAGACATCTTCGCCGCGCACATGATGCCGCCGTGCGGATGCGTGTTCGGCAAGACGAGGACGTGCGGGGATGGGGGAACGCGGCATAAGGTTGGGGAGAAGGAGCGTCTTGATTGGAATGTTTACATACCTTGCGAGTCGTGACACTCGCGGCGTGGCTGCCATTACCCCGCAAATGAAATGGGCAATTTCTGCGTGGAAGTGGAAATGGGCGGTGGGGGACGAAGCTTCTTGGATCTGAAATTGGCAAACCTGGTAGCATCCGGCGGCCATGTCCCTCGACCAGCAGTCCACCATTGGATCGGCCTTCAAGCTCGACAAGTACGAGCTGTCTCGCGAGATAGCCGGCAGCGGCGTTGCGACGACGTGGGCTGCAAAAACTCCAGAAGATGAGCGCAGTTACGTCGTTCTGCGCCTGCATCGGAACGTGACGAAGAAGCCCGAGTCTGCCGATGCGTTCTTGAAGGACGCGGAGACCGGAAAGCTTGCGGCCCATCCCAATGTCGTGCCGGTGGTTCAGGCAGGATCAGCGGATGGCGAGGTGTTTGTCGTTTGGGAACATTTCGCGGGAGAAGCGCTTTCTTCGCTGATTACGCAAGCGAAGACCGACGGGATTCCGGCGCCGATTGCGCTGCGGATCGGCCGTGAAATGCTCGAGGGTTTGGCGGCCGCACACGGGGCAAACCCGGCCGTGACACATGGCGAGCTCAATCCGTTTCACTTGATCGTGGGCAAAGACGGCGTCACGCGTATTGCGGGTTTTGGCTGGGCACCGGCGCTTTCCAAGTTCGGCCCGCATGGGTTGATGAAGCCGGATCGGCTTTCATATGCGGCTCCGGAGCGTGTCAAGGCAATGAGCGCAGCGACGGTCAATACGCCATCCCAGCCGCTCGACGTGAAGATGGACGTGTTCACGGCTGGCGTGATCTTGTGGGAGCTGCTGTCGAAGCAGCGGCTGTTCGCGTCGAAGATGGAGGCCGCGGTGGTACAGAAAGTGACCACCGGACCGATTGCTCAGCTCGCGAGCCTGCCTGGGGTGAAGGTTCCGACGGCGCTTGTAGATGCGATTCACAAGGCGCTCGAGCGAGATCCGGCCAAGCGTCCGAGCTCGGTGACCGAGATGCTCGAGGCCATTTGCGCGATTGCCGATGAGGAGTTTGCCAAGGCCGAAGATATCTCGGCGCTCGTGGAAAAACTCGCAACCAAGGCTGCCGTAGCGCCTGCACCGGTTGCCGCTCCTGCCGCGCCGAAGCCTGCGATTGGTACCGCTCGACCGGCCCTGACAGCTCCCAGCGCTCCGAAGCCGGTAGCAGTCGCGGACAAACCCGCAGCGGCCGAGGAAAAAGACAAGGACGGCGCACCAGCGTCGGTGCGACCGAAAGTCGGAGCGCCGCTGCCCAAGGCTGTGTCGGCACGAAAGTCGACGCTTTTGGGTGGTGTCGATGCCGCAATTCCCAAGGCTCCTGCCATTGCGAAACCACCGGAGAAGATTGCGGAAGGCGCCGCGGACAAACCCGCTGCCGCACCGCCCATTGGATCGGTAAAACCGCCGCCTCCTCCGCCTCCGAGAGCATCAGCGCCTCCTCCGCCACCGCGAGCATCGGTGCCGCCGCCGCCGCCCAAGATCGGCATGCCGAAGCCGCCAACCTTTACGGCCAAGCCCGAAGCGCCGAAGACGCCAGCCATCCGACCGATGGCGGAATCATTGCCGGGCGAAGAGATCGATCTCGCGCCGGATTCGTCGCCGAAGCCTGCAGAGGGCGCAGTAGCAATCGTCGCGATGCCTGCAGCCGTGCCGGGTTTGGAAAAACCGACCATCCCGGTGCCCGCGATGCTGGTCCTCAAAGAGGAAGCCGCAGCGAAGGCCGCGGTCAAAGCTGCCGAGACAGACGCGTCCGACGATGTCGACGTGCCCATCGACATGGACGATGCGGCAGGCGAGAAGAAAGACGCAGCGGCCGAGGAAAAGAAGCCGGCAGCAGAAGAAGCAAAATCTTCAGCGATCGAGCCTGCCCCGGCGAAGACAGAGGTGACGATTACGGCGCACACGCCGAAGAGTCATCCGTCTGCATCGCCGCGTGAGGGCGAAGATGCGCCGATGTCCCGCTCGACGCACAAGTCGACCGCTTTGGACAAACTCAAGCCGCGTAGCGCGCTGGGTCGGTACGAAATCCTGATGCGTGTCGCGCAAGGCGGCATGGCGTCCGTTTGGGCAGCGCGTCTGCAAGGCACTCGCGGCTTTCAGAAGATCGTCGCGATCAAGACGATGTTGCCGGACGTCTCGGATGATCCGGAATTCGAAACGATGTTCCTCGACGAGGCCCGTGTGGCCGCGCGGATCCGACATCCAAACGTCGTCGAGATCTTCGACCTCGGCGAGCAAGACGATGTGCTTTACATCGTGATGGAGTGGGTCGAGGGCGACACGCTGAGCGGCATTCAAAAAGCTGCCAAGCGCCTCGGTGGGATCCCACAAAACATCATCTTGCGCCTTACTTCGCAGGTCTGCGCAGGCATGCATGCAGCGCATGAGCTACGCGACGACAACGGACAGCTCATCGACTTGGTCCATCGCGACATCTCGCCTGGCAACATTCTCATTTCGACCAGTGGCTTCGCGAAGGTCACCGACTTCGGCGTGGCCAAGAGTTCGGCGCGTCTGCACGTCACGCGTGCCGAGGGCATGGTCAAAGGGAAAACCCCGTACTTGTCGCCGGAACAGCTCGGTACACTGCCGCTCGATCGGCGTAGCGATCTGTTCTCGCTCGGCGTGTTGCTCTACGTGATGGTGACGGGATTGCATCCGTTCCGCGGGGATTCGGAGTTCAAGACGATCGAGAACATCGCCCTGAAGGATCCGATTCCGCCGATCGAGTTGGTCCCGAGCGTCCACCCTGACCTGGACAAACTCATCCTCAAGGCGCTCGAAAAAGACCGTACGAAGCGATTCTCCACGGCCGCCGACATGCAACGCGCGCTCGATCATGTGGCCGCGCAAGTTGGTGATCCGATCACCGACGAAGACGTGGCGAACTTCGTGCGCAAGATAATTGGTGAGTCGCAAGCGAAGTCTGCCGCGGATTTGCGTGCAGCGATCGCTTCGGCAGATGTAGGCGCAGCCGATCGCATCTCGATCACGAGCGAAGCGCCGAGACAGGACAGCAAGCCGGATCTCGCTGCGGCAGCGGCAGCCGCTTTTGCAACCGTAGGCGACGGGCGCGATGCACCGATCAATGTTGCAGCCGATGGAGCAGCCGCCGTCGCAGCAGCCGCCGCCGTCGTTGCTCCGCCGGCCGCACAGAGTGACGCTGCACTGCTTGCTGCAATGACGTCGTCCGCGACCGATGCAGCGGACGAGCCGCCGAAAAAGAAGAAGGGCGCGATCATTGCGATCGTCGCAGCCCTCGCCATGGCGGCTGGTTTGGCAGGGTTTTTCCTACTGAGTGGTGGTGGGGACAAACCCGCGGAGAAACCGCCGGCACCCGCCACGACCGAACAAGCGCCGGCTGCACAAACGCAAGCTCCGCCGCCTGCAACGACGCCGACGCAGGCTCCCGAAGCTCCGCCGGCAGAAGCGCCCAAGGTCGAAGAGCCGAAACCGGAAGAGCCCAAGGCGGAAGAACCGAAACCGGAAGAGCCTGCGGCAACTGCGGCACCGACGACAACGCAAGCACCGGTGGCCACGGCGAAAAGCCCGGGCACGTCGACGACGTCGAAAACGTTCAGCGGAACGAACAAGACGACGAGCAAGACGAC
>CAZETM010000611.1:0-1126 GCA_964514885.1 uncultured Polyangium sp. | reverse complement strand
CAAGACGACGAGCAAGACGACCACGACAACCAAAACGACCACGACGAAGAAAACAACCAAGTTCGACCCCACGGGGATCTGATTCGTGCGTACAAAACAAACCGCGATCGCTGCAATTTTTGCTGTTTCAACCGCTCTCTCGATGGGCGCTCCGCAAGTCGCTGGTGCTCAGCCAGCGCCGACGGCGCCAGCGCCTTCACCGAGTAACGCCGCGCAAGCCACGGCGCACTTTCAAAAAGCCCTTGGTTTGTTCCAAGCGTCGAACTTCGCCGAAGCACTCGGTGAGTTCCGCGAGTCGTACAAGAACGTCAACAGCCCGAACTCGCATCTGTACATCGCTCGATGTCTGCGGGATTTGGGGCGGTTGGTGGACGCGTACCTCGAATACGACAAGGTCGCTGCCGAAGCCAAGGTGGCGGGCGAGAAGTACGCCAAGACGGGCGAGCAAGCCGCAGCCGAGCGTGACGAACTCAACGCGAAAATCGCCAAAGTAAACGTGACGGTGGCGAGTCCCGAAGTAGGCGCTCAGTTGACCATTGGTGGCGTGGAAGTGCCGCAAGATCAATGGGGCAAACCCTTCCCTGCCGCACCGGGCAACGTGGAGGTTAAACTGACGGCGCCATCGAAACCGGCCGTGACGCAATCGGTCGCTGCCGCCGCTGGCGAATCGAAAGACGTCTCCGTCTCGTTTCCTGCTGCCGACCCGGGAGGAGGCGAGCAGCCTGGTGGTGGTAAGAAATTCTTCACGCCGTTGAAGGTGGGTGCGTTCGTCGCCGGAGGTGTTGGCGTCGCGGGACTCATCACGTTCGCCGTCGCGGGCGCTGCGTCGCAGACGACCTACGACAAGCTCGTGGACCGCTGCGGCAGCACTGCGTGCCCGCCTGAGCTGGCAAACGACGTGGATACCGGCAAGACGCAACAAACCCTCGCCAACGTGGGCCTGGTGGTAGGCATCGTCGGCGTCGCGGCAGGTGCGACGCTCTTCGTGATCGACATGAAGAAAAAGAAGACGGATCAAACGCAGACGACCTGGCTCATCGGGCCGGGAACGCTCGGCGTTCGCGGCACTTTCTAGCAGCCCGTTGATTTATCTGCTCGCACCCGAAATCGTCGGTCGACATCGCTC
>CAZETM010000610.1:0-6061 GCA_964514885.1 uncultured Polyangium sp. | reverse complement strand
GGGCGGGAGCGGCGGAAGCGGCGGCGCTGGCGGCGGCGTTATGGCGATACCGGTGTGTTCGCCCGAGCAAGCAACGGTTGCGCTTACGGGCTGGCCGTGGTTTGGTTTCGAGCAACAATTGGATCCCAATGTCGATTTGGCCGTAGGAGCCACGGCCAAAGTAGACGCGGTGGAGCTTGGTGGATTGCGCATCACCTTCGATGCCGGGGGAATGCCTGTCCGTTTGGCGTGGGTCGGTCCGGACTTGAATGAAGTGTTTACAGCAGGCGATATGGTGACCGTAGTGACGGATCCAGGCGTGCAATCCTTCCGTGTGACGGGCACGAAAGGGCAAGCGGTCGTCTTGCGTTATGCCAATGCTGAGGTTCCAGCGTTAGTGCCCGCGATTCCAGGAGGCGGCCCCAATTTGAGCTTGCAGGAAGAATGCGCTCACGAGCAAATGAAGACCTGCCCACTGCCGGAACGGCGAACGCTGTATAGTTTGTCCGCGTCGATCGGAAGTGACACCGTGTTGATTCCCAGCGGAAAATCGGGGCAAGTCGGCACGTGGAAACTCGGTCACGTAAAATCGATGAATGCCGAGTTTTTTGTGGGGATGGAGTGCACCGCGGACAAGATTTTTGACGGGACGGTGCACGCGCTCGAAGTGAAACCGTAAATAGGTTTGCCTTAGCCCCGGCGGAGTTTGCCGCGATCGATTTTCCCCAAATGCGTGCGGGGCAATGAATCGACGAGGAAAACTTCGCGCGGGGCTTTGTACGGTTCGAGTTTTTCCCGTACAAACGCCTTGAGTTCTTCCGCCAATCCCTCATTCTTTACCTGCGTGAGCACGTAGGCATAAGGTTTGACGAGACCATGGTCATCGGGAACGCCGACGACGGCGCATTCTTGCACCGCGGGGTGTTTCATGAGGCAATTTTCGACTTCGGCCGGCGCAAGCCATTTGCCACCGACCTTGAGCATGTCATCACCCCGGCCGCAATAAATGAAGTATCCGTCCGGGTCTTTGCGGAGCATGTCACCTGAAATGTACCATTCACCTCGGAAAGCTCGTTGGGTCTTTTCCATTTCGTGCCAATAACAAATGGCGCGAGAATTGCCGCGAACCCATAACCATCCAACTTCGCCGTCGGGTACGTCGCGACCGTCGTCGTCGCAAATGCGTACTTCAAAGCCGTCGACGACCTTGCCAAGCGTTCCTGGACGAACATCTCCAGGACGATTGGTCAAGAAGATGTGCCACATCTCAGCCGTACCGAGGCCGTCGCACAATTCGACGCCAAATGCTTTCTTCCAGCGGTCGTACAGCTCGACAGGGAGCGCTTCGCCCGCGGAGGTGGACACGCGGATGCACGATAGATCCTGCGCGGCTGCGTCGGAATGCGACACGAGATTGTTGATCATCGTGGGCACGTTGATCAATATGGTGGGGCGGTGTTTGCGGATTTGATCGAATAATGCTTCGGCGGTACACCGCTCGGGAAAGAGAATGGCGCTCGCTCCGACGGAGAACGGGAAGAGCAGATTGCAGCCGGTGGCATAACCGAAATACAGTTTCGGAACGGAAAGCGTGCGATCGTCCGGGCCATAACCGAGCACTCGTTTGGCAAACAGCTCGGTGGTATTGACAAACGAGGCGTGCGTCTGGACGACTGCTTTGGGGCGGCCAGTGGTTCCGCCGGAAAAGAGCCAAATGGCGGCGTCGTCGCGGTGGCTGGGGAATATCGGGTACGTATCCGGAAGCTCGGCGGATAACGCTTCAAAAGAAAGCTGCTCGGGATCGTCCTCCGGTCCGCCAATGACGAGAACATGCTGCAAGTGACGAGCAGAATGGGCGGCTTCTGAAAACGCTTCGAGTTGGTCCTGATGAACAATGACCACGGCCGCACGGGTATATTCGTAAAAATATGCAATTTCGTCCGGCTTGAGGTGGCTATTCACCATCACGACGACGCCTCCCATGGCCAGGACACCAAAGAATGCGCCGGCAAACTCCGGAATGTCCGGGAGCGCAATCATGACGCGTTGTTCTGGACAAACTCCAAGATGGTCTAGGAGGTTCGCGAACTTGGCAGCGAGGCGATCGACATCGGCGTACGTGAGGCGGCGATCGCCGGAGATGATGGCCACGCGATCACCATGGCCTTCACGCAATCGGGCGCGAAGAAACCAGTCGGCCATGTTGAGGTCTTCGGGGATCTCGAAGGGTCGAAGCATGAACGCGATGGTGCGACGAACGGGGGGCGATAAGCAAGAGGGCGCCTTTCGCATTCATCTGCATTCACGCTAAAGTCCCCCCGACGTGAACATTCGAGCCTGCACCTTCCTCGCCGCACTGCTGCTCACCGCAGCGTGTACCCACGAAACCAAACCCAAAGAGCCGCTCGGACAAATCCCCAGCGCCTCCACCACGGCAAAACCTGAGTGGATTCCGTTTACGGTTCGTGCGGGCAAACCCATCGAAAGCGACCCGAAAGAACGTCACCTGACCGAACTGCGACAACTGTCGTTCGGCGGGGAGAACGCCGAAGCGTATTGGTCTCCCGATGGCAAGAAGCTGATCTTGCAGTCCACACGCGACGGCGCAGCGTGTGATCAACAGTTTGTCCTGGACCTCGAAACCGGCGATACCAAACGCGTTTCGAGCGGCAAAGGACGCACGACGTGCGGATACTTCCTGTACCCCAAGGGCGACAAGATCCTCTACAGCTCGACCGAAGCCACCAGCGAAGTTTGTCCTCCGAAACCAGATCGATCGCTCGGCTACGTGTGGCCACTCGACCCGTACGACATCTACGTCGCCAACACGGATGGCTCGGACAAACGCTTGCTCATGGGCGGCTCGGGTTATGATGCCGAAGCCACGATGGCCTTCGATGGCTCGCGCATCGTGTTCACGAGCAGCCGCGACAACGACCTCGAGCTGTACACGATGAAGCCCGATGGATCGGACGTCCGACGCATCACGAACACACCGGGATACGACGGTGGAGCGTTTTTCTCGCCAGACAGCACGAAGCTCGTTTGGCGCGCGAGCAGGCCCGAAGGCAAGGACTTGGAAGACTTCCGCGCACTGCTCGGCAAAGGTCTAGTTCGTCCAACCAAACTCGAGATCTACGTCGGCGGCACCGAAGGTCAGAACGCTCGCGCCATCACGAACAACGGCCGAGCGAACTTTGGACCGTACTTCTTGCCCGATTCACGCCGCGTCATTTTCTCGTCCAACATGGATTCGCCGCCCAACTTCCGCGGCGCTCCCAACTTCGAGCTTTACGTCGTGGATTCGGAAGGACAAACCACGCCGATGGGCGCGCCAGTCGCCGAGCGGATCACGTTCTATGAAGGATTCGACGGCTTTCCGATGTTCTCACCCGACGGCAAGTACTTGGTATTTGCTTCCAACCGCTTCGGCTCGACGCCTGGCGAGACAAACCTGTTCGTTGCTCGTTGGGTCGATTGAGCGTGATGCTGCGCGCGTTTCGTAAAGCTGCACGGGTTTGTCCGGTCCTCCTCACGGCAAGCTGTGGTGGAAGTGAAGCTCCTCCGCCCGTGCAGCCCAAAACGCCGCCAGTGGCGCAGCTCGAACCGCCTCCGGCTGCGTTTGCGTCACCTGCCAAGTGGTCGTTTCATCCAGTCACGCCGACGACGACAACGGCAGCGGTCGTGCTGCCGGATGAATCGTGCGTGTTCACGACCGACGAAGGTTTGCGGTTCCGATCGACGAAAGGGACACGCTCGACGAGTGGCGCCGTCACGTGCCGTGGACAAACCACCGCGGCAGCAGACATCGTTCCCGACGCGCTCGTCGGAATCGTCGAACGCCCCGATCACGCGTGGATGTTCGTTGGCGAGAGCGGGAATTTGTACGAAGCGGAAGGACCCATGGAAGCCTTTCGCCGAGTCGTTGGACCTCCAACGACTTTCACGAAGGTGACGGGGACCGGTAAAACAGTGCTCGCTGTCACGCATGGCGGAGAACTGTTTCGTCTCGACGAGGCATCGAGCTGGCGCCGTGTGAACGTCCCTGGAGCGCGTTTGCACGATGTCGCGGTGCATGATGACGGTCGAGTGCTCGCCCTCGCGCTTCCGGAAAAACTCTTCACGAGTGACGATGGACAGAAGTTTGTCGAGGTACCGAATCTCGGGACGATTGGCGCACGACGCGTCGGACGCACGACGACTGGAGACCTGGGCGCCCGAGGCCTAACGGAAACGATCGTTTGGGCTCCAACGGAATCGCCAGCGTTCTTCAAGCGACCTGATTGGGCGAGCAGCGAGCCCGCGGTGCTCGACTTGAATGTTTCGGTCGTGCCGACGGCGAGCGCGGTTGTCGAGGGTCGTGCTGCGCTCGATGGCGATCGCTACGTGGAAGCCGTTCTGCTCGATGGCGAAAACGAAGAGTGGCAACTTGCTTCAGGGCGTTTCGATGGACCGCTGTCGACGGCCCCGCTGCGGGGAATGCGGGGCTGCGCGACGATGCGTGTAGGCGTGCGAGGTCGTCATCTGGCGCTGATGTGCCTCACGGCGGACGACGACGGCAACCTCATCGCTGGCCTACGCATGAGCGCGGACGGCGGGCATAAATTGAGCGATGAAGTACGCCTTGCTGCAGGCGATGGCGACATGGTGGGCGTCACGGTTTCGAGCGATGGAACTGCGCTCGTAACGGGCTTGTGCAAAGCGCGTACGGGAAACACGGGTTGCGCTGGCTCGCCTCCGCTGGTCGTGCGCAACGAAGCGGGGACTGTCACGACGACGCTGTCCGCTGCGCCGCCGTTGATGGGTTTGCCCATTTCGCCTGCGTTCTCGATCGATGGACGTTCAGCTTATTTCCTTGCGCGACGAGCGAAAGACGAGCGGCTCACGCTGTATGTGTCGCACGATGGCGGTCGAACGTTTGCGGAACGATCGCTCGATGCACGTGCCGAACGTACGACGAGGGATCCGTTTGGTGCGGGCGAGCCGGAAGAAGGCGAAGCGCGCTCGGACGAAAGCCTCGATCCCAGTGATTTGACGACGTTGCGAGTGAGCGATGACGGCACGCTGGGCATGGTGCTGACGACGTCGCGAGGTTTGTCCTACTTTACCACCGACGAAGATGGTCGCGTCCTAGGCACGACGGAGGCACCTACGGACAAAGCGATCATGGGTGGCTACGGCCGGCGCGTGCTCGCCATCTCGGTGTCGGCAGAGCGCTCGACGGCTGCTGAAGACGCCGTGATCGCTTGGGAATCCGGCGACGGAGGAGTTGGATGGAACGAGCTTTCCGTGACGCGTTCGCTTACGCGGGAAATCGTTGCAGGTCCAATGACCATGGCGTGCTCGAGCGCGGGGTGCCTCGTGGGAGCGACGATCACGCGCGTGGGATGGGAAGGACAAACCGATCCTCCTTCGCTCGGTTTGCCCAAAGCACCTGCTCTGCAGCCGTTGAACGTCGCGCGTACGCCGCTTGTGTGCACGCTGGATCCGAAGGCTCCATGGAAGCGAATCGACCACGTTTGGTCAGTGTTCGGGCTCCCGATGCTGTACGAAGCCGCGCGAGGTCGAGCGTTATGGTCAGTGCTTTCGTTTGATCCCCAAACAAGTTCCATCTCGACGACGATTGCGCTGCTTCCTGAACGTGGCGAAGGTCCTGCGCGCATCACCACGCGATCGCTCTTTGCAGCGGCGCCGAAAGGTGTGAAGTACGCCGTCGACGTGTCGCATCAGGTCGAGGGATATGCGGCAACGCGGGTACGGATACCCGATGGCCAATTGTTGTCCGCACCCATGCGCAACGTGGAAGTCGCGTGGGAAAACTTCGTCGATGGTACGTCGGGACGAACCTCGATCCCGGACGCGGGCTATTTCTCCAACGGCGATGTGACGACGAGCAACGACGAGCGACAAATGCTCGACACAGCGCTGATGTCGGTCTCGACGGGCGCGATATTCGTTCGCCCGCATTCGCGCTCGTCCAGTGATGGCCGCATGTTTTTGATCGATACGAAGGGCAAACGCTCGACGCTCACGTTCCCGGACCTCGGGGTGCTGCTGGGGCTCGGCAATACGAACATGCGCG
>CAZETM010000609.1:0-6066 GCA_964514885.1 uncultured Polyangium sp. | reverse complement strand
TGTTCCGGGGCGGCGAACCGCACGCCGGGATCATGCGGGGCGAACCGAGCCCGGAGGCTAGGGCGGCAAGGACTTGGGGGCGGTCACGGAGTCGCTCGCGAAGGCATTACGCGAGCCCACAGGGCGGTCGGCGGACCTGTCGGAGAGTATCGATGCGGTATGGGACCTAGCGAAGAAGGCTGGGATCAAGCTGGTAAACGTCGATGGGCCTGCCGCGCCCGATGCTGCGCGCCCGCTCGATGCGACCAAGCTGGCCAAAGGGCAGCCGCTTTCGCACACGGTATTCACCCTCAAGGCAGCCTTCACGGATGCCCATCCCTCGTCGGCGATGCGGCTGCTCGTCGAGGAAAAAGGCATAACGAAGGCGCCATTCATTTGCACCTTTGCGGCGAAGGAAGCCAAGGTCGAATGTAAATCGCTTCCCGCGTCCGTCGCGCAAGGGCATGGATTACGCTTGTGGGGCACGGCGGACGACGACTCCGCGCCCGTCGTTTTTGCTGGAGAACGCGGTCGAGCGGGCATCTTCCGCGCGGACAGCGGCGACAAGATCGACGCGATGTACAGTTATGGTGGTTATGCACAGAAAGACGGCGCCACCGCGGCGCTTGGGTTCGACGAGCAAACGAGGGACCTCATTTTGGCCAGGCGCCCCGTCGGCGGCAAACCCGGACGCACGAAAATCGATCCGGATTTTCGCATCGGAAACTATTACTATTCCACTCAAATCCTCTGGGACCACCTCGTCTTGCGCGGCGTGACCAAGAAAAACGAGCGGCGCCTGTTTGTCACTCGTTATCCCTGGCGAGGAGAGGCAGCGCCGAGTTTTACCGATATCGGTGAATTGTCCGAACCCGGTCTCATCGAAGGAGGCGCCGACGAACCCGCGCACATTCAGGGTTGTCGTACGCCGCTGGCCATGGTCGTACGGGTCAAGGGATACGATAACGATTTCATGAGCTTCTTGGTCGGTGGCAAATGGAGCCCGCCCATGTCGCCCAAGGTGAGCGATGGCATTCTGTCCTGTCACGGCACCGAAGCCGTCATCACGCGACTTTATCCAGCGCGCAGCGAAAAGTCATGGTCGACGACGATCGCGCAGAGTCAATGCACGACCGCGGGGTGCACCGTATTCGACGTCTCCATGGAAAAGGTGCTGAAGAGCCAATATGAATTCGGTCCGCGCGACATGAAAATCGATGCCGTCGATTTGGACGGCAAACTGCTCGTGGTATGGGCTGCCGGAGAACGCGGCGGCGTGCGTATGCGTTTGGCCAAAGCGGACGAAATCGTTCGCGCTCCCGACCAGCTCGTCTATGACGATCTCTTCAAGGACGGTCAGGTACAGAAGCTCTCGACGCTGTTCGACCTGCGCCTCTTCTCGCGAGACGGATTCGCCATTCTGCTACTTTCGACCGTGTCGGGCGTGTATGCCGTGCGTATCGATGCGGGTGGAATGACGACGCCCGTCAACGTCGTGTGGACGTGATGGACCTCGAACGCGTTCTGATAATCGACTTCAGAATGAGAACTGCGCCGGGGTATTGAAACCCGCACGATGAGTTACCGTGGGACCGCTCCTGCCAATTCCACATCGAGCCCACCGTACGTAGAACGCGAAAACCGGAGCTCGTACCCGTGTAAATCCGCGACACGGCGCGTAATGTCGAGCCCTAACCCTCGCCCATCAGGCGCTCGCGTTCGTGCCTGTTCGCCGCGCGCGTTACGTTCGAACAGACGCTCCATGTCTTTTTCCGCAATGCCCGGCCCGTCGTCGATGACCCGTAACGAAAATCGTGTCCCGCCCACGCGTTCAAGCAATACAGCCACGTGCCCATCGCGGTGATTGTAACGAACAGCATTATGGACGAGATTACTCACCGCTTGCTCGATCAGCGTGACGTCACCCAAAACGACAACGGATTCGCTGGGTACAGCATGGTCGAGCGAAACATCGAGGCGTTTCGCAATCGACTCGTGTCGTGCCGCAACACGTTCGACAAGTGCCACCAAGTCGACTTTTTCATTGGCCACGTCCGGTTGTCCTGCATCGAGTTTTGCGGCAACAGCAAGGTTATGGACGAGCGAAGCCATGTAATGGGCTTCGCGCATTGCGCTGGAAACCGATGTTTTTGATACGGGCTCTCCCGCTTCGATTCTCCGGTGCATGTCTTCGAGCTGGCCGGATAACACCGTCAAGGGAATCATCACGTCATGTGTCGTATTTCCCAAAAAAACACGCAATGTTCGTTCCCGCTTTTCCTGTTGATCCATTTGCGTGCGAATGGTTTTTCCGGCTTCATCGAATGCCTGAGCCAATTCTGTCAATTCATCGTTACCGCCAATGGTCACCCCAGGAAGATATCCTGCATGAGCGCTCTGCCGCACTTGTCGCGTAAGTTGCCGAATGCGTCGGACGACGGGCCCGAGCGTCATGAGTACTCCGAGTACGACCACGAGCGCCGAGAAAAACCATATGCGTAGTGGAGGCATCGGAAGACCCTGAAGGATTCCAGGGATCGATGGTCGCGACAAACGTGCCAGAACCAACGCGCAATCGCGGGATCCATCTGGCATTACCAAAAGCGCTGAAACCAGCACTCCTGAATCGTTTCGCTCTCGTTGGGTCGCCAAGACTTGCCCCTGAGAAACCCGACCGTGGAGCAATTCATCGAGTGGCGGAGCGGCGGGATTTTTGCTTTTCCCATCAATACCGTAAGCATACACGTCGAGATGCGACGCTCCCGCCCGACGCGGAGGTCCATTGCCGAAACCGGGCGGCCCGATGAATCCCGACGGACGTCCACCGAATGGCCCTCCAGATTGAAACACTCCGTCGACAGACGATCGCTCCCTAAACGTTTCCGGAGAAACCTGGCACCGTTCGAATCCGCCCGTGCGCATCTTATCGCCAACGTGTTCAATCAGCCTATCTTCCTCCGCTTGTTCCAACAACCGCCGATTGATGGACGCACTCGCCACAATGAGAACCAGCACAACGCCCGCCGAAGCGAGACCTACGCGTGCTCGGAGTTTCACGTCAGCACCGCGGGACGTAATCGATACCCAATTCCCCACACCGTTTCGACGAGTTTGTCTTGGCCCAGTTTTTTGCGGAGTCGCGATACGTGCACGTCGAGCGTTCGTTCGGTACCGTCACGTTCGGGATCGAGCACGGAATCTACCAATGCCCTACGGGTAACGGCCGCGCCGGGGCGAAGCGCAAGGGCGAGCAAAATGTCGAATTCGACGCGTGTGAGCAGAACAGGCACCTCGTTGATGAAAACGTTGCGGTTTGTTGTGTCAATAGACAACGATCCCAATTTCAGCGTGTCGCTCGTTTGCATCGTGGGGCGACGAAGTCGCGCTCGTACGCGTGCCAAGAGTTCATCGGGCCAAAACGGTTTGGTCATGAAATCGTCGGCGCCAAGTTTCAAAGCGCGAACTTTGTCGTGCGTGTCGTTGCGCGCGCTCAGAACGAGCACTGGCACCTCGGATGCCTTCGAACGCAAATCCGCCAGAATGTCCATGCCGTACGTTCCGGGCAACATCAGATCAAGGATGACGAGACCAAACATCCGGGCCTCGGCCGGCTCGATACGTCGTCCCTCGATCCACCAAGTTGGTTCGTATCCGCCTCGAGAAAGATGCGAAACGACTTGTGAACCAAGCGCGTCATCGTCTTCGATGAGTAAAATCCGTGTCGCCATGCTCGACGTTTTCCATTACGGCGCTGAATTCTTGCGACTTCAGTCGAAGGCCAAAGTACACGCGACATCGTAAGATATTCTTAAGGTTCGGGCTCCATCCTGTGCTTCGTCAGGTAAACGAAGTCGACCTCCGCTGTTTCGCAGCTTCGTGCAACGACGCTTTGCAGCAGAGACACTTCACTTGCACAAGGAGAACCCAACATGCTTTCTACATCGATTCGTTTTTCGTTGCCCGCGTTGACCCTCATGAGTGTTTCGCTCGTTGCTTTCGGCTCTTTGCTTGCGGGATGTGGAGAAGCAGGGCCCCAAACTCCATCGTGTGGGCTTGCTGAAGTCACGACCGACGAGGTGATCGCTGATGTGCAATTTCCGAAAGGTCAATACCAGATCAATACTTTTGGTATGGGATGCGATGAAGTAATGGGCGAAGCCGGTATCTTCAACCAGTTCCTGCAACTCGAAGACAATGAACCGTTGCCCGCACCCTGGTACCATTTGTCGGATGCAGTTGGGGCACCCAAGTTTGTACAGGGTCCGGATATAGGTTTTCGTGCCGAAAGAGTTGGTGATTGACGTTTAGCCTCTTGCCAGATTGCTAGAGAACTTTGCCGGCTGTTCCCTTACGTCGCCGAGCGATCGCGGCGAAGGCGATTCCGAGTGCGGCGAGAGCGCCGAGCTGTTCATTGTTTCCAATGACGGAGCATCCACAGCCACCGTCGTCGGAGAGCTTGGGTCCTTCTGCCCCCTCACCACCGCCGCCGTCGCCCCATCCGCCGCTGGTGGAACTCCCGCTGGATCCGCCGCATTGCGAGACGCACGGCTCGGCGCAGACGTTACAAACGCACGTCGCATAGGCCATATAGGTCATGAGCCCATCTTTGAATTGCTCGGAGCAGGACGTAGCGCACGTGTCGTACGCGGCAGAGTCATTGGTTGGACATGCGAGAATGCAATTGTACAGACCGAGACACGGGCCGGTGCAGGCTTTGGTTTGGGTCGAGCATTCGTTGTTTGCAGCGCTGAGACGACAAGGATCGCAGCTCACGCCACCGGCGGCTGCCGAGACGGTGGTTCCTCCGACGGGATACAGTGCGCAAACGCCATCGATATCGTCTTGCTCGATGCTGGCAATGTCGCCTCCGCCGCTATATGCGGGCTCCATGGTCGCGCCTGGTGAATTGGTATGCCCGAGACCTAGGAAATGGCCTTGTTCGTGCGTGGCAATCGATTGCGTATCGACGGGCGAGCCTCCGGCGCATGGTGTTCCTGGAAAGTCGTACCAGCAAAACCCTACGCCATTGAAGACGATATCCGCGTCGAAAATCAGCGAATTACCGTTTCCATCTTGGCTCCAAATGGGCAGCGTGACTCCGATGACGCTATCGACCGGACCGAGATCTCCGGGCCAAGGGTCTGGGTCGTTGACCCAGAGCAGGACATTTTTGCCGTCATTGATACTGAAGGTGCCGTCTGGCAAATCGCCCATGAGTTGCGTCTCGAAATAGGTGCAGCTTGGTTCGCCCCAAGAGGCGAAACCTGCGACGAGCGTCTGTTGTGCGGTGGCTGCAATGCCCGGCGGGAAGGTCGCTTTATTGACGTAATACTTGACGGGAACGCTGCCCCAGAAGGGATAAGGTGGCCCTTCGAGGCCCGTCCAGGCGCTGGATTCGCTGGAAACGGATGCGATGGTCATCGAAATGGCGGCCGCCGCGAGAAGAGCTGCAAAACGAGGCCTTTTCATTTTACTTGCTCCCTGCGTAACGCACGATGTCCGTCATGACCGATTCGACCGGCTCGGGCGTTTCGACATGCGCCAAACGCTTCGCTTTGCCGTCTTCATATTTCATGAAAACCATGTCGTCGACATCCCGGCGAGCAATTCCTTTGTCGTCAATGTGATAAACGGACAAACCAAGCGCCGTGAGATAGGTTTTTCCTTTATCGTCTCGATGCAAGAAAACCACGGCGTCTTCGCCTGGTTGCAATTTGCCGTCGCCGATTAGCTTTTGCGTTTTACCGCGGAAAGTGCCTCCACGTTGGTTGACGACAATGGGGCCATCCGCTTTGCCCTTGAGCAACTTGGTGACCACCAGCTCGGTGCGCGTGACGATCGAGCGTCCGTCCTCGGATTCGGACGTCGTCGCTTTGCCCACCCGAACTCGCGCGACGATGTCGGAACGCAACGTGAGTTCCTCACGGGTAAGAAAAAGCATCGTGGTGGCGTCCGCCAACGTGGTGACACCCAACAAAACGATGGCCGCAAGCATAGCCAAGAATTTTTTGAAGCTCATACGAATGCCTCCTCTGTCGACCAAGACGGCCGGTGGTTCAAGATGCCAAGCGCGGCCAAGGCTGTAAA
>CAZETM010000608.1:0-6079 GCA_964514885.1 uncultured Polyangium sp. | reverse complement strand
GCAGCGATCGATCTCGATGACGTGGAACTCGTGCGTGCAGGATCGGTGCTTGCGTCTGCGCTGGCAGAAGTGGCGAACGAGTCGCAGATCGAAACCACGTGCAGCTTGCAGAAAACCAAGCCGATCTCCGGCAAGGCATCATTCGCTTGTCAACCTGGCACTGCCGATCTGATCACCATCGGTCGACCTCGCGGACATCTGTTCATCACCGCGCGAAGCTCGTCGGCTGATGAGAAGTCGATCCTGCGCACGCTCTCGCTCGATGGTGGGCGCAGCATCGACGCCACGTTTACCGACACCACGCGGGTGGTCATCGGTCTCGTCGGCCCGGGCTCTGCGACGATTCAGGCCGTAGAGGTCAAGAAGTTGTGACGGGCGCGCTTGGGTTGTAACTCCCTTGAGCCTGCCGGCATCAGGCTTTATAAGCAGCCGGGGCGTTCTTTCGGCCGATTGTCCTGACAACCGACCGCTCTCGGAGATTCATGAGCCAGTACAGCGTGAACAGTCCATGCGAGTGCCAAGCGATCCTTACGGCGACGCTCGACGAGAATCGCACAGTCATCGCCGGGTCTGCTTCTCGCGGCAGATCACGCGAAGTCGCGCCGTCTCACAGCATGGCCTCGACGGGCGATCATTTCGATGTTGGTTGGGCCTGTCCGTTCTGCGGACGCAATACGCTTCGTTCGTTCCACGTCGACGCAATGCGCTCGGTGTGAACGTCATCAGTTCGTCGTTCGAACGCGATCGATAAGCCGGCTGGTCACGTCCGCACGCGACACTTCACCTGCGCGTTGACGAAGCCAGCGCGCATGCAGCAGTGCTCGCACAGCATCATCTCCCCGCCCCATTTCGCCGAGTAAGTCGCCGAGCAACGTGAACGTTCGCGCGCGCCACTCATCCATCGAACACGCTTGTCGCAGCAGCACGACCGCAGCGCGCTGATCACCTCGTCGCCGTTGCCGTTTCGAGCGCCGAATGAGCTGCTCGATCGGGTCCTCGCTCGCGGGGACGGAGGGACGCACGCCCCGGGCTTTCCCCTGCCCATGAAGCTCACGTCGTCGGCTCATGACCGGGAGCAAGCACTTGGTGTGCCAGCGGTTTCTCCCCCGTTTGGCGCCTTGTCCCGCGACGAGCCGAACGTGCGGCGATTTGTGCTGCAGTTCTAAGGACTTACGAATGATGTTGGAAGTCGGTTCGAAGGGTCGAGCGGCCCTTGAGAATTGTTCAAGTACAACTTCAAGGGATCGATCGCTTTTCAGGGAGCAAAGGGAGCAAAGGGAGCGAAGATCAGTCGACGCGTTCGGGCGGCTCGGCGATCGAGGCGAACGGATCATCCTTGATGGTCGTCCCGTCATAGTCGACGTGCACCGACCCAGGACCGGTCTGCTTCGCCACAGCAAGCGCGGCCGTGGCGCGACTGAGCACATCCGTCGCACTGTCCGCAGATGGTGGCGTCCACACGGCAACACCAACGTTCAGCGCGATGTCGAAGCCCGCCTCGCGAGCTGCTTCGACAGCTTGAATCGCCGCTCGTTCGAGAACTCGTTTCACCGCCGTACTATCGACACACGGGAGCAGCAGCGCGAAGTCATCGTTCTCCCAGCGCGCAACCGCATCGTATTGTCGTCGCGAAGCTTTGAGCCGTTCGCCGAGCAGACGCAGCAGCGAATCGCCATTGGCACGACCTTGCACTGAGTTGACGGCATTCATGTTCTGCACGTCTACGCGTGCGATCGTGAAGGACTCCCAAGCTCGTTGCGCGCGTCGATGCTCTCGTTCGCACTCTTCTTCAAAGCGACGCAGATTGCCGAGGCCCGTGAGCGTATCGACAAGGCTTGCTTGTTCCAGTTTGCGCTCGAACTCGCGCATGCGCGTCACGTCGCGCACGATGTCGATCCGTCCTACGATGGCGCCGCTTTCGTTCACGATCGCCGCCGTGCTCCACGCGATCGATCGCGCCGTTGGTCCGGCAATACCGACAGCATCGAGGTCGATCCGTTCCGATGCCGCATCGAGCAGCGACGCAACGAAAGGCTTCAGCTCCGAGAACATTGCGCCTAGCCGTTCGAGCAGCGCGGCGCGGGTTTGTCCGAGGATCGAAGCGGGCTCGATGCCGAAAAACTCGCTCGCTCCACGCCCTACGCGGCGACACACGAACTGTTCGTCATAAACGAACACGACGTCGCCAAGAGCGTCGACGAGCGATTGAAGAGCGATGTCCGAGGTGTATGTCGAAGGACCGGCCATGCCCTTCGAGAACTATCATTCCTTGGCCTGACGGAAGGGCCATTTTTTCGAGCGTTCAGCGAGGGACGGAGAGTGTTCGTCGCGCGAAAAATCTGAGCATGTCTTCCTCGCGTGTCTTCGGCCACCGGCGGTGACTGGCCGTGCCGACAATCGCCGTGCACTTCTTGTCGAGCGCGCAGTTCGGCTCTTCGCCCGACGCAACATCGAGACGCATGCCTGTCGTCTCTGCCCCCGTGCCATCACGTGCTCGAAGCCAACGTTCGACCGATGCACACGGCGTGATGCGATCGCACGCTCGATACAGGACGAACGCTGGTGGTGGCGGTCCAGCACAGGACCATGCAGCTCGTGGTTGGTCACTGCCGTAGGTAGCAAATGCTGCGACTCGATCCGCTCGCATCATGGCGTACGTCGCGGCCATCAAGCCGCCGTTACCTGCTCCCACGGCGTAAATTCGCCTTCGATCGATGATGTTTCGTGCCGTTAGTACGGAGACGAAGTGATCGGTCGTGGTCACATCCACGTTGTCTTCCGCGACGTACTCCGTGTCGAACATCGCGCCTTCGCGGTTTCCTCGCAGCGCGCGTCCTTGTGGAGCGAGCACGACGAAACCCGTGTGTGCAGCTTCCCCCGTGAGATCGAAACGAGCGGCGTGTTTGCGCAGCGAGGTCTCTTTGTCGACGCTCTGTGGGCTCTTGCCTGCGTCGTGGAAGAAGATGAGAAGCGGCACCGGTGCGCGTGTTTCGATGCCTCTCGGCGCGACCACGCACGCGTAACGTGGAGCGCCCCATTCGTCCTTCCATTCGAGCACTTCTGCGCCAGGACAAACCGGTCTGCCGTACGTGCGTTTGACGTCGCGATCAGCTTGTCCCTCGGTCGTGACGCAACTGCTTTCGTTGGGTGGACGCGTGATCGGCGTCGACACGACGACCGGTGCTTCAGCAGCGACGCCGGCATCTTTGTCTTTGCGTGCGCCAGTTTTGCGCCCCGCGTCATTCGATGCGTCTGCGACTGATGCATCGCGTTCGAAGGCTCCGAGCAGATCTCCGGCATCGACACTCGAGCTGGGCAGTGTGTTGCATCCGCTGCCGAATGAGCCGAAGGCGAGCGGCAAAATCGCGCCCATGATGGCTAGTCCGACGGGCACGACGAAACGGTGCGTTCGCACGGCGCGCAGTCTAGTCACTCGAGCAGTGAACCGTCCATCTAGGTCTTGGCGGGTCAGAGCGCTCTCGAGCCCTTGCGTAACGAAAACTCGAACCTAGGTTCCGGCGACCTCAATGAACCTCTTCGACGGCATCATCGGTAGCGCCCTGCTTGCGCTGGTCGCTTTCCAATCCTGGCTTACTTATCGCGTTTTCCGCAGCAACCTCTTCGAGCGCAAGCAGAAGGTCCTGCAAGCTCAGCTCATCTGGCTGGTGCCCATCGTCGGCGCGGGGCTGGTGTTCACGGTGTTGCAAGACGAAGAGCGGATGCAGGGCAAGACCCCGCCGTCGCAGATGTCATAACACCGTAAAAAGCCAAATATTTTCGCTGTCTACAAGCCCATATTGAGCCCCAGGCCCGTTCGGCGTTAAGGTTGCGCCGATGTCGACATCTCCCGGCACCCTGCGCGCTGAGCTCGAGGCGCGTCGCGCTTCGTCCCGGACCTTTGAGCTGGGTGAAGCGCTTTCCATTCTTGTACCGCTTTGCGCGGAAATTCAGCAGATTCACGGCGACGGGAAACTGCTGTTCGTGAACCCCTCGGCCATTTTCTTCACCGGCTCCAGTGCGAGCTTGCTCGAAGACAGGGCCGAGGTTCCTCCAAGCCTAACGGCTGACCTCGCCTGCCTCGCACCCGAGTCACGCATGGGCACTCCCGGTGATGCACGCGCTAGCGTTTTCAGCATCGGAGCCATCGTTTACGAGATGCTCACCGGTGGCAGCGTTGGCCCGGGCATGAAGCGTCCATCGGATGCCGTGCCTGGTTTGCCCCCGCAATTCGAGATGATCCTGGGCAAGGCACTCGTTGCGGATGCTGGCAACCGTCCGGCCGATCTCGGTGCGCTTGCGCAAGCTCTGCAAGACGTCGTGTCTGCACCTCGATCAAAGCAAGACAGCATCGCTGTCGACATCGACTTCGGAAGCTTTGCGCCGCCTGCCGTCGAAGGAATTCCTGCCCTTGCTGTTCCAGCGGCTCCTCGCGTTCCTTTGCCGAGTGGCCCCTTCCCTGTCGCTGTCGTCATGGCGCCCGCGGTTCGTTCGGACAATCCCACGCAGCGTCTCGCGGACATGAAGGCCAGGCTCGAGGCCGATAAAACCCCGCGTTACGTCGTCATCAAAGACGGCATGGATCACGGTCCGTTCAGCGCCGTGGAGATGCTCCAGCAGATCGCGACGAACACGTTCACGGGAGATCACGTCATTCGCGACACCACGGTGAGCCAGGAAAAACCCCTCAAGGATTGGGAGCAGTTCTCCCCGTTCGCTGAACAGGCAAAGCTCAATCGCGACATCAAACAAGAGAAGAAGGCGCTCGAAGAAGTCGTCGTCAAAGAGCGTCAGGGCACGCAATACAAGGCGCTCATCGGCGCTGCTGTCGTGGGTATTCTCGTCGCAGGGTTTGCCGGTTGGCTCGTGAGCAAACGCGGCGCTCGCAAGGACATCACCGACGTGCAAGGTGACAAGGTCGTCAACATCAACGTCTCTTCCGGCTTGGGTGCCGGTAAAGCCGGACCCAACGCAGGTGGCGGAACGTTCAGTGGTGGCAGCGGTGGCAGACCCATCCTCGCGGGCGGTATGAGCTGCGAAGGCGCTCAAGCGAAGTACGTCGAGGACTACAGCAAAGATGCGCCGCCCGATCTGACTGCTGGCTCGTACGGCGCGGTGCTCAATCGCGGTTCGTATTTGAACTCGTGCGGCGTTCCGCCATCGACCGAAGTCAACATCTGCGCAGCCGTTCAAAACGGTCGTGCCGTTGGCGTTACCATCACGACGCGCCCTTCGAACCCTGGCATCAACTCGTGCATATCCGGCGCTGTTCGAGCCCTTTCCTTCCCCGCGCATCCGCGTCTCGACGTCTCGCGCACGACGTTCGCTTCGAATTGACGCGCGGGCCCGCATGGCCGATCCGCTCATCCAGATCAACGGCATCACCAAGAAGTTCGGACACCACACGGTGCTTCGCGGCGTCGATCTTTCCGTTCCTCGCGGTTGCCTCTATGGGCTCATCGGTCCGGGTGCGTCGGGAAAAAGTGTCCTGCTCAAACTGATCACCGGACTGCTTCGTCCCGACGCGGGCAAGTTGCTCGTCGACGGCCGAGACGTGCATGCGATGAGCGATCTCGAGCTGCAGCAGTTCCGTCTGCGTTTCGGCATGTTGTTCCAGAACAACGCGTTGTTCGACTACATGACCGTGGGCGAGAACATCGCCTTTCCGTTGCGTCGGCTCTTCGATCTGACCGAAGAAGAGATCGCTGAACGAGTTGCCGATCGTCTCAAAGTCGTGTCGTTGGCGGGCTTCGAGAATCGACTGCCGACAGGTTTGTCCGGTGGTCAGAAAAAGCGAGTGGGCGTGGCGCGAGCGACGATCACGCGTGCGGAGATCGTTCTTTATGACGAACCTGCCGCGGGGCTCGATCCCGTCACGTCACAACGCATCTTCGAGCTGCTACGCGACGAGCAACGTGCAGCGGGAGCGACGGTGATCATGGTGTCGAGTGATCTCGATCGGTTGCTCACGGTGACCGATCGGATCGGCATGATGTACCGAGGCCAATTGGTGTTCGATGGAACGACGGACGAAGCGAAGGCGAGTGAAGATCCGCTCGTGAGTCAGTTCGTGCATGGACTC
>CAZETM010000607.1:0-6081 GCA_964514885.1 uncultured Polyangium sp. | reverse complement strand
CCTGCGGCCGCGGAGTATTACGCAGCGATGGGCATCGACTATGGGTTTCACCAAGTGTTACGATTCTTGGACGACCCCTCGAGCGTGGCCGATCCTGTCGGCTTCTTCAGCACGAAAGTCGGCATTATTGGTCACTTGATGCAGGTCGTGCACGCCAATCCGCGGTATGACCTGGAATTGCTCGGCATGTGGGACGACGGCGTGGACGAATTGGAACGGCAAATCGAGTCGATGCTGGATGGAACGCATCCGCGGCGAGATTCAATAGACGCGGTGGTCGAAGAGGCTGATTATCACGCACGGCTCTTGGAATACACGCGCTCGTTCAAGAAAAACCCACACATAGCAGCCCCGGTGCGGGCGAACGTGGCGGCAAATGAGTATTGGCAGGACATTGAAAGAACGTTTGGATCGTTGCGCACGTCGATGCGATATTTCTGCCGGTTGCCTACGAATCCCGTCGAGGCTGCGCGGCATGTTTTGACCGTGAAGCAATTTCCGACGTTTTTGGGGGAGCCGGCGGCATGAAGTATTTGAGCACGGCGCTAGCGGTTTTCCTTGGAGCTGCAACAAGCTTGTCCGTCCCGTACAATGCGTCCGCGCACAGTCCGGACGATTCGGCCCCTGCAGATTCCGTGGCAGAATCGAACAAGGCCGCGCAAGAGAAGATTGGTGATTTTGCGCGGGATCATGAATATCGCGCGGCCATCGAAGCCATCGAAGAGCTGGAAAAGCGCCCGGGAGGCCAATACGATGCCTTGGTGCAGCGGGCTTGGTTAGCTACGCGTTATGGCGATTTGCGCCAAGCTGCATCGATTCTTGTGCCGGCAATGGCCAAGAAACGCGACACTCGTGTTGAATTGCGGCCAGAGTTGCGCCCGCTCCTTTTGGGATCACTCGCGTATTATTCGGGCGACGTCGACCGCGGCCAAGAACTGCTCCGCGAAGCAGCGGATTATTTCATTGGTCGCCCCATGCGTCAGGTCGGGGAAACCGCATTGATGATGCAGGCACTCGACGTGCTCGGCCAACTGCACCGAGAGCGCGGGGAACATCGAGCGGCGCAACAATGCATTCAGCAGATGCGCTCGACGCTGGGAATGGTGCTTCCACCGGGTTTCAATGCGCTTGCCGATCTGCATCAAGCCGAATTGTATCTGGCCAAAGGCGATGTGGCCCAAACCGAACAAGTGCTGAAAGCAGCCGAACGGTTGGTCGACGAAGACAAGTCCGTTCCGCGATTGATCCGTGCTCGAGTGCTGACCGTGCGGGGTCTTCTCGCGACGCGCCGCAAAGACGTGCGTGAAGCGGAGAAGGCACTAAAAGAAGCGCTAACCCTGCGCGAAGCCGTATACCACCCATTTCACCATTCGATCATTCAAGCGCTGCACAATTTGTCGAGTTTGTACGTGGTGATGGCCAAATCGGTGGAAGCGGTGGCATATGCATCGAAAGCCGCCGACTTGGCTGACCGACGCGCGAGACACGTGCTCAGTATGGGCTCCGAAAGGCAAAAGCGCATTGCCGCAAAGCAACTGCAACACGATACGGACGCTATCGTGTCGCTGCATCTGCAATATGCTCCGACAAACCCGACGGCGGCCCGCGCAGCTCTCACGACGATTCTGCGCCGCAAGGGAATGGTTTTCGAGGCGATGCTGGGCGGGCTCAATGCATTGCGAGAAAACCTCGACGACGAAGGACGAGCGTTGGCCAAAGAGCTGACGGATCTCAGTTCGCAGATGTCGACGATGATCTCGCGTGGCCCCATTGATATCACGATGCAAGACTTCCAAGACGATTTGTTCGACTTGGAGGAACGACGGCGCGTCTTGGAAGAACGTCTCGCGGCACATGCGGCACGAAACTCGAAGTCGCGACTCGACGACCAGCCGCTCTTGAAATTGGAAGAAGTCCAGCAAAACATCCCCGACGGCGCGGCATTGGTCGAGCTATTCGAATATCGTCCGTATCGCCCATTTGGCCCGCCGGTACATCCCACGTGGGGAAAAGCGCGCATTGCTGCATACGTGCTGCATAAAACGGGTGATCCAGCGTGGGTCGATTTGGGAACGGCAAGCCCGATCAATTCCACGGCTATGAAATTCGTCGCAGAGCTGAAGTCGAGCGGTGACCATCGGCCGCTCGCCAGGCAGCTCGATACGCTCGTCACCGAGCCATTGCGCAAAGCATTGGGAACGACACGGTGGGTGCTTTTGAGCCCCGATGGCGCATTGAGCTTTGTGCCGTTTTATGCTTTGGTCGACGAATCGAATCGCGAGTTAGTCGAGACGATGTCGATTACGTACATGATGACCGGCCGCGATTTGCTGCGTTTGAAGACGGATCCCAATACGCCCAGGCAAGAAGCGTTGATCGTAGCGAATCCAGATTTTGGAAAAACCGTCGAAACGGAGATGGCTCAGGTCGCCATGGCGGATACGCGCGCGGTGGATCTGTCGCGGGTGTTCTTTTCGCAATTGCAAGGCACCGAAGAAGAAGGCCAACGCGTTCAGAAAACGATGGGGAAATCGCTGCTGCTCGCCGGTTCCAATGCGACGGAAGAAGCCATCAAGGCGGTGCACGGTCCGCGAGTTTTGCACATTGCGACGCATGGGTTTTTCTTGCCAGACATCGAAAATGCCGCAGCATCCGCGGACGGCAAGAGGCCGAGGATCGATCCGTGGAATGCCAATCCGCTATTGCGCGCGGGGCTGGCGCTTCATGGAGCCAATCGCAGAAGAAGCGAAACCGAGCGGGAAGACGGTGTGCTCACGGCGCTCGAGGTATCCAATTTGGATTTACAGGGTACGAAGCTGGTGGTGCTCTCCGCGTGCGAAACGGGCGTGGGGCAAGCATTGAGCGGCGAAGGTGTTTATGGATTGCAGCGCGCAATGATGATTGCGGGCGCGGAGACGCAAGTCACGAGCTTATGGCAAGTGGACGATGAAGCGACGAAAAACCTGATGGTGCGATTCTATGAAGAATTGGCCAAAGGGGCAGGACGTAGCGAAGCGATGCGTACGGCGCAGCTTTCGGTGCGACAAACCAAAACGCATCCATTTTATTGGGCGAGCTTTATCGTGACGGGCTCGGGCGCGACGCTGGACGGGAAAACCGTGGCGCCAGATCCGCGTACTATGCAGGTGCAACGTGGGGCGCGAGGGTGTGGGTGTAGGACGGTAGAATCAGAATCGCCGTCAGGTATTTGGATCGCCGGTCTTCTGGCGACGCTGGGCATGCTGCGTCGCCGTCGCCAAAACTAACTCACTGCGGCCGTCCCTGCGCGATCCACGTTTCCACGAGCTGAATCTCCTCTGGCGTCACCGACGGCAAACCCATCGGCATTCCGCGCACCACCGGATCACGCTGCCCCGCTTCTTCACGATATCGCGCCAGCAGTGCATACACGAGCCGCGGTGTACCATCCGGCATCGCCGAGAAAATGCTCCGCCGCTCGCCTTTGTCGTCCACGTATCCAGCCTGAATCCCCTCGTATTCGGCCAGGTTCAGCCCTCGCGGCTTGAATCCAAATCCACCCGTATTCCCCGGGCCACCATCACCAATCGCATAATCCGGCTCGGCATGGCAATGCCAACACGTATTGCGAAAAACTCGCCGCTCCACTTCTTCGTACGTCACCCGCCGAGACAACACCGGCAAACGCGTCGGAATGGGTTTGTCCACCTTGGCCGCGAGATTCGCGCTCACCAAATACGCCGCGACGTCTCGAATCTCTTCCGTCGTCATCGGCGTCTTCGGCATCGCCGTATTCGGATCGATTGCCTTGGGATCCTCGATCCACCGCGCGATTTCTCCCACATTCATTCGCTCACGCGCGTAACGCAAATCAGGCGCCAACGAATGCGCTCGACGATCCCCCGTCCCTTCCACCGCCGGCAATCCCGCCGGCAAAACAGCCCGCGGCGCCCCCGTGTATTCGTGACACTGCCGGCATCCTTTCGCCTCGAATACCGCCCCTCCCCGATCAGCACTCGCTCCGTCCAACGAAAATGGTTTGGCCGGGATAGATCCTGCGGTCACATACGTGGCTATGTCCCGAGCTTCCTCCGCCGAGATATCCAGACGCGGCATCGACGTGTCCATGTGCGGACGCATGTCTTTCGGGTCGAGCAAAAACTGTTCAATGAACCCACGTCGAAGCCGACCACCCACATTCGCAAGCGACGGCGTGTCGCGAAAATGAATGATGGTCTTTTGCCACTTCGTCAGCGACGACCGGGAAGCCTTGTATGTACCAGCGTGAATCTGTTGATGACAACGAACGCAATCTTTATCGAGCACCGGAGGCCCAACGTCGGCCAATTCGTGGCACCGATTGCATTCGAGCTTGGCGACAAGCGCTTTGCCGCGCTCTACATCGCCAAGGGGGGGTTCCGCATATGCGGCATTAGGTGCAGCCAATGCGGCTGCGGTTGCTGTGGAAGCGGCCTCGGTGCGTTCGCTCTTGCGACAGCCCACGAGGAGAAGGAGAAGGACGAGACTGGCAAGAACGAACGCGCGATTCACAACGAAACCACTTTCCCGATCAGCTCTGGCCACCTGCCGACGGGGCGACTTTGCAAATCTCAGCATCTTTCGCCATCGCATTGCAACGAGCAATCGCGGCATCTCGCGCCGTCGTATTGCCCGCTTCGTTCTGCAACTTGCCAAGCGCCGCATAACCATTGGGAGTCGCCATCAAGTCACGATCGGCCAAACTCTGCAACATCCCCCGCGCCTCGTCATGTCGACCATCCACCTTCGCCAACGCCTCGCCAAGATCCGTGTCGACGGCCGGATCATTCGTGCGAACCTTGCGCAACCGCTCGAGCGACGAAACAGCCCACGCAATGTTCTGAGCGCGTTGCTCGGACGTCTTGGAACGCCACGTCGCGTCAAGCTCGATGGCGCCGTCGGTCCTCACGAGCGCAATGGCGAGCGTACGCTGCGCACGACCGAGCATGCCGTCTTTGCCCGGGTTGATCAGGCGAATCTCGGGAAACATGCGGACGATGGACTGGGCAGAAGCAGCAATCTTGCCATCACGAAGAGCCTTCTCGGCATTGGCCAAGCCCTGAACGCGATGGTCGATCTCGGGGATGAACACGTCGCCGCATGCGCTTGCGTCGTGAGAAAAAGCAGCGGCGCCCGAAACGGCGGCGAAAGCAAGGGCGAAACGAATAGCGAGCGTCCTAACAGTGTTCATGACTATCTCCTCATCCCAGTGACAGCGGGTCCTTTGACGTATCGAGCGGCCCGGAGCTTCTGTGACAACGACACATGGAAAAAGTTTTGTCGAAGATCGGCAGCTCGTGAAAAGAACGCCAGACAGTCAGGAACGCTTTCAGAGTTCGTCACGTCGTGAGGCGAAATTTTTGGCAACACCTCGGCTACCACAGCAATCTTGCCCATGACCGGATGCTCCTCCTAATATGCGTCCGGACCTGCGACGAACGAACATGTACGTGTCCTTAGCTGAATTCGTTGGGACTTCGAAGATGCTCCAGATCGAACGGAGCTTGTCGGCGGAGCCTTCACTTCACGGCTACCTGCTTGGGCTCTCCCCAGACCTTGGGCTGATGCACTGCTTCGACGACTTCGACCCGGACGGGTACACGCTCTTTCGAGTCGAGGACGTGTTGTCGCATGAACGAGGTGCGCACGAGCTGCACTGGGATCGGATGCTGACGGGCGAAGCGCTGCTCGGCGGATTGCAACTGCCGATCGAGATCAACCTCGCCACTCTGACCACTGCGCTGGAATCACTGCAGGCGAAATACACCGACGTCATCATCGAGTGCGAAGACGACAGCGAAGAAGAACAAGCGTTCTACCTGGGTCGCCTCATCCAGGTCGGAACAGAGCACATCTCGCTGCATTACGTCGATGCACTGGGAAACTGGGACGATGGGCCTTCGCTGATTGCCATCGAGCGCATCACGAAGGTGCAATTCGATACGCCGTATCTGCGAAAGTTCATGCGGTATGTGGAGCCGTTTCCGGCGCACTAGCAGGTCGTTGATTTATCTGCTCACGCCCGAAATCGTCGGTCGACATCGCTCGAAATACTGAAGTATT
>CAZETM010000606.1:0-6094 GCA_964514885.1 uncultured Polyangium sp. | reverse complement strand
GCGAAAATCGTCCCCGCGCCTCCGCAACGTTTTCGTGAGGAGGTCACCTTCTCCGTCCTCGAGCCCCCTCATGATGCGCAGCAGTTCGAGGTCGTCAGCCGTCTCCGCGCCGGCGAGCGGGTTTGGCACGACGTGTACGGGGGCGCGCTCCGCGACCTCTTCGCCGAACCAGCTCAATACGACGTTCTTCCGTTCGCCTTTGGCCAGCGTCAATCGGCCGAATCGCGCATCGTTCCCGTCGCCCAAGGCCACGGAGAGCTCGCCCTTCGCCCGGCGCTGCGCGGTCATGCGAACCTCACCGTGCAGCGCGACATCCTTGCCGCGCCAACGTGCCACGGCGGAGCGTGGGATATCCGCTTTGACGACGCCCGTGCCCACCTTTCTAAGTTGCGGCCGAAGGGCAGTGCCGACGGAAATGTCATCCGCAACGCGGGCGGCTGTCTTCCCTTCGAGGAGGGCGGAACGACCCGCGATCTGCGCTTCCTTGAACGCTAATTTCCCCGCGAGGCTCACGCCGCCGGTGATGTGAAAGGATTCCCCCGCGTGTGTGAATGGGTAGGACGTAAGGAGATCCATGCACTCGGTGCCGGTCGGAGATTCCCCCTGGGCGCGCAGGGGGACCCCGTGTCGATACTTCAACGATTTCGCGTTCTGCTGCAACCATCGATCGAAGCGGTGCTCATGCACCGTCGATGTCGTCGCCAAGAACCCGAGACGATGGTTCTGTTGCAACCACCCGGCAGCAACCGACCACTTCATGATCTGATTGAGCGCGTGATATTGATTTTCGTAGTCGGCGATCGCTTGGTAATGTCGATCCCACCAGCCGATCGTGCGCCTCGAAGCCTCGGCGGGCTGCTGCTCCCCCTTTTCGGGGTTCGCGTCGTCGCTGCCCGCCGCGTAGACCCGCGCTGCGATGTGCTGAAAAAAGACCGCACTTGCGTCGATGTCCCGTGAGAATGCGTCGGGACGCGGGCCGAACCAGATCCTCGTCGCCGGTTTGGCCTTCGCCTCCGCAAGCCAGGCCGGGTCTATGTCGATGACCGGCTTCGAGAGAAAGCCCGGCACCTCCAGCACCGGCGCCGAACGATGCATGTCCACGGCGTGCCATGCTTTTGCGAGGAAATCCGTATAGAAGAGGACCATCCCGACGTTGGTCCCCTGGAGCGGTCCGTCGTATCGAGCACACTGAACCCTCTTGGAGGCTTTGATGTGATCGGCGAGAGCGTGCACGGCGAAGGCGATCAAGTCGTCGCCGGACGCACGGCGGGTGAGCTTCGCGAGCGGCAACATGGCCTCGTCCGCCGACCGAAATTCGCTTTTCTGGATCGTGCTCGCGACCTTGGTGAACGTCGCGCGGACCGTAGACGCGAGCGCGTCGCAGCGTTTCGACGCGTCTTCGCCATCATCGAGCAGTCGACCGATGGAACCCAAACGTGCCCGCGAGTAATCGGCAAAGGACGCGTGACCGGATGCAAGATGTTTGTCCCTGCTCTCCAAAAACCACAAATACTGCTTCTGGATCTTCTCTCGGTCTGCATCGCGATCCTCCAGGATCGACGACAGGATCTCCTTGTCGATTATCTTTCGAAACGTCTTGCTGTATTTCTTGGCTTCCTCGCGGAACGGTTTGCACGGATCCTGCGCGAGATCTCGAAGCAACGCCGCGAGCCCCTCGGTCTGCCACGTCGGATCGAGGGAAAACCCCGGCGCCCTACCTGCTTCGTAGCTCTGATAAAGCACGGCGACATCGTCGAGCAAAACCCCCGAAGTACGGCTGTTCGAGAAGCGGCGTCCACCGATGACGATTTCACCGTCCCGATTCTCAACGAAAGAAAGATCATCGGCGTTCTCGAGAAAGCCTTGCAGGGCGCCTTCGTCCGCGACGACCCGCTCGACGTAGCCATATTTGTCGCTGAAAAGTTCCGACCCCGGGATGGTCTCGCGCAACGTCACACGGACGATACCATCCGAGAGCTTCGGCTCGACCTCGTACACCTGCACGTTCGCCGGGATGCGACCCATTTCCATGCGCACCCGATCCGCGAGGCGACCCAGCGTCGCAATGGGATCACGCTCGCCCTTCTCGACGAAGAGCAGCGGCTCGTCTCGAAGGACCGCACGGCGGCCTCGACCATAGTCGAACGAAAGCACGTCCGCGAGATACGGGCGTCTGACGGGCACCATTGGGTACGTCGCCGTCAAGATCTCGTCTTCGTCGACCTCCAGACGAGCCAGCGTGCCGAATACGGCCCAATCCCGGAGCTGGTCGTCCACCTCCTCTTTCGGCAGCCCTTCGAGCGCCTCCATGGCAGTCGAAATATCGACATCGAAGGGTTCGCTCTGCACAACCTTAGGCGTCGCTGAAGGCGCCGCAGGCAATGTGGCAATTGAATCACGCAACGTTTCGGGGTCGACGCCCGAGATCCGATCGCGCGTGACATGCGCATAAAGCCAAACACCGGCGATGGCGAGGCAGAGGCTGCCCCAGAAGGCAACGCGGTGAAGGCCGGGTCGTACGGGTTTCGGCTCTTCGAACCGCGGCGTTTCGACCTCGTCCAAGGAGGAGGTCGACGACGCTCCTTTGCGGTACATGCGAATGAGCAGCACGATCGCGATACAGATGCAACCAAAGACAATCCGTTCCATTGCAAAACTCCCGCCTGTCAGGGTGCCTCTGCACTGCCCATCTTCAACGACCACCGATCCAATGCTGCAGCCTCGCGACCGAGTGCGGCCGCGTCGGCTTCCTTCTCGGGCCCGCCCGCAAGCGCAGCCCGAAGCGACTCCACGAGCGCTCGTCGATAGCGACCAATCGCCACAACAACCGCATCGTTCACGTCGTCGGGCCGCGCAATCCCGAGAAACTCACGCCCGTGACTGCGTACTTTGTCCCAATCGCGCGCATCGAAGGACGCCTCCACGTCCCGCTCCACGCGCCGCAGCGCCGCGTCGTGGGCCTCGTGGGAGATACCCAAGACGGCACCTGGGACGAGAAAACCCATTCCAACGACGAACAGGACAATGGCGGGCAAACCGCCGCCGCGCACGGCCCATAGGCTCAGCCACCACGAATCCACCGCTTGTTCGATCCGCCGGCCTCGCCTCTCCACGACCGAGTCGAGCGCACGCCGGAAAGAGACCGCAATCAATGCGCCCGCCGTGCGACCCGCCGGCCGCTCTGCCTCAGCACCGGAATCGGTTGTTGTTGCCGCATTAAGTAGCGCGCGCTCCGCGAGAACGGACGCCTTGTCCGAATCCGGCGTGACTGCAAGCAATTGCTCGAACAAGGTCTCCGGGTCGGCCGACGACGTGCCGATCGAAAGCGCCTCCCGCAGCGCACGTGCGGCGGAAGGCGCATCCCCCGCGCGAGCGTACGCCGTCGCGCTTGCGAAAAGAGCGCTTGCCAAAGCATCGCGGAGATTTGTGCTGAACGGAAACCGCTCAACAAGTTTGCGCATCGTATCGACACTCGCCAAAAAGAGTGCCGCGGATCCGCCGTCCTTGAGCCTCGAAAGAAGTGTCTCCGTATCGAGCTCAACCTGGTCGCTCATCGCCGCACGTACCTCGAGAGGTACGTGGTGGAGCTCGCTCAAGAAATCGTTTGCCGCCGCAATATCCCCATTGCAAAGTGCGGGCATCCATTTGTGCACGTGCATTTCCGTCCGAAGCCATCTCAATGCAGGAAACGTGGATCGGGGGATATGTTCTTCGAGGCGGGATTTATGCCAAGCCGAGGCGAGTCGCTGACCCGAGGCGCCGATGGCCGCGTGGAGCCACGGCAAGACCTCCGTGCGCAGCGCGCTTGCGACATGCTCGGCAGCGGCCGCGGGGTCATCGATGCCCGTTGCCATACCGAGCGAGGCGATGCCTCGAACGAGCGCCTTGTCCTCGGGCGCCCTGGCAAGAGCTGGCTCGACGAACCCCCACAAGTGTTCGGCTGCCTCGACCTCTCCAGAGGCATACCTCGCGCACAACTCGTCGAGCAGGGCACGCAGGAAGCGGACACGGCCGGCCGCAGTCGGCCCGTGAAGAAGCCGATCCAAAAACGACGCCGGCGTCGTATCCCGCAAGAAATGCCACGCGAGGCGGCGGCATGGCTCAAGAGCCTTGGTGGCATCAGGCTCCAGTCGACCGACGAAATCGAATGTTTCGTCGTCTTCCGACGAAGCTACGAAAAAAATGGGTTCGCAGGGCATAAGCGGATCCACAGTGTCGTTGCTGACGACGGCGCATGTCAAGCGCGATCGTGCCTAAGCCCACTCCCGATGCCAAAGCGCCCCGCCATGACCGAACTCCAAGCGAGATCGCGTGCCGCGCCGACCAAGCCATCGATGGGAAAGGTTTCCGTGCGGTTAGAAGCACCACCTCGCCCTCACCCGCTGGCTCGGGCGCTAGCGTTCAGAGACCGCTCGTACCGGTGCGGCGGCTTTGGGACGTCGAGAGCAGGTTCTTTGCTGCCCCCCGCGACGGCTTCCCACGCATGTCATCGTCGCGACCAAATCCGATCGCATCGTGCACGAAGTCGTGCCTTCCACGGGCCGCATGTAAATGTTTGTCGCGACAGACTCGCATGGGAATCGTCCCGAAAGCAACGCCATTACCGTGTCGGCCAAACCCACGTCGGTGAAGGTCGAACCCGTGCGTCGATCCGGTGAGTCTCTGCGGCCCGGGGCCAGAGGTTTGTCCAGGATGACCATGCCGTCGGCCGACCTGCCCCTCGATGTCTGTGCAACCGTTGCTGCACGGATCGATTGTCGTCCGGACGAACGCGTTCCTGCCGCGGCGCTCGTACACGTCGAACGGGTGTGGCAGGAGCGCAGGGCGCTGAGCCGTTGCTTGCGTGTGCGGTACGCGATGGCGAGCGCGCGTCGCGCATACATGCAGTCGCAACGAGCTTCTTCGTTGTCTGACGCTTGAGGTTACTTTTCCGGCGGACGACTCGGCCGGTTCGTCCACGGCGCGCCATCTGGTTCGATGCGCATGAGCACGACCGTGGTGTTGTCACGTCCGCCGCTTTCATTCGCCGTCTGCACGAGATCCGCGCACGCATCGGTCAGCGTGCTGTGGTGCTGCACGATCGTCGCCATTGGCTCGTCCGACACGAGACCGTGTACTTGGTTCAAACAAAGTGCCACTTTCGAACTTGGCGTGTTAAGTGCGTCTCGAAGAGATCCAGTTTTCCGTATCGTTACCCACGTTCTGAATCCTCGTTTCGCCGTGTTTGAACGGGCTGCGCGCGTCGATGACGATTTTTCTCGACGTGCGGATACACGTGTGCATCGGCGCCGGCAAACGCGAGCGTTACATCACGCAAGATGCGTCGCGCCGTCACACTGTCCGTCGATCGTTGCTCCAGCGTGGACGTTGCCGCGGTAGAGGCGGGCGCATCTGCGGATGTCACCGCACGCGACCATTCGCCCAACAGCGCATCTGCCGATGTCACCGCACGCGATCGTTCGCCCATCAGCGCATCTTCAGATGCCTCCGCGCGCGATCGTTCGCCCATTCGCGCATCTGCGGATGTCACCGCACGCGATCGTTCGCCCATTCGCCCTTCCCAACATGCCTCCAAACGCGATCGTTCGCCCATCAGCGCATCTGCGGATGTCACCGCACGCGATCGTTCGCCCATCGGCGCTTCCACACGACCCGCCATGCGCCGATTGCCGGTCAATCACACATCCAGCGAACCGGCACCACGCAAACAACGTCTCGCGCGACTTTCTCGTTGACGTCGATTATACGCTGACGCATGCACGCACATCACCTCTTGCTCGGAGTATACCTGTGGATCCCGAACCGAAACGCATGAATGACCTCTTCACTGCCGCGAAACCTGCGCTCCTCGCAATGCCCACAACCTCGCTCGTGCAACCTCGCGTCAGCCGCGAACGCGCCGCGCGGCTCACCACGATTCTAAAACACGAATTCACGCAGCTATTGTCCAACCTCACGACCGAGCTGTCGCCCGCACGTGCGGCCTCACGAAAAGCGGATTTCGACGCGGTTGAAGATCACGCGCTGGTCTATTACGCCGCCGATCTCGCCGTCGAAGGTCCCTGGACATCGGACCAAAAAGCGCGCCGCACCG
>CAZETM010000605.1:0-6105 GCA_964514885.1 uncultured Polyangium sp. | reverse complement strand
CTATTTCGGTCAACCCCTCCTGCGCCTCGACCGCCCGGAGAGCCTGAAAACGACGGCTTTTTTCTTCGTTCCAGCGCACGCGATGAAGTTATCATGCATCCGTAGGCGTTGGCAAGTCGGTTCGTGCCTCCAGTATTTCCTCAGCGAAGCGAGATTCAATGCATTGGGTCACCGCGACGACGAGCTTGGGGAATCGCGTTGGCTGGCTTTAATCAGCGAAAAAGTGGTATCGACGAAGCCGCGCCCTCTCCATGGCCGGGGCCGAAACGCAAGTGATGAGCCTCTGACAAGTGGATACCGGACGAACCCGCGAGCTGATGCAATCGTGTTATGGTCGGCTGAAAGGGAAGGGTAGGCGGAGCGAATCGATGCGTAACGTGCTGCTCGCGATGTTATCGAATAAGGAAACCTCGCATCCCAATCTATGGGCGAGCGTTATCGTGTCGGGCGATTTTCGCGAATTGGAAGGCGACACGGTACCGCCCGATCTCACGGTGCCCCCGGACTGTCGCAGTGCGTCATGGTTTTGTTGGGCGAGTGCGACAAGAAGCGGGCAGTTGCTGAGCACGGCTGCGCGGTTGCCCATCGCCATAGTCGCGAGAGCGGATATTCCTTGTTCAGCTTTCGCAGCGCTGGCGAGACCTCGAGGCGACGGACGGTGGTGTGCCCATGGCTGGTTCGTTCGACAGCAGGTGCCCTCGTTCACTTCGTCCGCTTGATGATGTGGAAGCCGCGCGGAGTTTCCACCACCTCCGAGACGTCATCCACCTTCATCGCGAACGTCGCATCCGAGAACGCCGCAGGCATCGCGTTCGGCTCGAAGTTACCAAGTTTGCCCTCGGCAGGCTTCGAGATCTCGTCGTCCGAGTACTGCTTCACGAGTTCCTCGAACGTGGCCTTCTTGGCCTTCAACTTTTCGAGAGCATCGGTGGCGCGTTTCTTCGCATCGTCCTTCGATCGCGTCACCGTCTTCGGCGCACGCTCGGAGCCCTTGTAAGCAACGAGGATGTGCGCGGCTCCAGCGATGCGTCGTTCAGGCACGACCGGTGCCGGAATGCGATCGATCTCCGCATCAGCAGGCGTTGGGTTGCCAGGATCGACGGGTGAGGGCGGTGTTGTGGGCATCGATGTCGAAGCGGCGGGAGCGGCTTGGTTCTGAGCGGCACCATCGGTGCTTCCCGAACTGCAACAACCACCAACAAGCCACGCCATCGCGATGGCAATCGAGCGAACCCGTGCAGACGAAAGGGCGAGCGGACGCATGAGGCTCGTATCGCCGACACTGGCCCGTTCGTCAACCTGCGCGTTTGCCTCGATGCGCGGTACGATGTGCGCCACGAATGCCACGCATCCTGCATATCGAGGACGATCCGGCCAACCGTCTGCTGGTCCGCAAACTGCTCCAGAAAGTCGGTTACGAGGTGATCGACGCTGCCGACGGCCTCGAAGGCGTGCGGCTCGCGTGTGAAGTTCGCCCCGACTTGGTGCTCGTCGATCTCAACATTCCAGGGCTCGATGGCTTCGAGGTCACGCTGCGCTTGCGTGGTGAGCCCAAGCTTTCCGGAGTGCCGATCATCGCGATCACGGCCGAGGGCGATCGCGAAACGAGCCTCGCCGTAGGCTGCGACGGTTTTTTGCAAAAGCCGATCGATGCGCGATCCTTCGCGAGTCAACTGGAAAGGTTCATGCAGCAAGGACCGCGCGAGCTCGACGCTGCATCGGCAGGCGCGTTGCGACTGCGACAGCAAAGCACGCGAATCGTGCAGCACCTCGAAGAAAAAGTAGCCGAACTCAGCCGAGCCAACTCGCGTCTTCGAGACCTCGATTCCGCGCGCACCGCGTTCTACCGCAACATTTCGCATGAGCTCGCGACGCCGATGACGCCGATCGTGGGCTACGTGAAGTTGCTGCAAGACGAAGAGCTCGGGCCGCTCACGCGTGCGCAAGGCAAGGCCCTGCGAGCGATGGACGACTGCGTGCGACGCTTGCGATCGCTGCTCGACAACCTGCTTGATGTGACCGGTCTCGAAACGGGCCGGATGCACTTTCAACACATCGACTACGACATCCTCGACACGACCCGACGCGCGATGGCGCAAGTTGCCGATCGTCTTGCGGAGTCGCGGATTCAGCTCGTGGAAGAGCTTCCACGCGGACCGCTCGCAGCGTGGGGAGATGCGAACAGGCTTCAGCGCGCGATCGTGCACATGCTTGAAAACGCTGCGAAATTCACGCCGTCCGGAGGCACCGTCGGATTGCGCGTGATGCGTTTGGTTTCAGGGCACTACGAGCTTTGCGTAGCGGACACGGGGCCAGGAATTCCTCCCGAGCAACAGTCACGAATCTTCGATCCGTTTTACCAGGTCGATGGCTCGGTCACGCGTGAACATGGCGGCGTTGGCGTAGGCCTCGCGATCGCTCGTCGTACAGCTCGAGGGCTCGGTGGCGACATGCGTATTGCTTCGCCCTGCAACGAAATCATCGAAGCCGTTCGACTAGGCGGCGCCGCGTTTTATCTCACGGTGGCTGTACGCGCTCCGTGGGAGCTTCCCGCAGACGGGGAAAAAGATCGGTGAATCAGATCTATCTCGATTGGAACGCAACCACGCCGCCTCATCCGGACGTCGTTGCGGCGATGATCGATGCAGCTCGTCACGCGTGGGGCAATCCCGCCAGCGTGCATGGAACGGGACGCAAAGCGCGTGCGCGTGTCGAGGACGCGCGGGAAGCCGTGGCTAGCCTCGTAGGGCTGGATCCACGCGACGTCACGCTGACTTCCGGAGGCACCGAAGCGAACAACCTCGCCTTGTGGCACGCATTCGCCGATGGTTTGTCCAAGTCGAACTCTACGCGCGGTGCGCTCGTCGCCAGTCGGGCCGAGCATCCATCCGTAGTGAAGTTTGCCGAGCACCTTGCTGAACGAGGGGTGCTCGTCGAGTGGGTGTCTCCGACGTCATCGGGGCGTGTGGATCCAGCGGCGATCGCGGACGCGATGGATCGCGCGACTGCAGCAGGAGCCACCGTGCGACTCGTCGCGCTGCAAGCGGTCAATCACGAAACTGGCGTCATTCAGCCGATCTCCGAGACGGCCGAGATCTGCCATGCGCGCAAAGCGCTTCTGTTGGTCGATGCGGTGCAGGCCGTGGGCAAACTACCGCGAGCGACGTTCGAAGCGGCGGATCTCGTCACGCTTGCATCGCACAAGATCCGCGGACCGAAAGGTGTTGGTGCATTGGCGACTCGTTCGTC
Organism: uncultured Polyangium sp.; assembly: GCA_964514885.1. Classification (GTDB taxonomy): domain Bacteria; phylum Myxococcota_A; class Polyangia; order Polyangiales; family Polyangiaceae; genus Polyangium. The sequence continues at coordinate 2,856 of CAZETM010000605.1, read as the reverse complement.
GGTGCATCTGCGACGCTTGCTTTACGGCGGATCGCAAGAGAAAGGCATGCGACCCGGTACGCAAGATCCCGTGGCGTGCGCAGGGTTTGCCGTGGCTGCAGATCGAGCGCGCAACATGTCGGAGCGTTACGTCGCGCTCGAGCCGCTACGTGATTTCGTCGAGGTAGAACTCGAGCGAATCGGTGCAGCAACTGGAACGAACGTCGCGCGTAATGGCGAAGGCGAGCGCGCTCCGCACGTGACGAACATGTCGTTCAGCGGATGGCTGGGCCCCGAGCTGTGCGCAGCGCTCGACCTCGAAGGAGTCGCCGTCTCGAGCGGCTCGGCATGCAGTGCAGGCACGGCTGAGCCTTCTCCCGTGCTCGATGCGATGGTGGGTCGTGAGCGTGCGCTTTCGGCAGTGCGTGTGTCGCTCGGTGAAGAGTCGACGCTGGAGCTGATCCGCGAAGCGCTCGTGCGGTGGGAGCGAGTGCTCGCCCGTGCCTCGACGCTCGCGCTTCGTACCTGAACACACGTCGAGCGGTAGGCGACACGGATCCGCATCGAAAGCGGCCTCGCGAGGAGTTTGTCTTCGCGAACCACATGTGCTCCATCTCGCTTCGAGCTGTTCCAAGGGAAAAACGTTGGGGTGTCGCGCGTTTGCCCGCGGCCCGGTGACCCTTCGCGGATTACTTGAACGATTCCGGTCAAGTGCGTGCGGTTTCTCGGAGGTAACGATCTAAGTGCTTGAAAATGATCAGGAATTCGGATCGCTTACATGCAGCACGGGTCGATCCACTGAATGGAATGACCACGAGTGACTCCTGTAAACGTGTTCAGGGGAATTTCGACAGGATCCAATAGGTATGAAGATGAGTGCTAAGCTATTGAAATTGTTCGTCTAATTGGTCATGTAATCGGGATCTTGTTGACAAAATGATTCCGGTCTCGCGCGCCCCTGAACAGACGACGACGTGAGGGATGTTGGTCCCAATCAGGACTGCGGGACGCGCCAAAGATCACCGCCAAACCAGCTTGGAAGCGGCAAGCGCGCGTCAGACCGCTCTGTCTCGATCAGCATCGCAAGAAGCACGCGATCGGGCCAAGTTCTCCACGTCGTGGAGAGGGCTGGCGTGAGGTGGAGAGGGGGAATCCTCGGGCTCCTCTCTCCACGGAGCGAAGCGAAGTTGGAGAGGGGCTAGGGGGTGAGGCTGCGCTGTCGCAAGATCTCGTAGAGCGCGAGCGCGCTGGCGACGGACGCGTTGAGCGAGCTGATAGGGCCCGACATCGGTAGGCGAGCGATATGCTGACAAGCACGCAGCACGGTGCGCCTGGCGCCCTTGTCCTCGGCACCGATCACCATCGCGACCGGGCCACGTAAGTCGATCGCTCCCAGCTCCGTTGGCCCCTGCGCATCCAGGCCAACGACCGTGACGCCACGTTCACCCAAGTCCTGCATCGCTTGCGGCAGCGCATGCACGCGGCACAGCACCGCATGTTCGATCGCCCCTGCGGATGCTCGAAACATCGCTGGTGAAAGCGGTGCCGAGCTGTGCTCGGGCCACACGATCGCGGTTGCTCCAAGAGCAACGGCACTGCGTACGATCGCTCCGAAGTTCTGTGGATCCATGATCCCATCGAGCGCGACGATGATGCTCGTTGGGCTGATCGTGACGTCTTCGAGCTTGTGCAAGACGAGATCAGGCGCGACCGCAAGCACACCTTGATGGCGGCCTGCTCCGGCTGCTTTGTCGAGATCGAATCGCGATATCGACTCGACGGTTACGCCGCGCCCTTCGGCAAATCGTCCCAGGCCTTGGAGCTTCGGGTTTGGCTTGTGTTCGATGACCACGCGTTCGATGGCGGCGCCATGCACACGAATGGCTTCGCGTACGGGTTGGACGCCGAAGACAATGCGACTCACGACCTTCGTGCCTCGAGTGCGGCTTCAATTTCCAGAGCGACAACGCGCGCCGCTTCGCGCGGATCGTTCGCATCGCGAATCGGTCTGCCCACGACAAGCAAATCCGCGCCCGCTGCGATGGCATCTGCGGGCGTAACGACTCGTTTTTGATCTCCCGCTGCACTTCCAGCGGGACGAATGCCCGGCGTCACCAAAAGTGCGTCCGGACCAAGTGCTCGCCGAAGGTTTGTCGCTTCGGCTGCGGACGCGACAAACCCTCGCACACCCGCATTCCACGCAAGAAGTGCCACGCGTTCGACCTGCTCAGCAGTCGAAACATCGATCCCCACTGCAACGAGATCCGTCGCATCGAGCGACGTCAACACCGTCACCGCCAAGATCGTCAGGGGCGTGGGCGCATGTGCGGCCTCTTCGACTGCGCGAGCGAGCATCGCGTGACCACCATGAGCATGCACGGTCAAGTACCGAACGCCGAGCGACGCGGCTGCTTTCACCGCGCGACCTACGGTTTCCGGGATGTCGTGCAGCTTCAGATCCAGGAAAACATCGAGTCCGAGGTCATGACAAACCGCGACCGATGCAGGTCCTTCGGCCATGAACAATTCGAGACCGACCTTGAGCACGCCGACATGCGGCGCCACCGTTCTCGCGCCCGCCCTGGCTTCGTCGAGTGACGCATAGTCGAGCGGGAAGACGAGACGCTGCGTGGCAACGGTGCGATCGGGAATCACGATGCGTTTGTCCTAACTGAACTCGTGGCGTGAGGGGAGGGGATGCGAGCCACGAGCGAGCGGTTTCTTGGTCAAACCGCCTGGAACGAACCGATCACAAGCAACTGCAGAGCGGATCGCCAGGCGCGCAGTTACACGCTTTCGCGGGACCACCACCACCTGTGGGACGTCCGCCACCACCCTTGGCCGCGGCCCTCTGCTTGTCTTGCTCTTCTTGGAGCT
>CAZETM010000604.1:0-6106 GCA_964514885.1 uncultured Polyangium sp. | reverse complement strand
CGACGAAACAATAGAAGGCGTGCTGAAGGAGGCGGCCATGCAAGTTCGTGATCGTTGTTATGCCACGGATCTCGTGGCCGCAGGCGCGTCGCCCGTATACGAATACGCCATGGTTTTTGATGGCAAACGCGCGTGGGTGAAACTCGTCGCCGATATCCTTGCTACGCCGACGACGTAATGGTCGTCAAGAGGTCTCGTCGGGCAATGAACCGGCGTGCTCGAAGCCAAAACGACGTGGGCGCATTCGTCGCTTGCTCGTTACCACGAGTTTCCGACGGAACCACCTGTCCACGGTCACTCTGTTTCAGTTTTAATGGACTTTTCAGTGGTCACCAAAACTTCGCACGGGGTGAGGAGTCTCACGTCTGGCGTTCGAAGCTGGAGGTGCGTCTGTGAAAAGCGATCATCGAGTGTTGCCCTTGCCGCGTGAGACCGGTTTGTCCGGGCCGGATAACGACAACTCCGTGATGTTTTCGCTGGGGGCGGTCGCAGTCAAGGCCGAATCGACGGTATCGGCAATGCAAGCTGCGGCGACCGTCCACGACTCGGGCCTCATTGATTTGAAAAAAATGATGGCGAATGCAGTGGCCCAGGAATTGCCGCCGTTCTTTTCGCCGCTCGATGCGTATCCATTTGGAGCGCCCGCGGAGGAAGCGACGTTATTGCCCCAGGCGTTCGAGGCGGCAAAACCCGCCGAAGCGAAAACTGGTGAAAAAAATGTGAAATGGTTGGCGATGTCCTTCGTTCTGGTCGCCTCGGCCGTCGTGGCCGTGGGTGTCCTGCAAATGAGATCGGCACAGAATGAAGGGGCGCCTGAGGTTGTTCGCATGGGGCACACTGTTTCGGCGGGGGAGTCACGTCCTGTAGAGGTCGTTGCACCACCAACGAATTCATTGGTGGTCAAAGAAAACACGGCTGCCACGACGACGAACAATCAGGCTCTGGCAGCGACAGCGCTCCCGCGTCCTCAACGGCCTGTCGCAAATCCTCAACAAAACGCATCGGTTACAAAAGGAAAAACCGAAGCTGCACCAACGCTGCCGGCCCCGTCTGATGAGCCGTGCGATCTGAGGTGCGAAATCGATCGGCGAATGAAGAAGAAATAAGAGTTTGTCCGCGCAGAATCATCGTCCGGGTCATTTACGACGATCCATTCGTTCCCAACGTTCCTGCACATGAAAGCCCGAGTCTGGAAGCGTCACCGCACGCGTGATGCGTTGCGTGGAGTTGGACGTTTGGTTGGAGTCGTCGTCGCCGCGTTCGCGGTTGCTTGGATGGAGCGACGACGTCGCGGCATTCGTGTCGAACGTCGCGTTCCTGTCACGGCTGACGAGCGAACGATCCGTCGCATTGCGGAACAACAAGCTGGTGGCATCAGCAGCCAAGAGGGCAGCGCGCGTTATGAGCGCGGCGAAAATCCCGGAGGATTGCACCACAAAGCTCAACGTCTTCCGCCCGACGCAGAACAGTTCGAAATCGAAGAGCCTCCCGATCGTCTGGAAACGAATCGAGGTAGCCGTCGTGGTGCAATGTCCGCGACTCGACGCTGACCCGAAACGTCCGACCTCTAGAAAACACCGCGGCGAAATCAAGCGGCCGAGCGTTACGATGTGACGCATGGCCGTGCCCGAACGTGACGCTGCGCCTCGAGCCGAGCAGCCTGCTCCAGCAGCAAGTGCGACGCTTCGTCGAGCAAGTGTGCGACCCGCCGAGGACGCTCGCAGCGCCGCAGCGACGCCTCGAGTCACCGAAATCTCTCCGCCACCCGAGCAACCTCCGTCGTCACGAATCAAGTTGCCAGGTGCGCTTCTTGCCACGGGCGTCGTGCTTTTCGCATACGCCGGTGCGATTGGGTTTTTTCAGTTTGTCGTGCCGAACGCTCCCTCACTTGTGGCTCAAGTAGGCGGCGGAGTCGCCGTGGCGATCGTGGTTTTTGCGTTTTACTCGCTGCTGACGGGATCGTTCGTCGAACAAACGCAGCGAGCTGAAGAGGCGTTTCGCGCGACGCTTCGTTTCATTGCGCTCGTGGCACCGTCGATCGTTCGCTGGCTGGTCTTGACCTGCCTCACCGGCATGTTCGTCGTTGGTTATTACGACCTCGCAGGATGGGACCCAGCGCCGGTCGCGCGTTTGCGTGTGCTTGGTGCGTGTGCGCTTCCGGTGATTTTGGCCGTCTGTTCCGCAATGCTCGTCGAGCGTCGTTTTGCGCGGGGTGAGTTTGGCCTGGAACTAACGTTTCCTTCCTCGATGCCTCTGAGAGATCGTACGGATTGGAAATATAAAATCGATCGTATGTGGGCGTATGAAGGCGAACTGATGCGCGAGTCGGTGCAGCGCATGGCTCGTCACGCAACGATCTTCGGCTTCCTTGGATCGGCCATCCTGATCGCGTGTGCAGTGATTCTACTCAGATATGCGCGCCAACAAGACGAGCTGCGGCATCTCGTGGCCCTCAGCGTCGGTGCTGCAACGACGGTCTCGTTCACGCTGAACCTCGGGCAAATTCTCTTTCGTTCCGCGAGCAACGACGCGACTGCACGCATGATGGCGTGGGCCGCAAGAACGCTGCTCGTCGTCAGTGTGGCGGCGGTGTTTCTCGGCATCGCGTTTCTATCGGGATCGAGCGATACGAGTGATGGCAAAGGGTATCTTTTCCAAGGCTACAAGGGCGCGCTCATCGTCGGTGTGGCCGTTGCGCTGCTGGGCGAACGAGTGCTGCTCGCGGTGAAAGATCGCGCTGCCACTCTGCTCGGGGTGGGGGCGGCGAGGGCTGCGCGTAGTGCCGACATGACCGCGATCGAAGGGCTCAGCGAGGACGACGTCGTACGGCTCGCTGAAGAAGGTGTGGACTCGACGCATGCTCTCGCATTTTGCCCCACGGCGCGGCTGTTTTTCTCGACAACCTACAGCTTGCAACGACTGTGCGATTGGCAGGATCAGGCGCTGCTCATCGCGCGGGTTGGAAGGACAAACGCACAACTTCTCCGCGAGCAATACATGGTTCGTGGTGCCGTAGCGGCTCGGCAGCTTGCACGCGAGATCTGCTATCGCGCCAAAATCGATCCCACGCGCTCTTCGGACGAATCGAGCGAAAGACTGAGCGCCGTGCCTTCGGAAGCCGACGAGGACGATGGAGCCAAACTGCGTGCGTTGGCGAAAGCGTTGGGTTTTACGGGGGTGAACCAAGCCGTGCTTGGCTTGCGATCTCTCGTCGATGACGAGGCGATCGAAAGGCTCGAGCTTTTTCATCGAGCCGTTCCGATCTGGCAGGTGGATGGGACGAAGGGGCCAAATGGCGCCGGCAAATGACGATCAGACGGGGCTGCTCAACCCTGCTTGGCCCCGAATCGCTCGCGACGCCTTCGAGGCTTGTACTTGACCCGAACGGGAACTCCTTCGAATCCAAACGATTTGCGCAGTTGGTTCTGCACGTACCGCTGGTAGCTGAAGTGGAGTTTCTCCGGATCGCTCGCCATGACCACGAACAACGGCGGCGATGTTTCGGCTTGCGTGATGTAGAAAAGGCGCGGTGCGCGACCACCTGACGTGGGCGGTGGACGGTTGGCCAGAACCTGCTCGAAGAAGCGATTGAGCGCGCCTGTGCCCACACGGCTGCGGTACCCATCGGCGACCTTGCCGATGGTCTTCACGAGATTGCCGACGCCCCGCCCCGTGCGCGCGCTGATGTGCACGACGGGAGCCCAAGGCACGAACGCGAGTTTGTCCTTCGCTAACTCTTCGGCCTTCTTCGGACCGTTCTTTTCGAGCAAGTCGCTCTTGTTGAGCGCGATGATCACGGCGCGTCCTCGATCGACGGCGAGCCCCAAGATCTTCGCGTCTTGCTCGGCAACGCCTTCGGCCGCATCGCACAAGAGCACGACCACCTCGCAGCGTTCCATCGCGCGGATCGCATGCATGACGCTCGTCGCTTCGACCACGCTGTCTTCCTTCGTCACCTTCGCTTTGCGACGAATTCCAGCGGTATCGATGAACATGAACGATCTGCCACCGCGCTTGATCTTCGTATCGATCGCATCGCGCGTCGTGCCGGGTCGATCATCGACGATGACGCGTTCTTCACCGAGCAGCCGATTGATGAGCGACGACTTGCCCGCGTTCGGTTTACCGATGAGGGCCACGCGAATCGGATGGTCCGTTGTTTCGGCTTCGGACGGTTCTTCGGGCTCCGGCGGAAGCACAAGGAAAATGGCTTCCTCCAGCTCGTCGATGCGACGGCCATGCAAGGCCGACAGAGGAATGATGTTCGGAGCGCCGAGGCGGTACAGCTCGTTGCTTTCGATTTCCCAGCGTGTCGAATCTGCCTTGTTGGCGCAATAAATGACGGGTTTGCCCGAGCGTCGGAGCAGCGCGAGTTCGGCGCGATCAGCCGAAGTCGGCGGCATGCTTGCATCGAGCACGCAGACGACCACGTCGGCTTCACCGATCGCGATGTCGATCTGCTTCTTGATGCTCTGCTTCATCGGGTCGTCGCTGTCGGGATCGAAGCCGCCCGTATCGATGAGCAAGTAGCGTCGACCGCGCGATTCGACATCGCCGTAGTGCCGATCGCGCGTCACTCCGGGTTCGTCATGGACAATCGCGGTCTTCCTTCCGACGAGGCGGTTGAAGAGGGTGCTTTTGCCGACGTTGGGTCGGCCGACGATCGCCACGACAGGCAAAGGCGCAACCGCTTTCGAAGGTGCTTCCACCTCGAGATCTGGCTGCTGGTCGTTACGATCGAGATCTTCTTCGGACATCACGTTTCCTCTTCTTCATCATCCGCGTCGTCGAGGTCTTCGTCTTCGTTGTCCTCGTCGGAATCTTCTTCGTCTTCGTCGTCGAGATCCTCGTCTTCGTCGAGGTCTTCGTCGAGGTCTTCGTCGTCGTCTTCTTCTTCGCTGCTGTCAGCTACTGCGTCTGGTTCGACCGCTTCGGCAATGATCATCGTGGTGCCGCCCTGGTTGTCGGACTTGCCGTACCCCAGCTCGTCCAAACGAGCGGTCGATTCGCGCCAATCAGGCGTTACGCGAACCCACAGACGCAGCACGACTTTCTGCCCGACGAGCTCTTCGATGCGCTTACGCGCCGCGATGCCGATGCGCTTCATCATGGCTCCCGCCGCGCCGATGAGAATCTTCTTCTGACCAGGCCTTTCGACATGAATCGTCGCGTCGATCTGCACGGCTAAGCCTGGCGCGCGAGGTTCGACGTACTGATCGATCGTCACGGTGCTCGCGTGAGGAACTTCCTCGGCCGTGGCGCGCAGGATCTGCTCGCGCACGTATTCCGCTGCGAAGTAACGCGAGGGTTTGTCCGTTACGTCATCTGCGCCATATCGCCACGGGCGCTGGGGGAGCAGCTTCGCGATTTCGTCGAGCACCAGGATCACGCCGTCTTGACGCAGCGCCGATACAGGCACGACGGCCGCAAACGGATAGGTTTTCCCGTACGCTTCGAGCAGCGGTAGCAGCCGTGCTTTGTCTCGCACGAGGTCGACTTTGTTCACCACGAGCATGGCCGGTCGGTTGGCTGCGAGATCAGAAAACAGCACCAGATCGCCTGGATGTGGCAACAGCGGCGGTGGTTCGCGCTCTTCGCCTTTTGCCGTGCGAGCTGCTGGACGCGCGGGGATGTCCGTCACGAACACGACCACGTCAGCACGACGTGCAGCATCGCGAGCTGATTCGTTCATCACGCGCCCGAGCTGCGTGCGTGGACGATGCAGACCGGGTGTGTCGAGCAGTGCGATCTCTGCCGTTCCGTGATGCACGACGCCGAGCAACGCATCGCGGGTCGTTTGCGGCATCGGCGAGGTGATTGCGAGCGGCTGTTCGAGGGCCGTGTTGAGCATCGTCGACTTGCCGACGTTGGGTCGGCCGATGATGGCTACGGTGCCGCTGCGCGTGGGTCCTTCAGGTCGTTGGGTGCGTCGTTTGTCGCGGGGAGGGCGGGGCGGTGCTTGCCTATGCACCGGCCGCTTCGCGCCACGTGGCCCGGGTTTGTCCTGACGCGGAGCTCGTTCGTCACGAGGGCTCTTCCTCGCCTCTGCACCTAATTCGCGAGGGCTCTGCCTCCCCTCTTCACTTGTGGAGAGGGGCCGGGGGTG
>CAZETM010000603.1:0-6117 GCA_964514885.1 uncultured Polyangium sp. | reverse complement strand
CGGATGCACAGGTTTATCTGCGAGTCGAGAAAAATCGCGAACAACGCGTACTGCGTATCGTCGATCCTCGATGACGATACGTGGTGTCAAAACATACCCGAGGACACGGACTGCCAGATGTGAAGTAGGGCGACGTAAGGGCGTCAACGTGGACGAAGTCTGCCGAGGGGCAAGGATTCAAGAAAAGAGCCAATTTGGTGTGCTCACGGTGAACGAGCGTGAAGTTTCGTACATAACGTAACGGGTCGTGACGCGGGAATGGCGCGTTGCATAAACGGCAAGCGGATTTTTTTGGTACGATTTTGCTTCAGTCGTGCCATACTTTGGAAATGTTTACACGCATTCAAACTCGAGCGTTTCGTTGTTTGAAGTCTATCGATCAGCGGGTGGGGCCATTTAATGCCCTAGTGGGCCCAAATGCGACGGGCAAGACGACGTTCCTCGACGTAATTGGTTTCCTGAGCGATCTTGTTCGGAATCGCGGCGAAGTTTGGGAGACCGTGCACGCTCGCAGTACCAATTTCCAAAAATTGTTATGGATGGGTCAAGGTGATTCGTTTCAGCTCGCCATCGAAGCAGAGATTCCCGAAGCAGTCCACAAGGCGATGGCTCAAGACAAGCAACGGTTCACCGGCGTTCGGTACGAGATTGAGATCGGTTTGGACACAGCAAGCAATGAGATCGGCTTGAATCACGAGACGCTTTGGCTTACCGAGCGCACGAAAGAGAAAAGGAAGACACGTTTGTCGTTCCCGGATTCGTCCACCGAAATGGCCTCCGTGTTGAGTCGCTCCAAGAAAGGACAAAAGGCAGCGATCAATAAGAAGCTCGGCGGCAATGACAATTATTACACGGAAGGACGCAAATCCTACATGCCGTCGTTCAAGTTGGGACGAGGTAAATCGGCATTGGCGAACATCCCCGCCGACTCGGAAAGCTTTCCGGTAAGCACTTGGTTTCGGTCTCAGCTCGAGAAAGGCGTACAGACGTTCGTACTGAATAGCCAAATTATTCGACAACCGAGTCCACCTGGGTTGGGTCGACGGTTTCTGGCCGATGGCTCGAATCTGCCGTGGATCATTGCCGATTTACGCAAGGATGCGCGACGCTTTCATGATTGGCTGGCTCATGTCCGCACCGCTCTGGAAGACATCCAAAACATCGATGTCATTGATCGGCCCGAAGATCGGCATTGCTATATCATGATCAAATATTCGAGCGGTGCGGAGGTACCATCCTGGCTCGTTTCGGACGGCACCCTTCGACTCCTCGCACTGACCATCCCTGCGTATCTTGCGGATTTGGATGGAGTGTTCCTGATCGAGGAGCCGGAGAACGGTATTCATCCGCGAGCCATTGAAACCGTGATGCAATCACTTTGTTCAATGTACAACAGCCAAGTACTTGTTGCTACGCACAGTCCGGTGGCTTTGAATTTGCTCGAAGCCAAAGACGTGCTCTGTTTTGCCAAGGATGAACTCGGTGCGACGGATATTGTGTCAGGAGACCAGCATCCCGCACTGAACAACTGGAAACAGGGGGATCCCGACATGGGAGTGTTGTTCGCCTCTGGAATCCTCAGTTGAATGCTCATGAAGAAAGACCTCGTACTTCTCGTGGCTGATAAAGATGCACACTTTGCGCTGAAAGGAGTGTTGCAGCGTCCCCGCGCCATCGGAATTCCCCCGATCTCTTTCGACTTTCGGGTGCATACGAATCACGATGCTGGTGTTCGCACGACCGGACCTGAAATGCTTGCAATGGAACGCCAGCGATTCTCTCATGCTTTGCTCGTATTGGACTTCGAAGGAAGCGGTGCAGGGCTAGGTGCTAGAACGCTGGAGGATGAATTGGATACCCGATTGTCGGCGACTTGGCAAAATCGCGGGAAAGCAATTGTCATCGAACCGGAAGTCGATGTCTGGATGTGGGGCACAGACAATGCGATTCGTGACATCCTTGGTTGGCCACTCGACGGCTCAATCAGAGAATGGCTTCGCCGTAAAGGTTTTCAATTTCAAGCGAACGACAAGCCTATGCGGCCCAAAGAGGCACTGGATGCTGTACGGCGTGAAGCCAATGCCCGACGCTCCTCTGCTCTCTACGAAGAGATCGCCTCGAGAATTAGCCTCCAAAGTTGTACCGATACCGCATTTCAGCGTTTACGCCAGCAACTCCTGACATGGTTTCCCGGCCCGGCATGAATATGTCAATTTGACAAACAAGTTCCCGCACTGCCGGACCGTAGCAGCTTTCGACTCCCAGCCCTATGGCGAGAAAACTGTTCTTACCGCGGCCAATTCCTGGACCGCACCATGGATGGATTGCTCAATAACGAATTCACACGCTAATCAATCATCGTCATCATCATCGTCGAATTCATCATCCAATTCATCGTTGTCATCGTCCGCGTACGCATTCAATGATTCTTGCCGAAGGTCTCTCACCTCCGCTCGCTCGTCCATTTCATCGAGCGCGCTCAGCAGCGCTTTGGCCACCTTCGCATGCGCACCACGAATACTCGATCCCAGCTCCGCACGAATGTTTGGCCGGTCAAACAACGCCTGCGAAATCACCGCCCTCGAATCCGGATGAGCCCCATACAGTCCCAGCACCATCGGCACGACCCGAGCCGACGCAAGCCGCGACAGTTGACTACCCAAAGCCGTCGCTTGCGCCACTTTCGATATTCGCTTTTCGTACTTTGCGAGCATTTCATCGCCCGCCAATGACGCTAGAAACACATCGGGTGGGGAAGGGGCCGTTTGCGGATCGAGCAACCTCTCGCAAACCCATTCCGGCGCGTCGATCACATGCGCGTATTCGCTCTCGCTCCTCGCGCTCCGCTGCGCTCCTGCACGCCCGTGCACCACGAGATCCAGCATCCGTATCGTTTCTCCTTCACGTCCACGCGGCATCAAAGCTTGCAATCGATTCGTTGCTGCTCCAACCAATCCATCCGTTCGACGTAGGACAAACCCAAGCTCGAACACGGCACGCGCGAGCGCTGGGCGAGCATGTTCCCATGCATCGGCTGAAAGCTTTGCCAGCGCCAACGTGAATGCTTCCACCGTCTCGGCTGCTCCCACGAGCGCTTCGAGCAGCAACACCACCTCGGCGCCCACACGCGCGGGCACGTTCCACGACCGCAACACGAAGTTTTCGACCAGCCTTCGAGCTTCCGCTGCATGCAGCATCCGATCGATTTTCATCGCGGTCGCGATGCCTCGATCCATCGTCGCCCATTTCTGTTCGGCCATCCCGCACACGCGCGTCCACATGCACGCCGTGCGTCGTGGCCAGAACATCCGCACCACCGGTTGGTCCTCGCCCACCAGGTGCAACATCGATTGCTCAGCGTGCCCAACTTTGTTGAGCGACGCTTCGTGCAACAGCCACACCCCGTGCGGATATCCGCGCGACAACATCACGCTCCAATAAGGCGTGATCCCTGGGCCTTTCGGAGATGCTTCGAACTCAAACGGATCGTCGTCACTTGCCCAAGCGTCACCGGCCGCATAGCTCCGAGCCTCTGCAAGCTGCGGAATCCATGACTCGGGTCTCGTGTTCGCTTTGCCTGGCAAACGCGTTAATTTTCGACGCGCACGCAACGCTTCGACGAGCAGCACCAGATCCTTTGAGCTCGAAGGAAATTGATCCCCCCGGAAGTACTCGAAGCTGTCGAACCAAAACAAACGAAGCGCCCCCGTGGGCAAACCCGTGATGTTACGCAAGTCGCGATCCGTCGCAAAAAGAAGCCGTTTGTGTCGACGGCAAAGGTCCACGACAAACGCTTCCGCCGGAGTCACCAAACGTAGCCGAGGTCGATCCGCCTCGTGCGTCGGGACAAACGAACGCGGCAGCCTTGCGCTAGCTCGCACCTCTTCGCCCCTCTTGCGTGCCAAAGCGCGTCGCACATGCACGCTCAGATCATCCATCGGAAACGGCGACGGCACGATGCGCGGAGTATCCGAGCCCGCGATCGGTTTGCCATTCTCGTCCCGTTCACCCAGCAGCACGATTTGATTCGTCATTCCATCGACGAAGTCGCCACCCCCAATCTCAACGTTGTCGAGCCCATCAGCCGCTGGATCCACCAAATCATCGCTCGCTCTGCGCTTCGCGACGCCCGGACCGTACGCGAACATTTCCCACGTCACCGGTGAGTTGCTCCCCGGCCGATACACGATCTGCTCGAACACCAACGCATCACCATGGCGAGACGCATAGCCCGTCACGCGCATCGCTGCGGTCGTCGACGTCAAACTGTCCCACAACGGGATTTCATCACGCCGAGCAGCATCGTCCAGCTCCGCGATGGTCCACACCGGACCTCGAGGTTCGTCGTGAGCTTCAGCTTCAGCAATGAGCCGCTCCAGCTCTTCAGGTAGACGCGTGCGTGGCAAGCCGAAAAACTCGGTGTACCGTTCTGCTTCGGCAAACCCCAGCGTCTGTTCGAGCGCCTCGCGTACGGCACCTCCGAGCACCTTCGCGCGGTCACGCAGCAGCGCTTCAGCTCGGTTTTGACCGCAATACGCCAACGTCGCGAGATGCCCGTAAAACGTCGGATGTCGAGTCATCCATCGACGTGCAAGATCGAGCTCATCAGGTTTGTCGAGGTCATCCGACGTGGGCTCTTCATCGTCGCTGTCGTCAGCCGTTTGGTCTTCGTCGGCCTCTTCTTCGTCTTGGTCTTCGTCATCCTCGTCGTCATCGACATCAACATCGACGATGGAGCGGCTCTTCGCAGTGCTGGATCGACCGCTTGGTTGGTCGTGCAGACGGTCGTGCAGACTGGGGACATCGGTTACGGATGTCGCGCGCAGCGCAAGCTCCAGCGCCGCGGACGTGCGGGTGGCGAGTAGGCAAGGAACGACGCACGACGGAACGTTCACCAGCACCGAGTCATCACGCAAACGACTCTCGATCCAAGGCAGGATCCCGCTTCCGTAACGCTCGAGCGCCGAGGTGTTGTCACGACCGCGTCCGGCGAAGTGCCACGTGAGGAGTTTGGCGTAACGAACGAATTCTTCGGCGTTCTCGAGCGACAAGAGCGCGGCCCACACGCGATCGCTTTCGAACACGCGCGAGACTCCGATCACCTTGGTTTTGCCTTTGCGAAACGTTTCGACCGAGCCGAGGAAACGGCGTGCATCATTGAGCGGGAGAAGCCCTCGGTTGTCCGTGCGTTTCACGCGCGCAACGCGCATCGCCGCAGCGACTTGCGGCAAGGCAGCCACGATGCTCGTCGCATCGGTCTTGGCAGCGTGCTCCTTCTTCATGGTTCGCTTTTGCGTCGGTCCGCCGATGCTACCGAGCGACCATCCTGATGGCTATGGTCGGCGCCGCTCCTGATGAAACTCGGACCCTCCAAGATCTTGGTTGACTTGGAGTTGCACGAATCTGCATGCGCGCTCGGCTCGAGGGACGGAACGCCTGCAGTCCGGCTGGATGCTTCTTGCGAAAAACACAGGATGAGCAAGCGAGCGTGAACTCATTGCACGACCTCAGCCGTGTCTGGACGGTTTTACATTGCGAAATCCCTGGCACGCCGGGTGCGAAGGGAGAGGTCGTCGTTCTTGGACCAACAGTCGGTCCAGGAAAAGGAGACCCCCTAATGAAATCGAGACAATACGCTGTTGCAGTTCTTCCCCTCGTTGCCATGGTCGCTCTCGGTTGCTTTGCCGAACCTGACATCGAATTGCTGGGACAAACCGAAGCAGCAGTGACTGGTAATGGAGCGCCGAGCGGTTCGCACTATCAGCTCAACATCATTGGCGTTCCCAAGGACAAGACCGCCGATATGACCGGGAACAACGGCGGCCGCATTTTCGTCAAGCTCGACGGCAAGTCGAAAATTTCGCTGGCCGAGGGCGATTCGTTCGGCGTGCTCGACGCAAATGGCACCGATACGGATGGTGCCAAGTTCCAGATGCCCTGGGGCGCGAGCGGCGAGTACGAAGTCTACGCCCGCGCTCTTGGCACCCCAGGTGGCGGCGCCACGATGACCACGTGCATGGACGACAATGATCCAACGACGGAAGCCATCTGCAGCATGAGCTCAGTCGAACTACGGCGATCCACAGGCAAGTCATCGTTCGTGAACGTGACGAACGA
>CAZETM010000602.1:0-6121 GCA_964514885.1 uncultured Polyangium sp. | reverse complement strand
GAACCCGACGGGCAATACGAACTTGCTTCCGTGCACCACGCCGACGCAGCAAACGTTGCCTGCAAATTGGCTGTGCTTCAACCCCGGCGAGATCTGCGACAACGTCGACAACAACTGTTCCGACGGCGCTGACGAGAATCAGCTCAAGTGTGGCAATCCGCTTGCGTGTCCCTCGACGGAAACCTGCGACGGCCAGGACAACGACTGTGACGGCTCTACGGACGAAGGTGGGGTTTGCCCGAACTGCGTTCCGACGCCTGAAGTCTGCGACGGTTGCGACAACGATTGCGACGGCGTTGCCGACGATGGTGTGGCCGCGATTCCGTGCGGTTTGGCGACTCCGGCGAACTGCATCGGCACGCAAGCCTGTGCAGCTCCGCAGAACGTTCCTGTCGGCACGTGCGTGGGTGGTGGTGGCTTCCAAGCCTGCACCAATAGTCCGCTGCCCGAAGTCTGCGACATGATCGACAACGATTGCGACGGCATCGTCGACGACAACGTGGCGGCCGTTTCGTGTGTTCCGATGGGAACACCTGGCGGATTGATCTACGCGCCGCCGAGCCAATGCAAGCAAGGCACGCAAGCTTGTGGCAGCAGCCTTTGTATCGGTTTCGTCGGACCGTCCACCGAGGTGTGTGACGGCATCGACAACGATTGCGATGGTCAGGTCGACGAAGGCGCGAGCGGCGTAGGCACGACGTGCGGTTCGGCGATTGCGCCGTGTACGCCAGGCACGCTTGCTTGCGTCAACGGCGCGTTGGTTTGTCAGGGCGGCGTGCAACCGCAGCCCGAGCAATGCGACAGCATCGACAACAACTGCAACGGCACGGTTGACGAGGCTCCGCTGCTCGACGGCCCGCCAGTAGGACAAACTGGCTGCTGGAACCTGCCTGGAAACTGCTGCACTTGGGATGGATTCAGTTGGTGTCCGCCTCCGGGTGGCTCGTGTAACGGCGCGGGAACTCTCTTGGCTCCCTGCTCCATCGGCACGCTCGCATGCACCGCCGGTGCGTGGACCTGTCAGGGCCCCGTTGGACCTTCTGCTGAGGTTTGCGACAACGCCGACAACGATTGCGACGGCATGATCGACGACGTCACTGGCGTCGGTTTGTCTTGTGGAACCGGCGTGGGCGAATGCGTTGCGGGCATTTCGCAATGCAGCCCGAGCGGCATCATCTGCGTCGGTTCGGTTGGACCGACGACGGAGATTTGCGACGGCAAGGACAACGATTGCGATGGCGCGATCGACGACGGCGTTCCTGGTGTCAACCAGCCTTGCGGCGTCAATCAACCGCCGTGCTCGCTCGGTTTGACGGCCTGTGTGGGTGGCGTCGTGATTTGTCAGGGCGGCAATCAACCGCAAGGCGAACTCTGCGACGGTATCGACAACGATTGCGATGGCATCATCGACGATGCTCCGCTTGCTGATGCGCCTCCGCCGGCTCTCAACGGTTGCTGGACGCTTCCAGGCAACTGCTGCTCGTTCGGATCGCTTCAGTGGTGTCCGCCGCCCGGTGCATCTTGCAACGACGTCGGCACGCTCTTGGCGCCGTGCAACAAGGGCACGCTCGCGTGTCAGGGTGCAGTCGGCTGGGTTTGTCAGAATGCAAATGGCCCGCAGGCCGAAGCGTGTGACGGACTCGACAACAACTGCGACGGCATGATCGACGACGGCATGTTCCCCACCGAGGGCACCGTGTGCGGCAAAGGTGACGGCGAGTGCGTCCCTGGCGTCATCGATTGTGCTGCTGGCGTGCTCGATTGCGTCGGCGATGTCGGTCCGAAGCAGGAGCTCTGCAACGGTCTCGATGACGACTGCGATCTCACCATCGACAACGGCATCGTCGTCGGTGGCCCGTGCACTCCGACCTACGACACGATGCTTTACCCTGGGCCGCGTATGGGCGGTTCTTGCCAGCCGGGCATCCTCGAGTGCGATGGAAACGGCGGCGAAGTGTGCGTGAACGGTCAAGGCCCGCAGGCTGAAGTTTGCGACGGTGTCGACAACGATTGCGATGGCACGATCGACGAGACCGGACCTGCGCCGGATGGCATCGACGGCACGGGCAATCCCTTGCCGCCTCCTGCGGTTTCGATTGGCGAGGCGTGCGGTGAAAGCGTTGGCGAATGCAAGCAAGGCGCGTACGCCTGCGTGAACGGCCAGTTCGTTTGCCAGGGTGAAACCAAGCCGACGGACGAAGCTTGCGACTGCAACGACAACGATTGCGACTCCACCACTGACGAACAGGATCCGGGTGCCGCTCCGATCTGCGCACCAGGCAACTCGTGCGTGAAGAGCGGAACGGCATGCACGTGCGCGTCCCCATGCGAAGCGGGCGAGTTCCCGTGTCCGCCTGGTCAGAAGTGCGAGGACGTCACGTCCAGCGAGACGGGCATGCCGATCGGCATCTTCTGCATCGTTGACAACTGTGGCGATTGCTCGAAGAAGAAGGTGCTCAACGCGGACAACACGATTCTTTGTGCACCCAAGGGTACGCCCGCGGATGCCAACTGCGTCGTGCCTCCCGTCTGCGTGTGCAAGGGCATTACCGGCTGCAAGAATCCTTGCGACGGCGTGACCTGCAGCGCTGGCGAGATCTGCACCGACTACGGTCCGAAGGCGGGTACGTGCGTCGTGAACAACTGTTACAACGTGCCTTGCCAAGGCTGCGATCAGGCCTGCAACAACGGCTCGTGCGTGACGAACCCGTGCAAGCCTGACTCGTGCCCGAACGGCACGTGCACACCGAACGCCGAATTCTCGGGCTTCATCTGCACCGAATCGTGCGCGGGCAAGAACTGCGCGACGGGTGAAGTTTGCAAAGACGGCACGTGCGTCGTGGACTGCGTCGGATGTACGGCCGAGCAGTTCTGCGATTACTCGCAGTCGCCGCCTGCATGCGCGACCAACCTTTGCCCGCCGGGTGGGTGCCAAAACGGCTCTTGCTGCAACCCGCTCAACGGAGCATGCGGCGCATGTCCTTGTGACGGCGTGGTTTGTCCCCCCGGACAGACGTGCACGAATGGCGAGTGCGGCGGCACCGGTGGCGCTGGCGGATCTGGTGGCGGGTCTAGCAGCAGCAGCAGCGGTGGTGAGACGACGTCTTCGTCTTCGAGTTCGGGTGTTGGTGGAGCAGGCGGTGCTCCTCCCGTGGATCGCGGCAACTGGGGTCTGCCCACGGGTGGTGGTGGTTGTTCGTGTGATGTTGGCGCGAAGGAACGAAGCAATGGCTTCGCGTGTGCGCTCGCTGCTCTGGCGCTGGTTGTCCTGCGCAAGCGTGCCTCCAGCCGTCGCAGCTCGAAGGAGGTGTTGTGATGAGCTCACTGCGTAAGCCCTTCAGTGCAGTCATCTCGGTTCTCGCAGTGTCGGCGCTCAGCGTTTTCGGCACTGCGGGATGCCAAACCGAAGCGTTCTGTTGGAGCGATTGTCCGGGCGACACGCCTTCAAGCGGTTCGGGCACCAACGTCGGCGGCGGCGGTGGAGCCGGCGGCAACGGCAACGGTGGCAATGGTCAAGGCGGCGATGGTGGTTGCATCTTCGGCTGCACCACCAGCAGCAGCGGTCAAGGCGGCGGCGGCGCGTGCGAAAAGACCAACGAAGGCGTCGAGATCTGCGACACGCTCGACAACGACTGCAACAGCATCGTCGACGACGTGGCTGCGGACTCGACCGAGCTCGACAAGATCGTCTCGTGCGGATCGTGCGACAACAACTGCAACGCGATCCTCCTCAATGCCAAGGGGATCAGTTGTGACAGCGGCGTGTGCAAAGCCGCTGAGTGCGCCGCAGGCTGGTGGGACCTGAGCAGTCCCAAGGACTTCGTCTGCGAGTACTACTGCGTAAAAACCGCGGACGACGATTCGCTCTGCAACAACAAAGACGACGACTGCGACAACCTCAAGGACGAAAACGTCGACCTCTGCAAGAGCACGACGGACTGCGGCGCATGCGGCAACAACTGCGTCGTCCTGTTTGGCTCGCCAACGTGCTCGACCACGGCCATGCCGGGCCAAGCGTGCTCGCCAGCCAACACCAAGTGCGCGATTGCAGCGTGTGATCCCGGCTATGTCGACCTCGACAAGTCCTACGCGACCGGTTGCGAGTACTCATGCACGCCGAGCGGCGCCGAAGTCTGCAACGGGCTCGATGACGACTGCGACGGTTTGATCGACGGCGCAGATGACCTGTCCGGCGATCCGGTCATCGGCTCGGCCTGCTCTGGTAGTCCCGTAGGCGCCTGCGGGGATGTGGCAAACGAGGGCAAGAAGCAATGCGTTGCAGCGGGCTACCAGTGCGTCGGGCCAAACGTCGTCGTCCCGGGTCAGAAGGTCGAGACGTGCAACAACGTTGACGACGACTGCAACGGCCTCGTCGACGACAATCCCACGGACGACGGCAATTTCTGCGGCGTGAGCAACATCTATCCTTGCCAGAAGGGCAAGGAGCAGTGCGTGAGCGGCGCGCTTCAGTGCATCGGCGCGCTCAATCCGAACGTCGAGGAGTGTGACGGTCAGGACAACGATTGCGACGGCATGATCGACGACATGCCCATCGACGTCGGTGATCCGTGCGGCACGACGGACGTTGGTCCCTGTCAGTTCGGCATCGAGCAATGCGTCTTCGGCGTGAAGACGTGCGTCGGTTCAGTCGGCCCGGGCAACGAATCCTGCAACGGCCTCGACGACGATTGCGACGGCGCAATTGATGACGTCGTTGGCGCGGGCTCCGCGTGCGGCCAGACCAACGTGGGCCCGTGCGAGTTCGGCGTGCTCCAGTGCGTCGGGGCAAACCTCGTGTGCGTGGGCAACATCGATCCGAAGACCGAGACGTGCAACACGATCGACGACGACTGCGACGGTCAGGTCGACGAGAGCTTGCTGCCTCAGCCATGCGTTCCGATGGGTGCCGACCCGAACCTCGTCTACGGCGGCTTGAGCCAATGCAGGAAGGGCTCGCAGGCTTGCGGCAGCATGGTGTGCACGGGCTACGTCGGTCCGAGCGCCGAGACATGCGACGCGATCGACAACGATTGCGACGGTCAAGTCGACGACAACTTGATGCTTGGCGCGTGCAACGTGCCTCTTCCGCCGCCCATGGGAGCGACGTCGCCGTGCATGGCAGGCACTCAAGTTTGCAACTCTGGCGTGCTCTTGTGCCAGGGTTCGGTTGGACCAACCAGCTCCATCGATGGCTGCAAAGTCGATGCGAACTGCGACGGTCAGCTCTCGGCCCAGCCGGACTTCCTGACCGACATCAACAACTGCGGGACGTGCGCAAACAACTGCTACGCCAACAGCCAGCACGAAGTGCGCGCCTGCACGAACGGCATGTGCGTCTTCCAGGGCTGCGAAACCGGCTACTACGACCTCAACAACGACCAGATCTGCGAATACGCTTGTCAGTACAAACAGGCACAGGAAGCCTGCAACGCCGTCGACGACAACTGCAACGGAATGATCGACGAGAACGTCATCGCTCCGACTGCTGTTCAAGTTTGCGGCGTGAGCACTACGGCCACGCGTCCTGAGTGCACCACAGGCGTTGCCATCGCGTGCGTTGCCGGTGGTTGGCAGTGCTCGTTCCCCGCTGGCGTCTGCACGGGTGGATGCTCGTCGAACGACGAAACCTGCGACGCGCTCGACAACGACTGCGACGGGTTCCTCAACGAGAACACGCCGAACTGGGGCAAACCCTGCGCCAGCGACGACGCCAATCCGAATCCTGGCGATGGAGCATGTCGCACGACGGGCACGTTCGTTTGCGCTGGCGGAAGCAACACCACATGCAGCGCGATCAAGGCCAACTGCGCAGGTTTGCCCGGTGCCTGCGCCGAGTCATGCGACGGCATCGACAACGATTGCGACGGTACGATCGACGAAACGTATGTGGCCAAAGGAACGAACGCATCGTTCTACGTAAAACCGGCCGTTACGCAGATCGCCGCGAGCCGCTGGGTCATGAGCTACGAAACCAGCCGGCCCAACGCCACGACGACTTCGCCCGGTAGCGGCAACGGCTACCAGACGAGTGCTCCTGCCGGCGTCACGCTCGACAAAACGCGCGCCTGCTCGGTGCCGAACAAGCTGCCCTGGTTCAACGTCTCGCCGCTCGAGGTCGAGC
>CAZETM010000601.1:0-6137 GCA_964514885.1 uncultured Polyangium sp. | reverse complement strand
ACAAGCGAATTTGTATATTTTGTTGCGTTGTGGTAGCGCTTGATTAAGGGCTAGTCAGCCAAGAGCTTGGTCATGGCCAATGCGGATTGGCCATTGCGATAGAATTCTCGAATCTCAAGCGTTACCTGATAGCCCGCGGCTCCAAATAGTCTTTGTGCTGGACGATTCGACCGCGCGGTATTCAAGGATATACACACGCCACCAGATTCGCGGGCGATCGTTTCGGTGCCGGCGAGCAGCACTTGACCAATTCCAGCCCCTCGAGCGCTTCGTTCTACGGCAATGGCATCGAGGTGTGCGACCGCGGGACGCGCCCACGGGCCAAAAGGTCGTCCGAGGATCTCGAAGGAAACCACCGAAAAGCCCAGCTTCGTACCATCTTTTTCGGCCACGAGCGTTCGTGCCGAGCGCTGGCCCATCATGCCCATGATGGATTGCCCGGGCGCTTGAGACCAGCGTGCAAACGCGCTTTGTGCCAGCGCACGGATAAAGTCATCGTCGTCCGGCTTGCGGGGTCGAACAGTGAGAAGGCCCGTCGTTCGCATGGCTGCACTCTAGAACGAAAACATGGCGAATGAAAGCGCATCCGCAGGTTTCGCCCCGAGCGCCTTTTCGCAGCCGTTTTGTTATGCACGCACGTACACGCCCAAGGCGGGCGCTTGCTCGGACGCGTTTCTTCGACTATCATGGCCGCCCCGTGACGAAACCTTTCCATTACGCCTTTCCCGTCGTCGATCTCGCTTCCACACGTCGCTTCTATGGCGAGCTGCTCGGGTGTACCGAGGGACGAAGCACGGACACGTGGGTCGATTTCGATTTTTTTGGCAACCAGATATCCGCTCACCTGGCGGCAGAAATGCCCAAGTTGGTAGCGCATGGGCATGTCGACGGAATCGAAGTGCCCATTCCGCATTTCGGTGCGATTCTGGATTGGGACGAATTCAATACGTTAGCCAAACGGCTCGAAGCAGTAAGTATTACCTTCGTGATTTCGCCTCGCGTCAGATTCGTGGGCCAGCCCGGCGAACAAGCGACCATGTTTCTGAATGATTTCAGCGGAAACCCGCTCGAATTCAAAGCGTTCCGGCACCCCGAAAATGTGTTTGCCGTCTGAACGCGTAGCCCTCTTTTGCGGTTTTCAATTTCGTGTCACGCCGAGCTTGACAGGCCGCGCGCCGCTCTGCTACGTGCCCGTTCGGCAAAGTAGAGGCACACATGAAGCTCGCAAGCTTACGAGGGCCCGGCAGAGACGGGACGTTGATCGTCGTTCGTAAAGATGGACAAGCCTACGTGCGGGCAGGCGATCGCGCTCCCACGATGCAAGCCGCGCTCGATGATTGGAGCTCCAACGAAACCTACCTGCGCGACCTGGCCCTTCGTCTCGAGGGGGGTGAGCTTCCTGCCGAGCCGCTAGATCCCGCACAGCTTGCTCCCCCGCTGCCTCGCGCTTACGAATGGGTCGATGGCTCGGCGTATATCAATCATATCGTGCTCGTGCGCAAAGCGCGTGGAGCCGAGCCGCCGGAGACGTTGCGCACCGATCCTTTGGTCTATCAAGGTGGCTCGTCCGTTCTTTTGGCCCCGCGTGAAGATATCGTGCTTCACGACGAACGTTGGGGTTTGGACTTCGAATCAGAAATATGCGTGATTCTCGGCGACGTTCCCATTGGTACGAAGAAAGATACCGCGTTCGGGCACATTCGCCTTTTGTGCTTGGCCAATGACATTACCCTGAGAAACCTCGTGCCAAACGAATTGGCCAAAGGTTTTGGCTTCTTCAATTCCAAACCGGCCACGGCGTTTTCTCCATTTGCGGTCACTCCGGACGAGCTTGGAGATGCCTATCGCGACGGGCGGGTGCATTTGCGGCTGCGCAGCACGTACAATGGGCAGCTCGTAGGCGATTGCGATGCTGGGCCCGAAATGCATTTTTCGTTTTTCGACCTGCTGCAACACATCGCGAAAACGCGGGGCTTTTGCGCAGGAACGATTCTCGGAAGTGGCACGGTGTCGAACGAAGACACCGACCGAGGAATATCGTGTTTGGCTGAGCGCCGGATGCGCGAGACAATCGAATTCGGTGCCCCTCGAACGCCGTTCATGAAGGTCGGCGACACGATTGCAATCGAGATGTTCGATAACGATGGTCACAGCATTTTCGGACGCATCGAACAGAAGGTGGTGGCTCCATGAAACTCTACGGTTATTGGCGAAGCTCGGCGAGTTATCGCGTGCGGATTGCGCTGCATCACAAGGGCGTGCAATTCGAGTACGTTGCAGTGAATCTGATTGAGAACGGCGGCGAGCAGAAAAAAGACGACTACCGCGCCAAAAATCCAATGGAGCAGGTGCCGATCATCGAGCTCGAAGAAGGCGGCGTGGTTCGTCGTATCGGGCAATCGATGGCCATTTTGGAATGGCTCGAGGAGAGCTTTCCGGTGGCTCCGCTGCTCCCGGCGGATCCATATTGGCGAGCGCGCGCTCGCCAGCTTGCAGAAACCATCAATTCAGGCGTGCAGCCGTTTCAGAATTTGACGCTGCGGGCAATCGTCAAAAACGAGCTGGGTGGCGATGACGTGGCCCTTGCCAAACGATACATCGAAAAAGGCTTGGAATCATTTCAGATTTTGGCGACTGAGGTGGCAGGTACGTTCAGCGTCGGCGATTCGCCTACGTTCGCCGATTGTTGCCTCGTGCCGCAACTTTACAGTGCTCGTTCGCTGGGCGTCGACATTTCGGCGTATCCGCTTCTTCTGCGTATCGAGCAGCACTGCAATGAGCTTCATGCCTTTCAGGCGGCTCATCCGGACAAGCAAATCGACGCTCCGCGCACCGCGTGAAAGGAACATTGATCATGGCAACAGTCGAGCCCATTGGGATCAAACGAATCGAGGCGCTGCACTATTATGTGCGAGACATCGAGCGCAGTCGCAAGTTTTACTGCGAAAAGCTAGATTTCCAAGAGATTGCGTTTTCGAGCCCAGAGCTGGAACAAGCAGCTCGGCAACGATCGGTCGCCTTCCAGGCAGGCGAATGCATCATCGTGTGTTCCGAGCCCATCGGCGAAGGCGGGCGAGCGGCGCGTTATTTGCGCAAACACCCGGACGGCATTGGAACGTTGATCTACGAAGTGGAAGACATCGAGCGCGCATTTCGGCTGCTCGACAAACGAGGCGGAACGCCCATTGACGATATTCAACGCGTCAAGGACGACCACGGTGAATTCGCGTCGTTCTCGATTACCTCTCCTTTTGGAGATACGACATTCCGATTCGTCGAGCGTAAGGGTTACAAGGCGCTCTTCCCGGGCGCCATTCATCATGACCAACCACGGGGCGGATCGAATCGTTTGGGCTTTACCCATTTCGATCACGTCACGTCGAACTTCCAGACGATGGCTCCGGCGCTCTTGTGGATGGAGCATGTGCTCGGATTCGAGCGATTCTGGGAGATTCAATTCCACACCGATGACGTGGCTAAAGGCGGCAATCATGGTTCGGGCTTGCGTTCGGCGGTCATGTGGGATCCCGGCTCGGGCGTGAAGTTTGCCAATAACGAGCCCTATCGGCCGTACTTCAAGAGCTCGCAAATCAATATTTTCAACGAAGAGCATCGCGGCGATGGCGTGCAGCACGTGGCGCTTGCCGTGACGGACATCGTTTCCTGCGTGCGCGAGATGCGGGCGCGTGGGGTGCAATTCATGCCGACATCGGGCACGTATTACGATATGATGCCCCAGCGATTGAAGGCTCTCGGTGTCGAGAAAATCGATGAGCCTATCGACGAATTGCGGGGGCTCGAGATTCTCGTCGATGGTGAGGGGCCCGGCAAGTACTTGTTGCAGATTTTCCTCAAGGAATCGGCCGGTACGCATGGGGATCCTTCGGCTGGGCCATTCTTCTACGAAATCATCCAGCGCAAAGGCGACCGGGGATTCGGCGGAGGCAATTTCCGGGCGCTGTTCGAAAGCATCGAGCGGCGACAGAAGGTGGAGGATCAGCCGTGATCGAGCGCGTTGCGAGCGGAGAAATCCCGCGCAAACACCATATTACGCTGCGAGATGCGTCGGGCAAGCTTCGTTATGAAGAATGCCTGACGCGGGCTGGATTCGACGGACCGTATACGATTGCGTATCACGAGCGTCGTCCGCACGAGCACCGCGTGAGTGCAGCGCAGCATGGTTTTACGCTGCCGAAGTCGGTGGGGCCGAGGCCGCTCGCGAAACGTCATTATCTCAGCTCGGCGGTGCCAACGCCCGGCGGAGCGCAAATCGACGCCCGGCTGCCGTTGCTCTTCAGTGACGACCTGGTTTTGTCCATAGCGACGCCAGATGCGCCCGACCCGGTGTATTTCACGAACGCCGACGCGGACGAGCTGTTCTACATTTTCGAAGGGTCGGGCCTTCTGCGCACGATGTTCGGCGATCTGCGGTACGAAAGAGACGATTACGTCTGCATTCCGAAGGGAATTTTTTATCGGTTCATTCCGGACACCGTGCCGCAGCGTTGGTTTTGCATGGAAGCTTTCGGCGGGATTCATTTGCCGTCGAAATGGCGCAATGAGGTCGGGCAATTGCGTATGGATGCGCCGTACTGCCATCGAGACTTCAAGAAACCCGTATTCAATGGCCCGATGGATGAAGGCATTCGGGACTCCGTGGTCAAGTGCGAGAATGCATTTCATGGTTTTTCCATGGCGCATTCGCCGCTCGATGTGGTCGGATGGGACGGCACGGTGTATCCGTTTGTCTTTCCCATTCTGAATTTCCAGCCGCGCGCGGGCCTGGTCCATTTGCCGCCCGATTGGCACGGTACGTTCGCCGCTCGTGGAGCGCTCATTTGCAGCTTCGTTCCACGCGCGGTCGACTTTCACCCCGAAGCGATTCCTTGCCCGTATCCACATTCGGCCGTCGATTGCGACGAAGTGCTTTTCTATTGTCGAGGCAACTTCACGTCGCGTCGAGGGGTTGGTCCGGGCAGCATTTCGCATCATCCGCGAGGCATTCCGCACGGGCCGCATCCAGGCGCATATGAAGCGAGCATCGGAGCGCGGGAAACCAACGAGCTGGCCGTGATGATCGATACGTGGAAACCGTTGGCGGTGACGCAAGCGGCGCTCGGTGTCGAGGATCCTGCGTACCAGGATAGTTTTATTGAATGAATGGCATGTCTCAGCGACTAAACGCCAGGAAGTCCAAGAGAACGTAAAATTGGTACGTTTTCCCAATGCTCAATGAGCGCATCGCGCATCATTGCGGGCATGCTCGGCGCGACTGTTGGCCATGCATTTCTTGCGCGTTCGATCCCGTGCAAAGTCTCTTCGACTGCCCAAGAAAAGCCTGAGTTGGCGGCGTGTCGTGTAAGCGCATTGTGGTCGAGCAGCGCAAAACGTTGGACTTTGCCTAGACCAAGAGACAATGTAGGCCCGCCACGAATTCCCCAGCCAAAACGTTCACGCCATGATATCGTTGTTACGAAATCATAGCACGGCGTAAGACTCGGACGTTCAGCGTTCCCCCAAAGAAGGCTCCAATTCTTCAGATGGGCATCATCATTTCCGGATGCAATGACGAAGCCGATTCTACGGGACATTTCGCGAGCACATTCTTGTCCAGCAACATCTGCGACGAACCGCAAAGCGCCGTCTAGACTCATCCGATGCGCTCCCGAATCACCATGTTTGTGTGCAGGCGCGAACTCGAGTGCTTGGCAGAGATCCTCCTGATGGATCTTTGAGTTGTCGTCGCGACGGTCGAAGCGTCGAATTGCGAATGCTTTGGGTAATTCATCCCGCCAAGCATCTGGAACCCCAACAAGTGAATCCGTATTTACCGTGAAGTGCGTTGGCACATCAAACCCGGCACATTGAGCCCACGTCATCGTGGCGTGCTCTACATCGGGTAATTCTGGGTATTGGCGACTCGGCAATTTAACGATCCACTGCCCCTGGGGGCCATTGGCGCGTAGCACGAGACGATCGTCGGCCATGGACATCGAGAGTTTGGGCTGCATACCAGCAAGTGCGAACCGAAATAGAGCCTCTTCGCCTTCGACTTCCGTCGTGGGCTGGGTGGGGCCTTGCTGATTACTGCCAGCACCACCCGGACGAATCTCAACGGCACCAGCGAGGTCACCCCC
>CAZETM010000600.1:0-6142 GCA_964514885.1 uncultured Polyangium sp. | reverse complement strand
TAGCATTGAAATCGGCTCGCATGCGCTCCTCACCCCCTGGCCCCCTCTCCAACTACGCATTGCTGCGCAATGCTCCGTGGAGAGGGGGAATGCGCCCTGCGTCCCGTCTCTAGGTGGCGGCGATGCCGCGGAGTTAACGCGTATGTGAGGTTGAGAAAAAAGACTTCCCTACCGCCGCAGCTTGGTGATAACGTCCCTGGCCATGCGCAGGTTCGAGCTTGTTGATGGGTCTTCCAGTAAATTTTGGCAAATCGAGCGTGAAGGGTCGAAGCTGACCATTCAGTGGGGAAAGATCGGCACGGCTGGTCAAAGCCAGGTGAAGGACTTTCCGAGCGACGCGAAAGCATTGGCAGAGCGCGACAAGCTCGTTACGGAGAAGACGAAAAAGGGGTATGCCGAAGTGGGCGCACCGGCTGCGGATGCGCCGGCTCCGAAGCCTCGCGCGGCGAAAGCAAAAGCCGACAAGACGAGCGACGATCCGGCTGCAACCACGGCAACACCGCACGCCGAAGCCAAAGTCGAAACGATCGAATCCACGGTGTCTGTAGCGAAGGTGGAGCCTGTCGCCATTGCAGGGTCCGGGCCGGTAGAGATAGATTGGAGCCGGTTCGGGGACGACAAGGACGTGTCGACGCACAGGCACGGGAGGCGAAGGCCGAATGAGGCGCAACGTGCTGCTGATGCTTGGGAGCATATTCAGAAGTTATGGTCGACGTGGCGTCCAATCGTGGCTTTCGATAAATTCGACATAGCGGCGGAATTCGTGCCCGCAGCGACGGAAGCGCACGCATGGTTGGAAGGGAAAGGCCCGGGGCCGCTTTCTCCGATGGCGGCGGCAATGGTCGCAGAATTGGCGTCGGTATCGTACCAGCCCGAGTTTTACCCGGCGATTCGGGCGTTTACCGAGGCGTCGGTGGCGAAGTATGGCGTGGGGTGGATATTCGATACGGTTCTGGCCGCGACGCGGGTGTATATGGAACGGTATTCGGATCCGCCGTCGTGCAAGTTTCATCATGTGCCGGAGAGCATTGGTCCATTCAGTTATGGTGGATGGATGCCGCAGGAGCTGGCGCTGATTGCGCAAAACCTTTCGGAAGCGCAGTATGCCGAGCTGATTCAGATTGCGGAGATGCGTTGGCCGATGTGGTCGTATTTCCAACGATTGCGGACGCTGGAAGTAATCCCGTCGCACACGAAATTGGCTGACGATTTGGGCGAGCAATGGCTTTCGTGCGATGGGAATGTGGAAGGGTATGTGCGTCCCAGCTATGACAAAGACGGAATTGCGCCGAACCTGAGTTTTGCGTATAGCCGGTCGATGTTGACCAAGCTCGCGAAGAAAAGCGCCAATCGCGCGTTTAGCGGCGGAAGCTTGCACCAATACGTGTGGAAGCAGCTCGAATTGGTGGGCGCGGATGTGCTGCCGATGCTGCGGATTCATTGCGATTCGGTGGATTGGGCGGCGGGTATCGTGGCGGCGCTGGAAGCGGCGTCCTTGGTGCGCAGTACCGAGACGGGCGCGCTGATGGTTTCACAATTGACGGCGAAGAAAGAGGGGGCGCTGTATGCCGCGGAATGGATTGTCAAAAATCCATTGTTGTCGGTGGCGGCGTTGGCCGATTCGATTGCGGGTGCGGGTGCGATTGGGGATCGAGCTGGAGTGTTGTTTCTCGATATCGATCGTGCGTTTCCGGGGCTGGTGGACAAGATTGATATGCGTCCCGCTGCGCGTTCGGCGATTACGAAGCTGCGGGAAAAGATGGTCGTGAAACCGGACGCATCGGCGGACGAATTGCCGCGGGTATTGGCGAATCCGCCGTGGCTTTCGGGCAAGAATGCTGCGGCGTTGCCGGTCGTAGCGAATGTCGCGGTGGCGGCGTATGCAGAAAAGATTCACGAGGATCCGGACGGGATATTGGCTCTGGCGCGCAGCGAATATGCGGAGGCCAAGGAGTCTCGGACGACGTACGAAGACGCTTCGCGAAACATTGGAGAGCGCTATTATGGCAAGTGGGTGTCGCGCTCGCTGGTGCATTTGGAGCCGGCGGACGTAAAGAAAGCATTCAAGGAGTGGCCGGCGGATGCGTGGGGAGATGGCCATAACGTGCTGACTCCGCTGGTGGTGATGGGCGAAGAGGCCATTGCGGGATATCCGCGAATCGTGACTGGGAATTCGACGATGTTCGCCGCGTCGCTCAAACATATTGTCGAATCGCCGAAGTTGGCTGGGTTTTACGCGTACGCTCGTACGCTGAAAGGCGCGCGAAAGTATGCGGAACGGTGGATGTTGAATTTCCCCAAGGCAGCAGCGGTGGGATTGATCCCGATAGCGGTTGGAAATCACACGCAGGCGCGGGCTCAAGCGGACATGGCATTGCGGTTGCTCGTGGCGCGTGGACACGGAGAAGTCGTGCGCGAGGCGGCCGAAGGTTATGGGAAAGAAGTAGACGCGGCGTTGAAGACGGCATTGGAAGCGGATCCGCGGGATCGGTATCCGTCGAAGCTGCCCAAGATCGGGCCGTGGTGCGACGTGGAGAAATTGCCGCGGCCCTTGTTGAAGGGGCGCGAGAAGTCGCTGCCCAAGCCGGCCGTGGAAGCGTTGATCATGATGTTGGCGATATCGACGCCGGAAGCCGCGTACGTGGGCCTTGAAGATGTGGTAGCGGTGTGTGATCGGTCGTCGCTCGAGGAATTTTCTTGGGCGCTGTTCAATCAATGGCAAATGGCTGGAGCACCTTCAGACCTCCACACATGACGAGGGCCCAAATGAGCCGTTATCGGCTGAAAAAAGCCCTATGACGGACGGTGCGATCGTCCCGTCAACGATGCGTAACCCCGCGATATCTGGTCATCCGACAGATTCCCGACAGGTTCCGACAGACGATCTAGGCGTTGCGTTCCTTGCCATCCGAGCGGCTCTTGACCGTGACGATCTGGACGCCGTAAGGCGAGCTTGGCTTGACCTCGGAGCGTTGCTTGGCATTGCTTCCGATGCGCCCGCGTCTAGCGCCAAACGTCCCCGCAAGCGTTCGGCCTAGACTCAGCCCCCCAAATGCAGGACGAGCGCACCATGCCGTTGATGCGCCCGTCCTAGCCCCCCACTTCGATGCTCAGTGAACCGTTGCGACGTCAGAAGCGAACGCAAAGGACGTCATACGCTCCGTTGCCGGCTCAGTGTCGAGGTCTGCTAGCGCGTCAAGCGCTTGTTCGTGTGCGTCGCGTAAGGTTTCCGCCGGTACCGTGCGACGAGTGTAGCTCTCAAAAATCCAGTATGGCCCCGACTCGCGAGGTTTGGCGTCGAATACACCCACGGACGCAAGGGGCCTCTCGCCACTGAAAAACACGCATAGAAGTAGCTCGCCATTCATGACGATCGGAACACTAACCAACGTTCCGACCATGACGCCCTTTCGGTTTACGTGAGAAACCATTACCTTTTTTTTCATCGCTCGCCTTCCTTGAAAAACTCCGCTAGTGACCTCTGCCATAGATTGAATCCCCACGACCGAGAGACCCCAGTTTCGCGCGCTATCTCGTCGCATGAAAACCCTTGTATTTGGAGCGCCGCAATATGTCGCTGTAATGGCGTCAAGCTCGCGAGCCATTCCAGCGCCATGGCGCTCGTTTCAATCTCGCCACCCGTTGCGCCTGTTATCGTGTCGAGTGTGGAATGATCGACGCATTCCACGTGGATATTCCAATGATTTCGACGCGAATTGCTTGCCACGCGGAAAACCACAGATGCGATCCACGATCGGACCCTTCCCGGTGTCTTTTCCAATTCGTCGGGGTAGCGATAGGCGACGAGAAAAACCTCTTGAGCCATATCGTCAACGTCCACATCACGAACGCCCTGAAGCCGCAAACGATCGCGCACGCAGGCATCATAGGCCCAAACGAATGCCGCAAACTCGTCGGGTTTTTTAGGTAAAACCATACCAGTCCCGTCCGCGCCTCTTCGACGCCGGGTTATCGCGCCGCAACGTGCGACGCTGAAACGTAACGATGGGACGAACGTCCACGCCTTGCAATCGCTTTTTTGCGTGCGATGGGCGTTTTTTCATTACGCAATATGTGCCAAATACATTTTACGCGTCGCACGAATTGCCTATTGATCGCGGCGTTGCGCTATGTGCAACCATGCCAAACGATCGAAATGACAGATTCAGTCCGACAGATACGATCGTCTTGACGCGACTTGACGCGTTCCGTCATGAGCACGCGGTCACGTATGACGCACTGTCAACGCAACGCGACACGAGCGGAGCGCCACCTTGACGCGGTACGCATGCGCACACTCACCCGATGCACTCAACCATGCAGGCGAGACGCCGCGACGTAGCCTAGAGCACCTTGCGACGCTGCTAGCGTCAAGTGTGCGTGGTTACGCTTTGCGGTCTGTCGTGTGCGTTCCTGTAGTTTGGCACACGGCTATGCGTGCATGAGGCGTTTGGCGAGACGTTCGGAGCAGGCGCGAACGTTTACGCCGCGCGCTTGCGTGCGTCTTGTTCGGCACCCTTGCGCCTCATGATTGCAGCAAGTGCTTTCAACTGGTCTGGCTGTGGGCCGAAGACTTCCCTGATAGCAGCGCGAATGTCGGCGAGAAAAGGGGCAAACTCGGGATGATCTTCGAGCTTTCCCGCTTGCTCTTGCTTGGAAATGGCGATTAGAGCCGAGATCCGCTTGCCTTCAAGGGTGGCTACCTGAGCCGGCGAAAGCTTGCCCTTGGCCAAAATGGCGGTCAGTCGTGCGACGCTCGCGCGTAGTTCGTCCAGTGTCGAGCCCAGCTTGATCCCAGCGTCTACCGCGACAGATGGCGGTGGATCAGATGGCGGTGGATTGTCCGAAGATGCCGCGGCTTTGCTTGGATCAAGGCAGATCCACCATTGCCACGCGATCGGAGGGATATCGGCGAGACTTTCGAGTTTTTCCAGGTACGATTTAGCCGGCACTCGCCCCTGCTTAAAAAGGGTCAGATTTCCCGCGCTACAGCCTAGATCTCGGGCGATCTCGCGATAACCCCGATCGCCCCGCCATGCGTCGAACATCTGCCAACCACACGAGATCCAGCCTTCTGACGGTTGTTTTTCCGCGTGCGTTGCGTTCTCAGGAGGATCGAAACGAAGCATGATTTCACCTTTACGCGGCGTTTTTCCTGGTACGTTCCGCTTCGATGCGTTCCACGTAGCCGGCAAATGCAGTGCGCGCACCCGTTGGATCCAGGCCGTAATGCTCGCGAATCGTTTGCTCGAACGCGGACAGAACGAGATCAAGAAATCCGTCAAAATCCGGGTGTTCTTCCAGGCTTGCGCGCTCTTCGAGCCTTGCGATCGCGGTCAACGCGCTGATTCTTTTCCCTTCCAACTGTGCAACCTGACCCGGCGAAAGTTTGCCGCGTCCTAGCAGGTCGTTCAGGCGTGCGACTCCTACGCGTAGCTCATCGATGGTCGCCCCGATCTTGCCGCCCTCTACTGCGAAAGAACGCGATCCCGATGGCGGTGGATCGGATTTCGGCCGCTCGGATGATGCCGCGGCCTTCGTTGGGTCGAGACAAACCCAGAATTGCCAGGCATTTGGCGCTATATCTGCCATCGTTTCGAGTTTTTCTAGGTACGTCTTGACAGGGACGCGCCCTTGTTTCCACGTCGTGAGAACGCCAGCAGAACAGCCAAGATCTCGCGCGATCTCGCGATACCCGCGCCCCCCGCGCCACGTGTCGAGCAGTTGCCAGCCGACACTCACCCAACCGTCACCGGGCCATTTTTCCGCATAGATCGCGTTTTCCGGAGGATCAAAACGGAGCATGTAACAGCATGTAACACGTTGCGAAACATGTTTCAACCTTTCGACAAGACCATCGGCGACGGCTCGCGAGCAAGGCCCGGACGAAGATCCACTTCGCCGCGGGCAACCTCGGGGTCGACCAACGCCGCGGTGAGCAGCCCGTACGGCTCCGCGCTGCATGCGAGTTCTGCCAACCGAGCGGTACCGCCGGCAAGGGAGGCCTCGAGGGCGGTGATCGGTGAGGCGTGGGTTTTGGCCATTGCCCTCGAAAGCGTCAGTGTTTTGGCGATCCTACGTCGCTACCCCCCTACGCGGAAAAGTGGCCTTCCTTATGCCTGGCATCCACCCTGGACTGCTC
>CAZETM010000599.1:0-6148 GCA_964514885.1 uncultured Polyangium sp. | reverse complement strand
ACGATGACGATGACGATGACGATGACGATGACGATGACGATGACGATGACGATGCTGCCGCTTTCGCGCGCGCAGCGTCGAGTTCGGCAGCTTTTGCAGAAGACGAGGCAACTGCGGCCTGAAACTTCGGGCGCACATTGAGACGCATCGACGTCCCAATGCCCGCGAGGATCAGGGAAATTGACACGAACACGATGACCAACGCTTTGCCCGACACACGAAGCTCAGGCGTCGAGTCGTCTGCAGGAGGCTGCTGTTGAGGTGTATCCATGGGATTGGCGCGCGAGCATAGCGGCAAACCATGTCGGGTGCCACGTACGAAACGATCGAGTAGAGCAAGCGCGAGATCACAGCTCGAGACGGACGTCAACAACTTTCGTCGGGGCGCCAAAAACTGCACCGACGGCAGGTGCCGCGAAAATTTTGCGACCCGTCACGATCAGCGGGAACCTAAAAATGACCGCGAATTGCCGTCGACACGCATCGTCAAGCGACTGACGCGACGGAGCTTTGTCCGAGGTGCTTGATTCGTTGTTTCTTCACGTTGTACCATCGTCGGCAAGCATATGATCCGCGAGCAGAATCGGAGCGCAGCATCGTGACGGAGATGGGAATTGCTGCTGGAACGGTCATCGGAGACGACTTCGAGATCGTCCGGCCCCTGGCATCGGGCGGCATGGGATCGGTTTTCGTCGCTCGGCAACGCAGCGTAAACACGCTACGCGCCGTCAAGCTGATGAACATCGGCTTGACGGCCAACCCGGAGCTGCGCGAACGGTTCGAGCGTGAAGCGAAGATCAGCGCCAGCATCGACAGCGATCACGTCGTGCAAATCATCCACGCGGGCATCGATTCGCGACTGGGATTGCCTTTCATTGCAATGGAGTTGCTCGACGGCTGGGCGCTGAGCGACTACGTTCAACTGAATACGCCGCTGGCGAAGGAAACCATTTCGATCATTTGGTCGCAATTCTGTGCGGCGATGGTTGCCGCGCAAAATGCGGGCATCGTTCATCGGGACATCAAACCGGAAAACGTCTTTCTCGCCAAATCGCGTCTCGTGGGCGTTCCGTTCATCGTCAAAGTGCTCGATTTCGGCATTGCCAAGATCGTGTCCGAAAACCACAACAATACGATTCAAGCCGGCTCGCCGTTGTACATGGCGCCGGAGCAGATGATGCGAAATGCAACCATCAGCAATCGCACGGACGTGTGGGCGATGGGGTTGGTTGCGTTTTTTCTGTTCGTCGGCAAGCATTATTGGAAAGCGGCGCACGACGAAAATGCGGGCACCGGCCAGGTTTTCATGGAGATCTCGGGCGGTCCCATTCCGGCTGCCTCCTTGCGCGCAGCCGAATACGGGCGGCCAGACGCTTTGCCAGCAGGATTCGACGATTGGTTTTTCCGCTGCGTCGTGCGCGACGCGAATGCGCGATTTGCGGACGCCGCAGAAGCCGGAAAAGCTTTGGCCAACCTGCTTGGAGGCTCGCACGCCCAAGCAACTCCCGCCCCCAAAGGATCGAGCACCACCGTTGGCGCTCCTTTGATGCAAAGCCCGGGGCAAAAAACCGAAATGGACGTGGCCAGTTCCTCCGGAATGAGAACGGCTCCAGCGACCACACCAGGCGTGTCGACGGCCATCATGCGCAACGATCCCGTGGCTTCGATGCCCGCCGCTCCACTTAAACCTGCAGCGCAATCGTCCAATAAAATGTTCGTGGGCATCGGTGCAGCCATCGCGGCGATTGCCGTAATCGGCGTGGCCGTCTCGGCCATGGGCAAAAGGGAAGAGCCTGAGAAAGAGCCCCCGGTGCTCACGATTGGCAGTGAAGCAACGAAAGCGTCCGCTGACGGCGTCAAACCTGCTGCGACGGGAATGATGCCTGCGACCGCACGTATGCTACCCGGCATGGTGGAATTGACCAGCGCGCCATTTGCGATTGCAGAAGATCCCGGCCGCAAAGAAACTTTGGCGGCATTCTACATCGATTCGACGGAAGTGACCGTCGATGCGTATCGGAAATGCGTTGATGGAGGTACATGCACGAAAGCAGCGTCCACCATCGAATGGGCCGGTGCATCGGCAACCACGCAGCACGAGTGGAGCAAGCTGTGCAATGGCGGGCAGACAAACCGCGATAATCACCCGATCAATTGCATTACTTGGGTTCAGGCCGACCAATATTGCAAGTTCGTAGAAAAACGCCTACCCACCGAAGCGGAATGGGAATACGCCGCCCGCGGAACCGAAGGAAGAACGTTTCCGTGGGGACCGAATTCACCAACGGTTCAACACGCCAATCTTTGCGACAAGAAATGCGCTGACTTCGCCAGCAAACTGGGCATCAAGTGGGCCGCATTCGACGGAGAAGACGGCTTCGAGGGCACGGCCCCCGTGGGATCGTTCCCCACCGGCGCAACGGCGTCGGGCGTGCAAGATCTTCATGGTAACGTTGCCGAGTGGACGTCGACATCGCTTTGCAAGTCAGGCGGTGGCGAATGCGGTGAATATGTCGTGCGCGGTGGCGGATGCCAAACCGAGCGTACCGAAAACGTCACCATGAGCAGTCGATCAACCAAAAAGAACGATTTCAAGTCGATGAACATCGGTTTCCGTTGTGCGATATCAGCCCGAGACGCAACGAGGAAATGACAGTGGACTACGGTAAAAAGCAAACATTATCGATGGCAATCCCATTGATTGCCCTCTCCGCCCTCGCCGCTTGTGGCAGCCCGCCACCGCCTCCACCGGCGGTGCCGAAAGGCCCCACGTCGACGCAATCCTTCGAGGAATGCCGCGAACAGGAAGCGTATGGCGATGCCGCGTCCTGCTGGAAATACTTCGTCGCCGAATACGAAGCGGAGAAGAACATCCCCGCCGCTGAGCTGGAATATGCCCGCGCCAAGTCCACGGAGACAGCCAAGAAGCCAACGTGCGCCGCGGGAGCCTCTTGGGATGGGAGCCAATGCAAGTCCCTGTGCAGCGAAGACACCGGCGAAACCTGGGATAGCACCTCGGGCCTTTGCCTCCGGCGTTTTGCTCTGCAATGCTTCCGCTTCTTCCACCAAGAAGACGGCCATTGCGTTTCGGACGCGCAATGCCCCGATGGCTATCGCCGCGCATCCG
Source organism: uncultured Polyangium sp. (assembly GCA_964514885.1). Lineage (GTDB taxonomy): Bacteria > Myxococcota_A > Polyangia > Polyangiales > Polyangiaceae > Polyangium. Next base: position 3,021 of record CAZETM010000599.1, on the reverse strand, counting down.
ACGGCGGATGCGAAGAAGCGCCGGTCAGCCCATTCAAACCGGGCGAACGCGTCATCTCCGTTTTCGACCAACAAGACACCACCAACAAGATGCGTGTCAAAAAGGGCACCAAAGGTACTTATTGGGCCAGCGACGACACATTGGCATTCGTCATTTGGGATAGCTTCGTGGGCCTGACGCCCTCCTATCCCGGTGCCGAGACCGGCGTACCGCAAGGAAAAACCCAATACGCCTATTGGGTGGGCATGGACGAAATCATCAAAGACGGCGGCAGCACCGAAGACACGTCGCTCATTCCACAATGGTGCGGACAAACCGGCTCGTCCCCGAGCTACGGTCGTATTCGCGTGGGCACCATGGTGAAGCTCGGCAAACACCGCCCAGTCGATGGCAATACGAACTGGGGTGACACAATGGAGCCATTCGTCGGCAAAGTCGCCCGCGTCGTCAAATTGCCCGGCGTCGATGCTGCCGGTTGCCCCGTCATCCGCGTCGATGCGGACAAAGAACAATTTGCGTGGCGTATTCGAGACGTAACCCTCGCGCCCGTCAGCCGTACCGTCACGTCTGCACCGGCCGGCGGACAAGCCGCCCCCCCGAAATAAACGAGAAGAACGATCCCTTGGGATGCATAGGAGACTTTCGTAATGTTTTCTAATCACCTGAAGCCCTGGCTACTCGCCTCCGCTCTTCTCGTCGGTTCTTTGAGCACCGTGCAAACGAGCATTGCGCAAGATACGGCTGCCCCCGCGGCGAAGAAGCCCCTGGCGTCCGTCGACCGTTGCGTCGCCCAAGAAAAATATGGCGACGCGTGCGCTTGCTGGATGCACCTCAAAGAAAAAGCCCCGCCCAAAGGCGCTGCGGAAAGTGCGCTCACGGAGATGAAAGTCTCTACGTGTGCGGCCAAATCAAAAGCCCCCGTGGCGACCGAAAGCGTTGGAGTTGCCTTCCCCAAACGCACGAAGGAAGATGCAACGTGTTACGTGGGCGCGAAAATGAAAGGCGCTCCGAGTGAAATCCTCACCGAACTCAGTACCATGTGCGGCGCGCCGACGGGTATGCTCCCGATGACGCCCGTCATTCAAGGATACCAGCGCAAAGAGGACAAACCCGAGCTTTACCGCGTGCTGTTGAGCGACAAGGAGTGTTATCGCTTTCTGGCAATCGGTGACGGCGCCATTGAAAACATCGTCGCCAAAGTGCTCGATCCGGAGCTCAACGAAATCGCCGTCGACCTCGATGTCGACCGCGTCAAAGTGCTTGCTCCGAAACGCGCCATTTGTCCGAAAACCAGCGGCCTGCACGCCGTGTGGGTTTCGGTCGCTGCCGGTCAGGGACGGTATGTGCTCCAAGGGTTCCGCCGCCCTGCCAATGCAGCTCCCCCCGTTGCCACGGACACTGCCGACCCGAAACAGCAGGCCACGCTGATTGATACGAGCGGTGGCGAATTGCCAGCCGCGCCCCCGTCATTGCTTACCGTGCGTTGATCAACAGTCGCCATTCCATTCCCACCCGCACTCGCGCCGACTTCCCATCATTCGTGCAATTGAAAACGCCTCGTCCGAGCGCGTGCTCGATGCACGCCGTCGTTTGTTTGTCCAAACCTTGGGAAATCACCTTCCCCGCGCTGACAAAACCATCTTCGCGAAGTTCCACGTCCGCCACCACCAAATTGCCCGGAGCAACGGCACAGCGGGCCAGCGGAGCGGCAACGGCATCCAGGTTGTCCACGGCAAGGCGCATGATCGAGCGATATTGCTTTTTGCCGTCGATCATCACCTCCATCGAATGCCAATCGTCTTCGGCATGCATGTTCGTGCTCGATTCGATCACACGCAGCTCGGGACGAGTTTTCCCAACGATGTCGGGCGATTCGTAATGCACGCGAATCGTTCGTCGTCCCGGGCGTTTGCTCATGGCCGTGGACGTGCCGAGCGCTTTGCATAAGCAAGCCTCGCGTGCAGCTTCCTTCCCATTGGGAAAGTCGAGGTTCTCCATTTCGCAATACGGGCCGACGTCACCCTGCACGAGTATGTCCCGCGTCACTTCATCGTCTCCCGCAAAACACGCGGCAACCGCGGCAATACCATCCTGCCAATCAACCGATGATTTATCGCAATACCCAAATTGTTTCGTTTCGCAGATCGTGACGGAGCCCTGTCGCAATGCGTCCTCGTAACTGCCGCGCCCTCCAAGGCCACCAAGTAGGCCGCCAACGTCTTTGCGCACGAATGAAGCGAATGCAGCACGATAAGCTTCGACGCGTCCAGCGTGCGCATTCCACGGAGCTTCCAAGGTCGTGACAGTGTGAATGCCGTCGAGGATTTCCACCCACAATGCTTCGCCGGGACCGGACCGGAGCCCCGCGACGTGCATGATCCGCGTCGTTTGCCAGCCTTTGTATCGGGCTCGCTGTTCAATGGGCTCGCCCTCGAAAGCACACAAATGCCCTGTCGTATCGGAAACAGGTCGAATTTTGGCGTCGACCTCGGATAGAGGCACGATGACTCGATCTGGCAAAATGCGCGCTATATGCCCAGTCAATTCGAATCGCAACAATGACCGCTCGCTGCGAAACAGCCGCTCGTCCTCGAGCGGAAGCACGGCAAGCTTTTCCCGCTGCTCTGGAGGCATCACCGCATTGCTACCTAAAGGCATGCCTGCCGGTGTAGCAACCGCTGTCGTGGGTACGTTCACATAGGTGATCGTCGGCGGCCCACAAGCAACGAGCAGAGGCAGGGTCGACAAAGCAAACAGGGAAACGCGCGAAGAGCCACCGAAAAACATGACCGCGGTCGTAGCGCAAAACGTCTGCGGCGTCAAACTTGGCGATTCATTGGCAGCAATATCGTTTCGAAACCATTCTTGGAGCTTTCATGACGCCTTCCCACGCAGCTCGCCGCCGTATTGAGCAGTTCGCGACCAAGATCACCTGCTGCGCAACTGTCGCAACGCATGTTTCAGCGCGGATGGTCGAGCTTTTCGGTGACGCAACCATGCGAACCTCGTTCCCGAGCCGTT
>CAZETM010000598.1:0-6153 GCA_964514885.1 uncultured Polyangium sp. | reverse complement strand
CTCAGCACGCAGCGCGCCCAAAAGTAGACCTTGCGTGATGGACGCGATGATGAATGGCCTCTCTCTCAGCATGCCGACATTCTCGCACAATACGCCCTGCGAACCCTAACGAATTCATCCAGTGGGTTCGGCGACAACCTCCACACTTGTTTCGTCGAGTCTTGGAAGGCCACGTTGTTTTGCCCAGCGCAGGATGGGCGTGACCATTAGATTGCGTAAAAGCGCACTGCCTACGAGTACGGCAAAGAGGTGTTTCGGAATGACTTCGAGGTCGAGGCCGATGTTGAGCACGATGAGGACCATGAGACCGGGGGTGTTGATGAGCGCTCCCATTGCGACTGATTCGCGATTCTGCAAACCACCCAAACGAGCGACCCCCATACCCACGGCTCCCGATGCCAGCGTTCCGATGATTGTGACGATGAGCATCCACCCGAGCAGGGATGGCGTTAGGGAACTGATGTCGCAACGCAGACCGGTATAGGTGAAGAAGATGGGTAAGAAGCAGAGCACCGTGAGGTCGTGAAGGCGGCTGGACACAGTGGCAGCGAGGCGACGGCGTGAGGAGAGGACGACGCCCGCAATAAAAGCGCCGAAGATGGCGAAAATGCCAATGGCGCTCGTGGCTGCTGCAAGCAGGAAAAGGCTGATGAGCAAGGATGCGATAAACGATGGATGCGGCTTTCCATGTAGGTTTCCCCAACGCTCGTCAGCCCACGCGAGCGTTTTGCGGCCGACCGTAAGCATGAAAGTGGCCAGCAGCGCGGTGAGTACAACCATTCGAACGACGAGCCAGACGTCGAGCGGAGGTTTAGCGATTCCAATGACGACCGCGAGCAGGAACCACATGAGCAAGTCTTTGACCGCGCCCGTGGTGATCCCGAGAACGCCAACGCGGCTGGAAACAAGCTCTTGTTCGACCAGAATGCGGCCCATGATGGGAATGGCGGTAATCGCGAAGGTGAGTCCGAGAAACAGCGCGAAAGGTGGAAAGGAGCGGCCCGGCGCGATGTTCCACAATGGGTAGGCGATGAGCAGCCCGGCAATGAGGGGCACGATGAGCGTGGCAATCGCCACGCCCGCGACTTTGGTGAAATGCCTCGGGACTTCACGGAAGTCGAACTCCATTCCGATGAGGAAGAGCGCGAGGACAAGGCCGATATGGCTGAAGTAGGGCAGCAGTGTCGGGCCTCGAGAGGGGAAAATCCAATCGAATGCACCTGGAAGGAGAAGTCCGGCAAGGCTTGGCCCGAGCATGACGCCGGCAAAAATCTCACCGATGCTTTGGGATTGACCCAGCTTGACGAACAACCGCCCAACGAGACGAGCGGCTGCACAAATCAACGCGAACTGTAGCAGCAGGTGCGTGAGCACAGCTTCTGTCGAGATCGAAAATGCAGATTGCATGGTATTTGGGGGTTGGGCACGGAACCGTCAATGGGCAAACGGATCGGGCGGCGGAAGGTTCGTGCCTGAATAAGCAATGCCTGGATAGAGCGGGCATTCGTAGACGTATTCGAAGGGCTCTTCGAACGTGGCATACGACGGTTCGGCGCGCAAGGTTTTCAACACCGGTTGATCGGGCAAACCCCAGAAGTCGCCGCAAAGGGTTTGCTGTGCGAAATGGAAGCCTCCTGGGAAAGCGCCGAACATACGCGCTACGTTTCCTTCACAGCCGAAGTAAAACGCATAAATGAGGCGGAAATAAGAGTCGTAGCCAGTTTTCGAGAAGTTCTCGAATCGTCGACGGGCGTCGATTTCGTCAGCGCCACCAAGGACCGCATCGACCATATCGGCCGCCTTGATGCCCGTCATAGCGCCGAGAAAAAGGCCGCCTGAAAAGAGCGGATCGACGAAACAGCCGGCGTCGCCCACGATAAAAAACCCCGGGCCTGCGAGTCGTTCGGAGTGGTAACAGAAGTCGGATTCGACGCGAACGTTGTCACTGAGCAGCCTGGCGCCTTCGACCCTTGCGTTGATACGCGCGGCGCGGGAAACGTATTCGTTATGGACCTCCCGTGCAGTGCGATCTTTTAATGCTTTGGCGGGGACAACCACGCCGACACTGAGGGCCTTGCCCCCATCGACGGGGATTGCCCACAACCAGCCGCTACCTTGGCAATCGAGAATCAAGTCCGCCGGATCGCTGGGATTGTTCGCCGCGACGAGGTCCACATAATGGCGATAGATGGCCATGTTTTCGAGCCGCGGGTTCATCTTGCGCATACGGAAGTGGTGCGCGATAACCCCAGCTCGGCCTGTGGCGTCAATGATGAATCGCCCACGAGCTTCGCCAGCCTCTTCGTCAGCCCCTTCGTGCGCAAGATACGTGACCCCGACCAATCGGTCGCCCTCGAAAAGCAGGCGCCGTACCTCGCATTCTTCGAGCACCACGGCACCCGCAGCACGGGCGGCGTCGAGCAAAAGCTTGTCGAACGACGCTCGTTCAAGGTTAAACGCGAGCGGAATTTGTCCGGGTGCCAGTTGGGCAAACGTGGCGCGTCGGAACTGGCCGCCAAAGTTGATCTCGATGGCCCGTTTGTGCAGATATGGCCCGCGTTTGACATCGTCGAGCAGGCCCAAATTTTCGAGCGTCTTCGTGAAATAGGGGACCAAGGATTCACCAATGTGAAACCGTGGAAATTGCGCCTTCTCCAGCAGAAGCACCGACCGACCAGCTTTCGCCAAACGCAGTGCAGACAGCGCTCCGGCCGGACCTCCGCCCATGATAATCGCGTCGTAGATTCGCTCGCTCGTTCTCGCCGTTGTCGTACTCATGTCGTGATTCCTTCTCTCTGTTGCTCCGGCGCGCGAATCCCAACTGTGACGCGAGCCGGTCATCAAACCAATGAGCCTAGTATTATGGCAAATGGAATGCCCAGACGAGCCACAAAACTGGTTTGGAGAGCCAGTCTCGAACTTAAAGCAGTCCAAAGCAGTCCCCATGAATACATTTCTGATGAAATGGTGTTGGCGGTCGTTTTTCGAATGGACCATCCGGAGACAAGATATGATTGTGCTCGTGCTCCTTATTTTGCCAAACCGCAAGACGGAGCATGACAACGGTTCGAGCGAATAAAAGAGGACACACAATGGTTTACGATCTTCGCATCTACACGTTTATGCCGGGCACACAGAGCGCATGGCTCGAGATGTACGATACGCAAGCCCATCCGATCCAGGCTAAATACTTGGGAAAGCCGGTTGCCTTCATGGTTACCGAGGTGGGGCCGCTCAATCAGGCCCTCGTCCTTTGGGCTTACGAGAGTCTCGCTGAGTACGAGACCAAGCGCAACGCGATGAAGGCGGACCCGGCGTGGCAGGCTTACGTCAAGTCGAGTGGCGAAGCTGGTTATACCCAGAGCCAGGAAAGCCGCATTTTGCGCTCCGCTTCACTCGCGTCCGTAGCTGCGTAGGTAATTACCATGGGAATGGCGCCTGAGTTTACCGAATCACGCGTGGTTGCAGATCACCCCGACGGCGAGCCGTTCGTTCAGCGAAATCGCGAAAGCGAATTCGTTATCGATCTGCTTGGGGACGAGTGTCTTGGGGTCAGCGTGTCGGGAGGAAAAGCTAGTTCCCTCGCCCGTTTGACCCGTGACGGCTTTTCGGTCGCGCGCGCCATTTGCATTACGACTCTGGCATTCGATGAACACATGCGCGATGTCAAGGAGGAGCTATCAGCGCTGAAGCAATCGCTTGAAGTGGTCGAGCGAGCGTCGCTTCCCAGCATCGAAAGCGAATGGGATCCTGCCGCTGCGCAGTCCGAAGAGGACGCGCGGCGGCGCCTTCACCGACAGATCGTAAAGGTTCGTGAAAGGATCATGTCGAACCCGCTCGATACACGCATCGTGCGTAGCATTCAGGAGTTTCTAGATGACCTTCCGCTCGGAACCACCGTCGCCGTTCGTTCCTCCGCGGTGATCGAAGATGACGTCTCGCGTTCTTTTGCGGGGCAATTCGAATCTTTCTTGAATGTGCCGGCAAATGGGGAACGTGTTGCGCACTTCGTGAAGCAATGTTTTGCATGTGCCTTCCAGCCGCATATTCTTGCCTTCCAGCCGGATATCGAAATGCTGCGTATGGCCGTCATTGTGCAGCGCCAAATCCCGGCCATTACGGCGGGTATCGTATTCACGGGCAACCCTGCGAATAGAAGCCTGAAGGAATTTGTCGTCGAGGCCGTTTGGGGACAAGGCCACGGAGCTGTGCAAGGCGAATTCGTTCCGGCGCGTTTTATCGTCGATGCTCGCTCGCTGGAAATTGTTTCCGCCACGCGGCAGGAGCAAACCAACAAATACGGCTTCGTGAACGAGGGTCTGGGGCTGATCCCGTTGTCCGTTGATGAAATGGCGACCGATTGTCTCGGCCGCGGTGAACTCGACGAACTCACTCGCGTAGCGAAAGCCATTCATGAAAGTCGTAATGGTGCACCGCAAGACATCGAGTTTTGCGTGGAAATGGTGGACGGCGCCCCTATCGTGCAAATCGTGCAGGTCCGTCCAATTACTTCGAAGTTTACTTTGGACCTCGTTTGGGAACCGCCGGGTCCAGGGCCATGGGAGCAGGATCCTGGCCATTTTCCGCGCTCGGTCACGCCCTTTTTTACATCGTATTTTCCGGCCAACTTTGCGGAAGGTTTTCGCACTGGCTTCAAGCGTTACGGCGTTTTGCTCGATTTCGTCGAGACGGCGACAGTAAACGGAATTTGGTATCAACGATCGCGGGCGATCGGGGCACCTCCCGAGGCCGTCGGACCCCCACCCTTCGAAGTTTTTCAAAAACTCCTCGAATCGAACCCAAAACTTCAGGAACGTCTTGCCACTGCGCGGCATGCCGCTGAAACGAAGCTCTGGCAACTCGATTTGGCGCAATGGGACGAACGGCTGAAGCCCCAAGCCATTAAACGCAATCGGACGCTCCAGGCCATCGTGGCGGCCGCGTTATCTGATGACGAAATCATGGCTCATTTCAAAGAATGTTACGCGCATTTGGTCGAGATGTCGCGACTGCGCTTTTACCTGACGCCCGCGGCGCTCGTGCCGTTAGGCGATTTTTTGGCGCAATCCCACGATTCCCTTGCGGAGGCCGGCCTACCGTTCCACCCGTTCGAAGTATTGTCGCTGCTTGCCAGCGGCGAACATTCGCTCGGTGCAATGGGTGAGGATCATGCAGGGCTGACGGCTGCTTTCAAAGCCGATGATGCGGCTCGCGTCCTCCTGTTCGACCTCCACGTGCCAGCAGCCGCCAAACTTCATCGACTGCTACATTGGCATGGAACCGGCACGGTGGGCGAGGCCATGCGCAAGTTCGTCATTGATTATGGAGCGGGGGCGCGCATTCTCGAGGGTTACGACATCGATTGCAAGACGGGTCTGGAGCAGCCCGAAGTTCTCATTTCGGGCATTCAAGAATTGCTCGCGGGGCCCGTCAGCAGCCGGATCGAGCCCCACACCACAACGGCGCTCGACGCATTCGCAGCCAAACTCCCGGCATCGCGCCAAGCGGAATTCGTCGCGTTATTTCACGAAACGCAAGCAATGAACCGCTTGCGCGATGAACGATCGCTTTTCACGGACGTCTGGGCCCTCGGCATTGTGCGCCGTATTTACCTCGACGTGGGCCGTCGTTTGGTGCGGCGGGGACAATTGCCAAGTGTATCTTTGATCCTCGATGCTTCGCCCCTTGGCGAATTCGAGGCATTACTCTTCGACAAACCCGAAAAACCCTCCATCGCCGAACTCGAAAGGCGCCAACAGCGGCGCAGAATGGTCGCGGCAAGCGATGGTCCGAGTATCCTTGGGCCACCCACCAAAGGACCCCCGCCTGTGGAATGGCTCCCCGAATCGAGTCGGCGTGTCGAACGAGCGATGCGGTTTGCATTGTCCAATATCTGGACCGCAAGACGAGCCGTTGAAATCGCGGCACCCGAAGACATCTTGAAAGGCGACGGTGGCGCGTCGGGTGTCGTGGTTGGTGCCGCCGTCGTTCTCGACGGCCCCAATGAACTGTTCCGAGTCCGACGGGGCAGCATTTTGGTCACCATTGCAACCACGTCGTCGTTTAATGTCGTCTTGCCCATGCTCGGGGGCATCGTCACGGACGCCGGCGGCATTCTCAGCCACGCCGCCATCATGGCGCGTGAGTTCCGCA
>CAZETM010000597.1:0-6156 GCA_964514885.1 uncultured Polyangium sp. | reverse complement strand
CATGTTGACCGAGGTCGAAGACATTTCTGACAACCGGAGTGACATGTTGTCGCAGGGGAGCGAGCAGAGAAGCCCGGGGACGGAGGCGTGATGGTGGGTCGCGGTTGCGGGACGGTGGAGGGCGCAGGTGACGTGGTGGCGAACGTTGGACCAGCGTCGGGGCGCTCTTGTGGGTTACCGCGTCAAGATTGACGCAACTGGCCAGTCCTGGCGCTCCGCACCTCGCGACGCGCACAACGCCGGGCCAGGACTGGCGAAACGGTCGCTTCGGCGTCGACGCGACAGCGCGAAAACCATCACTAAGTGTGGGACGATCTCAATCAAATAACGCGACGCGGCACAGCATTGTTGAAGTGCGCATCGAAGGAACGGCCCGTTCAAAGACGGTGACAACGAGGCACCAGAACGTGGGCAATGACACGCAAATCTGAATCTCCCCGAGACGCGCTTGACACGCCAAGTTCGAAAATGGCACTTTGTTTGGACTAAGTGCAGACCGTGGCGAGGTGCGTGTGGCATCAGGGTCACCAGACAAATCCGACGCGACTCCCAGACGAGTCGGTTGTCAACGCCATGCTGCACGGGACCGCCACGGGTACAAGAACACTCGCGTAGACTCTCGTAAGTCACCAAATTCATTGATTCGGGTCGGCTGCAGCATGAAACGTGTTGCACAGTTTGTCTGCGAACTACCATCGTTGCGGCGCCCGTTTTGGCCTGCGACGTCACTCGGTTGGCACGCCAGGTCATTGCCATAGGGACCTCATCATGAAACCAAATGTCCCGCCAGGCGATTTGCCCACAATCACTCACGCGACCAAGTTGGTGAATGTGAAAACGTATTCAGTCCACTTCCCTGAGACATTCGCAAAGGTACTTGGCGACATCCGACATGGAAAGGCCTGGACTTCAACCAGAAGGACGCGATCTCAATGCGCGTGCTGATCATTTCTCCTCACCCCGACGACGACACGATTGGTTGCGGTGGCAGCATCCTTCAGCATGTGCAACGCGGCGATGCGGTTCATATCGTCTACGTGACGTCCGGCGAACATGGCAGCCCGGTTTATTCGCCGCCCGAACTGGCGAAGATCCGTGAAGACGAAGCAATCAAAGGGGCGCACATGTTGGGAGCGGAGCAAACCACGTTCCTGCGCCAACCTGATGGGAACGTGAGTTACAGCGTGGAGCTGGTCAACCACTTTATCCAGTTGATCCGAACCGAGAAGCCGAATGCGCTGTATCTGCCCCACTCCACCGATGGGCATAAAGATCATCAGCAAACTCATCAGATTGTGATGGAAGCAATAGGACGCGCTCAGGGAAATAGCTTTCCCGAATGGGGTGGCAAAGCCTGGAACATCGAGACCATTTTAGGCTATGAAGTCTGGACGCCGATGACGCGTTTCCAGTATGTGAGTGACATCACTGACGTAATCGAGACGAAACTGAATGCCCTGCGCGAACACCGTTCGCAGCTTGCCAGTGTCCCGTATGACGAGGCCGTGCGAAGCCTGAATCGCTTTCGCGGCGTGATGACCGAACGCGGTGCCTACTGCGAATGTTTCGAGGTACTAAAGGTCACTCGTCCCTTTTAACGCTTCCAAGAAAAAGCTTGAGTTGGCACGACGGGTCATTGGATTGGCACGATACGTCATTGACTTGCGAACGTCATTGATAGATGGTGGGAGGTAAAGCTTCGAGAACCACACGTGATCTGCGCAAACAATCAATATTCCATCGTCCACGAGACATTCCAGTCCATGGCGCGTGTTTGGCCCACGTTCGCGACCTCCGCTCGTGGGATCGTCCCATTCAACGTACCCGAGTGGCTCCGCTCTTGGTGGTCGAGCTTCGTTCCCGCCTTCCAGCCATTGCTCCTGGGGTGCTACTGCGGCGAGCGTTGCATTGGAATCGCGCCGCTCATGATGGAAGGCCCACGTTGTTGGTTCCTGGGTGATGCGGAGATTTTTGATTATCAAGATGTGATGGTCGCTCCAGGCTACGAATCACGCGTGTGCCAACTTCTCCTCGACTACTTGCCTCGATTGGGTGTCAGAAAGCTCGACCTGGGCGCCCTTCACCCGCAATCGTGGGTCCTGACAAACCTGGTGCCAGCTTGTAAGCAACGAGGATATCATGTCGAATTTGAGGCGGCGGGCGTGAGCCCACGAATCTCTCTCCCAGCCTCGTGGGAGGCCTATCTCGCTCGGCTCAGCAATAAGCGACGGCGTGAAATGCAGCGATTATTACGTCGATTCGCCTCTTCCGGCGATGGTTCTTTCACCGTGTTGGAACGACCGGACGAGGTCGAGGGTGCACTCGACTGTTTCCTGACGCTATTCGTGAACAGCAGAGCCGACAAGGCCGCCTTCATGAACCCAACGATGAATTCCTATTTTCGAACGCTGGCCCGTGAGACTGCTGCGACCGGCATTCTTCGTCTCGCGGTGCTCGGGCTCGATGGGAAATCCATTGCAAGCGACATGGCGTTTGCGGTGGGGGACACGCTCTACGTGTACAGCGCGAGCTACGACCGGGGGTTTCAATCGCTCAGCGCTGGGCTGGTCATCAAAATGAAAACGATCCAATGGGCCATGGAACATGGATTTGGCTATTACGATTTTTTGAAGGGAAACGAGTCGTACAAGTATCAATTCGGAGCCGTGGACGTGCCTTTGCAGCATTGCAGCATCGACCTGGCCTCGGAGACACAATCATGAAGGGAGGGGTCATGCGCGTCGCAATGCTCAGCGTTCATAGCTCACCGCTCGGACCGCTGGGTTCGAAGAACGATGGGGGAATGAGCGTATATCTCCGAGAGATCTGTCGCCATGTGGCCAATATGGGCGTGGAGGTGGACATCTTTAGTCGGCTGGACGACCCGGACGAACCTCGCGTGACGTGCATTTCTCCGTCCGTGCGTTTGGTGCGTATACCTGCCGGGCCCGCCATACCGCTCGACAAAAATCGGCATCTGGAAATCCTGATGAAGTTTGTTCAAGGCGTCGAACGTTTCCAGCGAAACGAAGCGCGCGCTTATGCCCTGATTCACGCGCATTATTGGATATCTGGTTTGGCTGGGATAAAGCTGCGATCCTTGTGGAACGTGCCGCTCGTGACGACATTCCACACGCTGGGAGCGATCAAGCAGCGGTGGCCCGATGCCGATTGCGAAACGCCCGAACGACTCGAAGCCGAGGCATTGCTTGCGCGGTCGTCGGATCGCGTGCTAGTGACCACCGAGCAAGAACGAGCCGACGTCGTCGCCCTGTTCGGTGTTACGCGGGATCGGATTAGCATCGTGCCGGGAGGTGTCGATCTGGCGCATTTTCACATCGAGCGTCGTTCGTCCGCGCGCGCCGCGTTGGACCTTCCGCAATCGGGACGCCTCGCCTTCGCCGTCGGGCGCTTCGTCGCGGTCAAGGGCTTCCCACTGCTGCTCGATGCATTTGCACAACAATGGGTAAACGATAATCAGTTTCTGATCATTGCCGGCGAGAACGACAGCACGGTTCGTCTCGTGAAGGATCTTCAGCGCGTCGCTGAACAGAAGGGCGTCGCCCGTCATGTCTCATTGCCGGGGCGAATCGAGCATGAGCAGTTGCCGCAATGGTACAACGCCGCAGACTGCGTGGTCGTCCCGTCCTATTACGAGAGCTTTGGATTGGTGGCCCTCGAATCCCTCGCCTGTGGAACGCCGGTCATTTCGGCGCGAACGGGGGGCATGGCTGACTATGTGCGCCATGGAAGCAATGGCATGTTGTTCGACCCGGGGTGCTCGGAGCAGCTCGCGAGTTGCCTGAGTGCAATGGCCGAGCAGCACTATTGCCGAACGGAGCTACGTGGCTCCGTTGTGTCTTACGCGTGGTCCAACGGTGCCCGTCGACTTGCTGCCGCTTATTCCGCCCTGTTGGATATGACGCGTAATGGAAGGCAAGATTCTCGAATTGATGTTGGTACGCCGAAACGACAAATCCGCGGTGTGGACTTCACAAGGGGACAGACATGAAGCGCGAAACATCAGAACGTCTTTTTTGGGGCGCGATTAGGCGACGATTGGGGCCGAGTGACGAGATCAGCAGCGAGCAGCAAAATCGTGGATTGGCCATGTTGGTCTACGATGGGATCTGTTCGCAAACGATGAGCGTCCTGACTGGCGGCGCAATCCTGGTTGGGTTCGCGCTCCAGCTCGGCGCATCGAATTTCGCCATCGGGCTGATTTGGGCGCTCGACCCGCTAACAAAGCTTCTGCAAATACCCGCGACTGCGCAAATCGAACGCGTACGCCAACGCCGAGCAATCGTGGTCGTTTCCTCCACAATCGGGCGATTTCTATGGATCCCGATCGCACTGCTGCCGTGGCTCGCTCCGCGTTCGGCGCAGCTACCCCTGTTGGTCCTCCTCCTGTCCCTCTTGTTCGGGTTTGGCACGGTGTCTGGCCTCGCCTGGACGTCATGGATGCAGGACTTCATTCCGCGAGAAATCCTAGGCCGTTACATGGCCAGCCGCGAAGCAAAGGCCATTGCTGTGGGCGCAGTGGTCAGTTTGGCGAGTGGTTACATTCTCGACCATGGTAAAACGACGTTTGGGGAAGTCACCATCTATTCGGTTTATATGGTCCTCGGCGGTATCTTCGGCCTATTGGGCGTCAGCTTTGTCGCCAGGACCCCCGAGCCGCGTATGGCGGAGGCAGAGTCGTCCAGTCTCAGGGAAATGATCAAGGGGCCATTTCGTGACGCTCAATTTCGACCGCTGCTCGTTTTTCTTGGCTGTTGGAGCTTCGCGACCAACCTCGCTACGCCGTTCTTTACGGTGTTCATGCTCGATCGCCTCAAAATAGGCATGACATGGATTGTGGGATTTTCCATTTTGAGCCAAGTCACGAATGCGTTGACGATGGGCGTTTGGGGCAAGCTGGCCGATCGCTACAGCAATCGATCCGTGCTGATGGATGCCGGGCCCATTCAAGTGTTTACATTGTTGCTTTGGTTGGGCACGGCATCTCCGGAGCCTCATGCCATGACCCTGCCATTGGTAGCGTTGATCCACGTCCTTACGGGGTTATCCAGTGCGGGCGTGGCGCTAGCGACGGGGAACATTGCCCTGAAGCTCGCACCCAAAAGCAATTCGACCGGATACCTGGCATCCACGGGGTTGGTCGCGGGAATCGCAGCCGCGGCGGGTCCATTACTGGCGGGCGTGGGCTCGGAAATGATGAAGGGCCATACCCTCACCGTCGACCTGCGCTGGTTGTCCGACGCGAAAGGCGCATTGTTCGAGGCTCGGGCCATTCACATCCGCGACTTGGATTTTATCTTCGTCGCCGCTTTCCTGTTCGGCGTGTTCGCGCTCTCTCGCCTATTGGCGGTCAATGAACCCGGTTCGGTGGCGAAATGGGTCGTAGCCAAGGGATTCCGTTTTGAAGTCCAACAAGGTGCCGGCTTCGTCGTCAACTCGATTCAGGACATGGGTTCGCGTTTGAAGACGCGCGCGTCGACCAAGGCCGACGCGAGCGAGGCGACGATTGCACCCCCCGACACTGAGCCGTGATCTCATCAACGATGCGTGTTGGTGTCGTCCTGAGCCATGAGCGCATCGGAGATGCTTCGAATGGCCTGGGCCGTGTTTTTAAAGGTGATTGCGGGCATCCCCAGTCGCGCCGCTGCGACGACGTTTGGCTCGGCATCATCAAGAAAAAATGCCTCGTTTGGCAAAATGCCGAGCTGTTCCAGGACGAGGAAATAGATCTCCGGTGAAGGCTTCATGACGCGCACCTCGGACGAGATGACCGCCGCATCCACGCGCGAGAAAAGGTCATATTTTCGAGACCAAAACGAGCGGGCGTCGTCGAAGTAGTTGCTGAGCAGAACGAGTTTGACCCCGCGCGTTCTCTGCCTCTGGAGGAAATCCAATAATTCATTGTCGAGCTGGTCGCCGCCGAAGAAATCGTCGCGGAAGGCGACCATTTCGTCGGCGGTCAAGCCAAGGCGGCCTTGCACCCAATCCCAATGTGCGTCGGCGCTCTTCGCGCCTCGTTGCGCCTGCGTCGCGGATGCTTCCGAGAATACGAGCGACTCCAATTGCCCGGAAGAGATTCCCAAGCGGGTTGCCCATTGCATTCGGGCACTGAAGTCATGGGTGCGCACGAGGACC
>CAZETM010000596.1:1534-6156 GCA_964514885.1 uncultured Polyangium sp. | reverse complement strand
TGCCGAAGCATGGCTCGCTCGCGACGAAGCCCGGCACCGCAGCCCGTCACAGCCCGCGGGAGAGATACATAACCCATCAAGCGCAGAATGAATCTGAAAGCGGTCCAGCCGGACGCCCCAGAAGCTGACCGCGTGAAATACCTCCAGCTTGATCACGCCATTATTCCTGCCAGCTTATCGCACAGCCGTTCGAAGCTTTGCGACTTGCGCAATTTCGCCAAGTTCTTCACCAGACCGATCAGCTTGGGCGCATGCACACTGTCGCGGTATTCTCGTCCGTGAAGGTCAAAAATCTTTCCCAGAACCACTTTCGGATTCTTGTGCTGATCCGGCCGCTTCTCGTCCGCTATCGCTTTGATCGGATGATTCGTATGGTCCAGATACGTCGTCAACGCTTTCCCATCGCAAAGCAGCCATGCTTCCACCGGGGAGGCACGAGATTCACCCGTGGCACATCAAAAAGGTATGATGAACGGTGATGGGGCGCGAGCAATTCGGATGATGCGAAGAATAAGAATCATCGAGTGCGCTCTCATCATCACGTTTCAGCCAGCAAGCATCGTTCGGCGTCAGGCCATATCCATTCCGGTCGGTGTCGAGCTTTTCTCGAATCTTCTCCGCCCATTCATGCGGCGTGCCTTGTTGCACGTACCCAAGCATTCCCGCATGGTCATCACCTTTCGCGTAATATTCGGTCAACAGAGCTTTGAGTCCCTTGTCCCCCATATACTCGCTTACGCTATCGCTCCGGTATAACCGCTTCGCTTCAAAGTGAAACCGCAACTCCGCTTCGGGTCGACTTGCCAATCGCGTTACCTGAATATCGATTTGCTCCCTGTCGCGTCCCTCTTTCTCACCATCGTTCAATCGAGGGTCGTCGTCGATATCAAAATAATGGCAATGCGCCTGGTGTCTCACCTCCTTCATCGCTTTGACCAACAGCCCCGTGATGGCCGGCTCTTGCTTTGCTTGAAGTGCGACAGCCTTTTCCGTGTTGCAAAGATGCCGATACCCAAGCGATAAAACGCGGTGGACGTCGCGAACGAAAGCATGCCGATAGGGCGCTCGATTCGACGATCTTCGCGGCGTCCCCGCGGTGCGTGACGTCATCGTCATCCTGCATCTTCCGCGCCCAGCGTCTCCGCAATGATCTCGTCGGCATCCATCATCGCTTGACTCCGCAGCCAATGCACGCGTTGCATCGGCTTCAGAATGAAGACTTTGGACCCTTCATACAAGAACAGATTCCGGTCGAAATGAACCCATTGCGGCTTTTCTCGCGCCATACGCTCCCGTACATCGGCAAGTTTTCGCGCGACCGCTGCATCCGCCCCAAGAACCTCCACCGCACGCTTCACTTGACTACGTGAACGCAGATCCACCTGCACCATCGCCGAGCGATGATCGTGAATTACCCGCACCTCGTGGCAGAGTCCCGTGTTCACATCGATGAACGCATCGAGTTCTCGTCGCAGGACCTCGGCATATTGTTCAAGCTCGCTCGGCGTGTCGTTCGAACTCGTCGTCGGTGATTCTATGGCAACTTTGGCGACGTTTCCATCCGACAGGTGCCGACGAACCCTGACAAAATCCTCCACGAGCCAACGTTCGGTTTCATCGAGCCCGAGGATATCGCCGACCATTTTGTTTAGCGTGTTTTCGGAAACGTTCATTAATCGCAGGGCAACGGTTTTCTGCAAGAATTCGTCGCCATTGTTCTTGGCATACAACTGTGCCTGATCTGCGTTCGGCCATCGAATGGGTGTTGCCCGAATGAGGGCACGATGCAACTCCTCCCATGGGCGAAGCTGTTTCTCGTCGATGTCGGCAAACGGAAATGGCAAATCACCAAGGGTTTCCAGGGTCGAACGCCCTTCCTTAATCCCCTGTCCGGGCGACATGAAGAATTCGTAATAGAGCGCGAAATCTGAATTCAAGTACAACGACAACGCAATGAGCCGACTTCGCTCTTCAGGACCGCCCGCAATGCCTATCTGCCGCGAAGGAAGAACAACGAATTCATCGCTATAGATTGCGAAATTACGAGCTCCCCCAATCAGGATATGGGGAGGGGGCGCTACGGCCAGCCCGGCCTTTCCGCCTCGTTTTCGTAGATATACCTCATTCGACGCAAGTGTGTGCAAAGCAGACGGCGGAAACGCGTAGACTCGACCCAAATCATCGAGCATTCGCATGTGGAGTGTCTTGTTGCCGATGAGATCTGAACGGTATTCATGCGCATCGAGAACAGATTTTGTAATTGCGGAATCTTCAAAGGTCTTGAGCTGCACGCCTTCAGACATCTTGCCTTCCGCATACGCCGACAACTTCGTCGGACATCGCTTCGATATGGATCGCAACAACATCTCGTCCCGCGGCGAACCCCACATCGCTATCTTGAGCGGCAGGCTCTCCCCCAATGCGAGCGCTCGTCCCGACACGCGCCGCATTTCATTTCCGCTCAACGTGATCGTCCACGTTTCCTGCCGCCTCGTTTGCTCTCCATCCATGTACGGACGCGTCGTTTCCTGGTTGATCAGCAGTGGCGAATACACGAAAACATCGGCTGGCCGTCCTGCCGCAGCTCCTCCGTAGAACAACGCCGCCGCAGGCACTTCGACGCGAGCAAACAAGTCTCGCCGCAAATTCGCAAAGTTCGCGATCGCATGCGTATGGACCTGAGCGAAAAATTTCGCGCGAAACGCATTGCTTTGTTTGAAAAAGGTCATCGCGGGGAGCAGCAGCGCAGCAATACCCTTCGCAGACAAATGCTCAGCCGCCTCCCACGCAAACGCCTCCGCTACCTGGTTGCCATTCACCGGATGCGTCGTGCGTCGAGTATGCATCCACTTCGCAACGTGACGGTCCATCGGGGCCACTTCGCTTGTTGCCTCGTCGTCCGCTGCAACGTCTTTGACCTCCACCCACGGCGGATTGCCGACAATCCAATCGAATTTTTGTGCCCCAACCGATTGACGAAACGCCGATGCCGGATCGAAGAAATCATCCTGGAACAAGTTCTTGCCCACGAGGGTCGGGAGCTTGAACGTTGGCGAACTTTCGAGGTCCGGGGGATCAATGTTATCGAGCATCGTCAGCGCCAAACTCATTGCGGCGATTTGGCACGCATCATGATCGCGATCGACACCGTAGATATGCTTGACCAGCAATTCGCGCAGCTCCGTGGGCCGAAGCGTGCGGCCTTTCTGACGAATCGCCCGTTCGATCAGCCGACGATAACTCTGCACCAAAAACGCTCCCGAGCCACACGACGGATCCAGGATTCGCGTGTAATCGCCAAGCGGATGCAGCTCCTCCATCTCTGCAAGCATGAAGTTGACCAGCGGAATCGGCGTGTAGTAAGCGCCGATGTCGCGCTGGCCTTGCCGACCTTCCAACCCAAGAAACTGCTCGTAAATGACCGAGAGTGTCTCCACGGGGATGTACGAAAAGCAGTACGCTTGAAAGTCGAGATGAAGCTGTCGCGTAATGGCAGATGCTCCGACATACGCGTCACCCAGGAACACCGATGCAACTTCACGAACGTGTTCCGTCGTGGGTGCGAGTTCCCCCGAAAACGGGATAGGAAAAATGCTCCCATTGAGCCAACAATCCACATATTTGATGAGGCGCCGCGTCTCACGCACCGTGGCCCCGCGACCAAAGACGCGCGCGAGATCCACGTTCCAGCGTGCGAGTTTGCGAGCGGAAAGGATGTCTCGCTCATGCAAGTATTTCAGGTAGATGAATTTGCCAATGAGCGCATGCGCAACGTGCTTGTCGAGTCCTTTCCCACGCAGCCACTCGCCGAGTTTTTCAAGGTTTGAAAGCAGTTTCCAATCGACACGTGCCTTTGTATCGATATCTGCACTACGCTTGCGAAACAGTTTCCCTTCATCGATGGCGGGTGCGCAAAAGTCCGCAAGCTTTGAAGCGACCTGATCGAATTGGACGAGCGCCTCGAGGACCCCACGCTGCTTGTCGTCCGTGCCGTCTCCGGGTGAACGATACTTGAAGCCCGAATAGAGGCGCACTCCGTTCGGCAGATGAACGAGCAGAAACGGCGCGATGTCCTGATTCCAAACCTTCTTATGAATGTCGTCCGCGCCTTTGACAGTTTCTGCTTCAGCAACATAAACAACGGGTGTGGAGGTGCTGGTTCGAGAATTCGGATCTTCACGCAGCAAATACACACCGCGAATCCCTAGACGCTCATCAGGCGCATCTTCCTGGATGCGGCGGGCACGACGGAAAACATGCGCATGCTCCGTCGCTTCGTCGAAACGCTCCGCTGGCAAAAACGCAGGCGAATTTGCATAGGAAAGTTCGTGCAGAAGGGAAGAGAGGTCCATAGGGTCGCGCGTTTCGGGCAAACCCTACGCGAAGGTTTCGGGGCCGTCAAGCAAATAGTTCATCTGGTTAACAACTGGGTTCGTCCTGCGGGCATTTCCACTGGATTCGAGTCGTTTGAACAATTTCGACAAGCAGAAACCTTGCAATCGTCGTCCGGCTTTGGAGAGGCCGTCGAGCACGATACGTTCTTCGGGCGTGGTCAGGTTTTTGGCATCTTTGCGGACGTGATTGCCCAATCCATAACGCGGAAGTTTTAGCGAAGCGAGGGT
>CAZETM010000596.1:0-1434 GCA_964514885.1 uncultured Polyangium sp. | reverse complement strand
CGTCGGTGGTTGCATAATAGCGGCGGATGAAACTGCGGGTACGACGCACCAGAAAGAGGCGCATGAGGTCGCGCCAATCATTGACGTGTTCGCTTTTCTCGAAGCCGGCCATCGTCCATGTCCACGGGAATGGCCAATTCGGACAACCCAGCCCGAGCCTCGCGGGACAAGTGCCAAACAATCTTGAGATAAAGATGGTAGGGGGGACGAGGCGCTCGGATGCCCACGATTCATCGATGACTTGGGCCAATTCGTCGGAGAGGTCCAAGGAGAATTTGTCGTTCCAGCGATCCTCGTACCAGCGGGCGAGTTTTTGACATGCGTCGACATCCATGACGTCGACATTGAGTTCGCCTTGATGCCGGAGGCCGGAAAGTGTCAGGTTGCTGCTGCCAACAAACATTCCGATGAGCACACGACAGGGGGGCGCAGTTTCGTCGGGTTCGAGGGTACCAACGGTTTCGGCGAGCAAGCGCCAACCGCGTAGATTGAAGTACCCGACGCAGATGTCGGCGCGTCTGGCACTGGAGAGAGCGTCGATGAGGGCAGGCGCGAGCTGTTGGTCGATGTTGTCGTAGATACGCGGCATGTTCTGTCGGCCCGGATCGGCGGCGGGACAGTACCAGAACGCCATGGTCACGGGAAAGAAAGTTTCGTTCGTTCCGGCCCGCGCGCCCGTGCATTATTTCCTTGCCCACCTCAAACTCGTTGGTTTACCGTTTCGCGCATGCGATACCTCAGTCTTCCAGCCCTCAAGGTGGCACTCGCCGACCTATTCGACCAACGTAGCCCTGCGCTGCAGGCGTCGAATGCGGGCAAAATGTACCAGCCGGTTTTGCTCGACAAGAAGGCTCTGATTGACGGATTACCGGAAGCGATTTTCGGTGGCAAACCACTCGCCGATGCTTTGGACGATGCGGACGCGAGCCACGATGGTTTCGGCTCGGCCATTTGGCACCTGACCGAAGCGTACAAACGCTGGCCCGATGTCTCGGCTGCTCAACTCGCCGCCGTCGAACGAATTCGCGCGGCATTCATTCCCGAGATCAATGCGCTCCAAGCGCCCTACGTCGTCGAAGTGGATGCTGCCAACCGCCACAAAACCAAATTGGTGGAGCTGGAAGCGGACTTGAAAGCCATTCCCATCACGAGTGGTTTGTCGCTTTTCGATTGGTGCAATGGATTCATTGCCCAGGGCGAGCAGATTGGCACGCTCTTGGGTCAGCGGGCGGACATCACTGCGCAAAGTCGACGTGAAGCCGGCAAGCTACGCGCGTCGACGGTGGGCATTCTGGGGCGCTTCCGCGCAGCGCTCGCCGATGAAATGGCCATCGACAAAAGTCTACCCGCGGACCTGGACGCGAAGGTGTTCGGGTATTTCGACGAACTTTCGGCGATGCGTGCCAATGCATTGGCTGGACAGACGAAGAAGCC
>CAZETM010000595.1:4681-6161 GCA_964514885.1 uncultured Polyangium sp. | reverse complement strand
GGCACCGTGGTGAGCCGCGCGATGTTGCATGCGCTTGCCGGGCCGTAGAGGAAGACTTTTTCCTTCGTGTCGAGCATCTGGAAGCGCTGGCCGTCGGCGGTGAGCGCGTAGATGATGGCGCCGAAGGGGCTCGAGACGTCGAAGCGGACTCGATCCGGGTTGACGGCGAAGAGGTCGACGTCGCCGCGGATGCGTCCTTCTGGGGCGAAGCGGTCGATTTTCGCGTTGCCTTGCACGCCGTTGACGCAGGCGAAGGTGGCCTTCATGCGATCGAGCGCTGCGTCAGCAGAGGGGAAGACCGACGCGGGGGGTGGTTTGCCACACCCGGTGGTCAGGAATGCGGACGCAACGAGGCAAATCCGCGCGAAGGTGAGGGCAGCGCGCATGCGGCGTGGACCGTCGCAGCAATTGGGGGAGACGTCAACTCGCCTTTCCCCTCTTCACTTTGTGACTGTGTCGCTAGGCGAAGAGGGGAAGGGAATACGGAATCAGGACGCTCGAAGCGCTTCGAGCAAATCGATGTCGGGGATGGCAATCGGCAGACGAGCACGGATGACCGCGACGTCGTTGTCCTCGCACAATCGTGCAACGGCGAGGCCGTCGTAGAGGGCAACCGGCGCCGTGACAGTCACGGAGGCTTCGTCACGTGCGCCCGAGAGAATCTGGCCGCTCGTGAAGATCCAACCCACCGTGGCTTGTCCGTAGTGGTGCAACGATCCGCGCAGCTCCGTCACCCGCTCACGACCGATCTCTCGACCGTCGCGGCGAATGATGATGGCGAGCCGGATGTCTTCACCGGACGTCTTCAGCACACCTGAGAAGTGCGTCTCGGCGCCCGGCGCGCCAGCTCGGCGTACCGCGCGAAGTTGACCCACGCCCATGCGCTCGAGTGCCAGGACGCAGATCTCGATGAACGCATGTCCAGGCAGCTCGGCGAGCTTGCGAGCGAATGCGCGACGAGCCGCATCTCGGTAACGCTCGACGGCCGCGAGCGCTTCTTGTTCGAGGCGCGCCAGGTCGCTGGAGAGAAGCCAATCGGTCAGAGCTACGCGACCACCCGCGAAGCGGAAACGCGGCCGTTGACCAGCAGCGATACGTCGCGCGTTGTCGGCTCGAACGGCTGCTGCGACCTGCGACTGCACGAGTTGCGGATCACCGGCCAAGCGACCACGACGTTGCGCCGTTTCTGCAATCTGTCGCAGAGACACAGCGCCTGCGTTGCGATCGAACGTCGACAGAATCGCCGTGATCGCATCGGCAAGCTCGCGTCCGGCGAGATCATCGAGTGCAACCTGCGATTCGGTCTGACCGACGTCGATGACTTGCGGTCCGCGGTACACGGCTTCCGTGGACACGTTGTCGCGCGAGAAGTCCCGATCACCACGCGAGAAATCACGGTCGCGATCGCCCCGATCACGGTCACGTCCGCCATCACGCGGCCCACGCATGTCATCACGCGGTACACGCACGTCATCACGCG
>CAZETM010000595.1:0-4581 GCA_964514885.1 uncultured Polyangium sp. | reverse complement strand
GTACGCGCACGTCATCACGCGGTACGCGCACGTCATCACGCGGTACGCGCACGTCATCACGCGGTACGCGCACGTCTTGCGGTGCTCGCACGTCTTCACGTGGCCCACGCACGTCTTGCGGTGCACGCGTTTCGAACGCTGGCGTCGCGATGTACGACGGAAGCGTTCCGCTCGACGACGTGATGCCCGGCTGCTGCTCGCCGCTGGTGCTGCGACCACGACGACGACGACGACGACGTCGTCGACCGTCCTGGGTATCTCCAGCCCCTGCACCACCACGATCATCGCCACCACCGAGGATGGGTTGATCGTCGTCCTCTTCCTCGTCGAACATCTCGGCGGCGCCAGCAACGGCCTCCGCTCGCATGACGTCGTCCGGACCAGCCGGCTCGGCGTCTAGCTCGTCCTCGATGCGCGTTTGCATCGGTGCTGACGGGCGCGCTGCCGGCGGAGCTGCAACAGGAGCAGGAGGCGGCGCTACCGCAACTTCCTCTTCATCGTCCTCAGCTTCATCAGCAACGGTTTCCACCGGTGCGGGTGCAGCGGCTTCATCCTCGTCTGAATGGCTCTTCGCCCCGATCGGAGCGACATTGACTACGTCGTCGGCGGCCTCTTCCTCGGCAGCCTCCACCACGACTTCGCCCTCGTGGCGCTTAGCATCCTGCCGACCACCCCGGCTTCGGCCCTTCTTACCATCCGGCCCCGCGCGCAACGTCTTCTCATCCCACTCCCGGAGCGCAAATACGCCCGGTTTGACTCGGATGAGCGGCGTGTCTCCCGTGTCCTTCTTGAGCATCGCGGCAAGCCGCGCGCCCATCGTGACCTCGGGGCTCTTGCCGACGTGGCTGAGCAGGTTCTTCTCTATCGCAATATCCGTGATCTCTTTGTAGTGGAGCGGCCTGCCGATAAGGCGGAGCACCTCGGCCGCTGCATCAGTAAACGTCATTTCTGTCTTCGTCCTTCGGGCGCCCCAATCGTTTGGGCGCTCCTCACTGGTACGCGTCGCGCATGCCGTTCGTCTTGGGAGACAGTCACGCGCAGGGCTTGGTGCCCCTTGTGGCCGGGAAACGCACATTCGCTCCCACTCGGCCGTAGACGCTACAAAGTCCGACTATCACGGCGCAGTCGAGTCGTCAACAAACGTTGTCGATGTTTGCAACGAAGTTTCGAGCCCGTAAAAAAACGTCGCGTATACCCAGCAATGCGCACATGTTTTCGCGCCGCATGAGCACGCTTTCCGCGTCCGAGCCATCACGGGCGGAAGGTCTTCGGTAACGTGACCGTCGACTCGAACCAGCGGAAATAGTCCAACATCGCCGCGGAATCGAAGATGCCGTCCGACGAATCCCACACGACGAACTCGACGGTGACGATCTCGCCCGGCAAAATCGGCGCCTCCGTCGTTACCCACCCCGTGCTGCCACCAACCGTGCTGGGGACGTTGTTGCACGGCGATTGTGGCTCGTCGTAACCCGTGCCCGCCAGCTCCGACTTGCCTCCCGAGCAGAAGTTGAAGCCCGGCGTGCCCTGACAACCCGTCGGTCCTGCCACGCAACGATCGAAAAAGTTCACGTTCACCGATCCAGGCGTGCCCTGATTGTCGAACACGACGTTGCGGTTGTTCGCAATTCCCGATGC
Organism: uncultured Polyangium sp.; assembly: GCA_964514885.1. GTDB lineage: Bacteria > Myxococcota_A > Polyangia > Polyangiales > Polyangiaceae > Polyangium. Next base: position 2,943 of record CAZETM010000595.1, on the reverse strand, counting down.
GCCCGTCTTCAACAGCACGACCCACAAGTCGTTGTACGGAGAACACGCGAACTCCGGGTACTCCGACGACCAAAAGCCGTGATCGAACGCAAATTTCCCCGCGTTCGTCGGTGTTCGAACTTGGATCTTCAGGTTCACCGGATTGAACGCGATCGCCGAGCCCGGCAACGGACAACCCGCCTTGTTCGTCGGTCCCCAACCCGCCGGCATCGCCGATGCCGTACCGAAGTCCGTGCCACCTTCAGGCGTTCCGGGCTGGTAGTAGGGCTGGCTCGGAGTCGCTGCCAAACCCGTCGAAAGCAGCACGAAATTCTCGTTCGCACGCGGGCCGAGCACGTTGCCCATCGCCGTGATGATCGCGTGCGACTGCGGACTCGGTAAACCCGTTCCATCCGCCAAACGCAGCTCCGCCGAGATGAGACCCCAACGTTTGTCCGGGCCCATCGCATCCGCCGTCGTCTGCTGGCACAGATCGATCGCTCGGGCGTAGTCGATCGGATCTTGCGACGTGTACTGCAAGCCCGCTCCACACGCGATGAACGCATTGTCGATCACGCCATCGCAGTCGTCGTCTTTGCCGTTCGGGAAGTCGTACGCACCCGCGTTGACCTTGGGATTGCTCTCGTCGCAATCACCTCCGTCGCACGACGTGTAGCCATCACCATCGAAGTCACCACATGGACCATCGATGGAAACATCGCTCGGCGCATCTTGCGGAGCATCGACAGGCGCATCCATCGGAGCGTCGATCGGCGCATCCTGCGGAGCATCCATCGGTGAATCCATGGGCGCGTCTTCGGGTGCATCCATCGGCGAATCGATCGGCGAGTCTTCTGGCGCGTCGATCGGTGAATCGATCGGCGAGTCGACACTCACGTCTTGCGCGACATCGTCGGGCGCATCGACGACGACATCTTCAGTCACGTCGATGGATACGTCCGTCTGCACATCGAACGTGACGTCGTTTGTCACGTCAAACGGTGCATCGGTCTGCCCATCCGGCCCAGCGTCCTCATCGGTCGCGTCGGCTTGCGATGCGTCCTCTTCGCCTTCGTAGTCCTCGTAATCTTCGAAGTCCGTGCGCGCTCCGCAACCAGGCGCAAGCCACGCAGCAGGCGCGGCAAGTGCAGCCAACACAAAGCCCCAACGAAGAGATAAGCGCACGAGACGTCTCCAGCGAGGGTCAGCCCGACGAGGCGCGGATACCCAGCCCTCGAAGCAGCGTACCAAAAACCAAAGATGCGCGTACGCTCGGGAGCATGGACCTCGGACGGCTCTTCGATGAGCTGGTGCAAGCGGCGCTCAAAGCGGGCATCACCGTCAGGGCCGAGTCCTTCGATCCAAACTTGTCCGATGCGAGAAAGTGGCGGGGAGGTTTGTGTGTCGTGCGAGGTCAGCGCGTGATCATCGTCGACCAGCGAGCACCGTTGGTCGATCGCATCGCGACGGTGGCAGGAGCGTTAGCTGCGGTGGACTTGGAGCACATTTTTCTGCCGCCGATCGTGCGCGCAACGATTGGAGCCTATCAACGCGAGTCCTCCGAACGACCCGTCGCAAACCTCGGACCACTGCCGCCCGTTCGCGCACGTAGGCGCTAAAGCTTCTCGCACACGTACGGCAACGCTTGGTTGCAGGGCTCGTCGTTCCAAGTGCTGGCCGGGAAAAACCGATTCGTCTGCACGCAGTCTTCGTTGCCCACGTTGTTCGGCTCGCCCGGTTCCCAGTTCGTGTAAATGAGCGGCACGCCGTCTGGCCAGACAAACGTGCCTTCGACGGCGCGGTCGTTCAGACCAATCCACCACCGGGTGTTGGCGAGTGAGCTGGCCGTGCTGTGGACGAAGTTGTCTTCGGCAGCCGATGCAATGCTCGTAAGCGTGTAGCCGGCATTTTGACAAGCTGCCAAGGCTGCGGGCCATGAAAGCGCATTCGGACAGAATCGGTATTCGCGCCCGTTGAATGTGCCCAGAGTGCAATTGCAGATCGCCAATTCATCGGCCGTGCCATTGCAGTTGTCGTCGAGGCCATTACATAGCTCGGCGGACGCCGTTTGATTCTGCGAGCAAATCACGGAACCATTGCCGCACGTCGTCGTGCCTGCGGCGCAGACGCCTGGTTGGCCCGTATTGCATGCTTGCCCGACGCCGGGAATGCCGTCATCGGTAGCACCATTGCAATCGTCATCCAGCCCATTGCAGGTTTCGGGTGAGGGCATTTGCGATGCATTGCATGCGACCGTTCCATTGGAACAAGACGTAATGCCCGCAGAGCAAACTCCAGATTGACCCGTCGTGCAGGTTTGTCCCCCGCCAGGGTTGCCGTCGTCCGCGGTCCCGTTGCAATCGTCATCGAGCCCATTGCACGATTCGACCTGCGCCGTGTTGCCTTTACACGAAAGACCGCCACCTTCGCAGATCAACACGCCCGTCTTGCAATTACCGAGCTGCCCGGTGTCGCACGTCGCGCCGCCACCAGGATTACCATCGTCGATGACCCCATCGCAATCGTCATCGATCCCATTGCAGCTTTCTGGCATCGGCATCGTGGTAGGCGTACACGTCAGCGTGCCAGCGCAGACCGTAATACCAATCGAACACACGCCAGGTTGACCCGTATTGCAAGGTTGCCCGACGTTCGGAAGCTCTTCGTCGATCGGCCCATCGCAATCGTCATCGAGCCCATTGCACGATTCCGAAACCGCAGAGAACAACTGCGCGCAAACAATCGCGCCATTTTTGCACGTCTGCACGCCCGTGCTGCATAGGCCAAGTTGCCCCGTCAAACAACCCGCTCCGCCACCAGGATTGCCATCATCCACGACCCCATCGCAATCGTTGTCCACATTGTCGCATACCTCGGGCGAACTCACGCAGCCGCCACCACCGGCGCCGCCAGAGCCGCCAGCGCCACCACCACCGCCGCCGCCAATGCCGCCCGATCCACCGC
>CAZETM010000594.1:2573-6165 GCA_964514885.1 uncultured Polyangium sp. | reverse complement strand
GCGCCAATACCCCATGAAAACGGACCATGTGAAAGCGCGGCGCTGGAACCATCGCACATATCCGCGCTATCAATTCGTATGGGTCCAGCCGAACGAATCGCGTGCCATCTCGCCAGGCTTTCTTCAGCTCATAACGTAAATTTCCATCACCCGTTTCCGTCAATCGCGCTGTCGCTACCTGCCATTTCGCTATTCGATTCACTGTCCGATGTTCGCCCCTTTTTCTCCAAGTAAGCCTGGACCTTTTTCGCCGTCCGCAAGGCAACCTCGTACACCTCGTCCTCCGTCGGAGCGGCTATCGTCGTTGCGACGTGCTCAAAACCTTGCGCGCTCGGCCGCCCGTTTTTTTCGGCTCACACGAGGTGGTTATCCCGAGTACGTCGATGCACGTGGCTCCACGAAGAATTGTGAAAAAGAAGTGTATGCCTGACAAATTTCTTGCCAGGGCATCCATGGTTGTCGTGCCTCTGCCCATGGAACCGTTCGTTTTTTAGGCTTGATTGCAGCGAGGTACAGGATGCCCGTCGTGATGTTGAGCGAAGGCGCGATGTTTGCGGGCAGGTATCAAATCGTTCGCTGTATCGCGGCCGGTGGGATGGGCGCGGTGTACGAGGTCATCCACGTTGAGACGGAGCGTCATCGGGCACTCAAGGTGATGTTGCCTCACCTTGTGGAGAGCGACGACATGCGCGAACGATTCCGTCGAGAGGCGCGTGTCGCTGCGAAAGTGGAAAGCGCGTACATCGTCGACGTGTTCGATGCGGGCATCGATGAGACGACGCGGATGCCGTTCCTCGTGATGGAGCTGCTCAAGGGCGAGGAACTTGGAAACCGGCTTCGACGGGTGGGAAAGTTTGGGTTCGCAGAAGTCGTCGGGTACTTGTGGCAGACGGCCCTTGCGCTGGACAAGACGCATCGAGCGAACATCGTTCACCGTGATTTGAAGCCGGAAAACCTTTTCTTGTGCGAGGACGACGATGGGCCGCCAAAAATAAAGGTGCTCGATTTCGGTATCGCGAAGATCATCGCCGAGGGAGGAACGGCGGCCAACGCGACGCAGGCGATGGGCACGCCGTTGTACATGGCGCCCGAGCAATTCAAGTCGAAGTCGAAAGTGTCGCCTGCGACGGACATTTATTCGTTGGGAATGATGGCGTATACGTTGCTTGTCGGGGCGCCGTATTGGGCGGACGAGCAAGCGTCGGAAGCGAATGCGTATGCATTTGTCGGTCTGGTGATGGGCGGTCCTCCGGACCCTCCGACGGTGCGTGCATTACGCCAAGGGTTTGCGCTGCCTGCAGCGTTCGACGAGTGGTTTACGCAGGCGACGGCGCCCGTGCCCGAGCGACGTTTTCTCAAGGCGACGGTGGCGATCAAGGAACTCGCGACGGCGCTCGGGGTGCCCGTTCCGGGGACGTTTGTGGCGCCAACGGCGGGCTCGGCGGAGCCGCTAGGGACGGTTGACGAGCTAGGACAAACGCTGCCAGGACAACTGCCGCCTGGACCGTCAGGTAGGATGGAGGTTCTTACGAAGGTGGCGGAGCCGTCCGCCGCGGTCGAGTCGAGCACGAATGCGAGTGGGTATGGATTGTCCTCCACCCAGTTTAAGGTGGCGTCGGTCCCTTCGCTGCCGCGGATGGACACGCCCAACCCTGAGGCGCAGGCGGAAACGCCCAAGCGAGGAAAAACCTTGCCGGTGATGATCACGGCGGCGGTCGTCCTCTGTGCCGTGGGGATTGGGATCGTGTCATTTGGCACAAAAAACGAGGGGCCGACTGCGAAAGTTGCGACGGCGGTTCCCGATCCGGTACCGAACGCGACGACGGCTGCGCCCGTCGTGTCCACGGTGGCGCCGATCGAGACGGCAAAAGCAGCGGAGTCCGTGCCTTTGGCAGCGCCAGCGGTGGATGCGGGAACGCACGTGGATTCTGGCACGCCGTTGGTAAACAATACCAAAGCGACGCCGTTGCCTTTAGCGACTTCAAAAAAAACGCCCTCGACGGGTACGACGGTCAAACCCAAAAACACGGATCACATCCGGGATTGATGAGAGGCATTCATGAGGATTCGTGGTTTGTCGGGGCTGGCGCCGTGTTTCGTGATTCTTTCGATGGCTGCGGGGGCGACGGCGCAGGACAAGGATGCGGCCGGTGCGTTGTTCGACAAGGGAGTGGAAGATATGAACGCGGGACGTTTCGATGCCGCGTGTCCTGCGATTGCGGAGAGCCATCGGCTGGATCCGCTTCCGGGCGTGTTGTACACGCTTGCGGATTGCGAGTCGCAACGGAATCGAAGCGCGACGGCGACGGCGCTGTTCGACGATTATTTGCGATGGGTGCAAACGATGATGCCGGAGCAGAAGGCGAAACACGCGGACCGCGCGAAAAAGGCCGAATTGAAAAAGGCTGCAATGGCGAAGGACGTGCCGACCCTGACGATCACGCTTTCGTCAGGCACGCCGTCGGACGCCAAGGTTTTTCGCGATGGGACGTCGCAGGGTGCTGAAATGTTGCGCATCGCCGTGCCGATCGATCCGGGCGAGCATATTGTGAAAGCCGAGTTGCCGAATGGTCGTGTCTTCGAGAAACGGGTGGAGATCAAAGCAGGGGAAAAAACCACCGTGGAAATCGACTTGGCGGAACCGCCTCCGCCTCCGCCACCACCACCACCAGCTCCGCCGCCAGCGCCGCCGCCGGTGGTAGCAAAACCGACAAACGCACTGCGCACGGGTGGGTTTGTCGCGTTGGGTGTGGGTGGTCTGGGTTTGGCCGTGGGGGGCGTGATGGGTGGGATGGCTTTTGATGCGAAGGGGACATTTGATACACGGTGCCCGAAGAACACGTGTTCGAACCAAGGGGATATCGATGCGTGGAAGCAGGGACGAACGATGGCCGGTGTGTCAACGGCGGGGTTTGTCGTAGGTTTGGCGGGGATTGGGACGGGGTTGGTGATGTTGGTGATGAGTCGCGGCAGAGGCGATGATGCACCGGCCAAACCTGGTGTGTCGTTGACAGTGTTCGATGCGAGTCCGGCGGGTGCGTTGTTTGGGGCAAAAGGAGTTTTTAAATGAAATGGCGTGGGTATTCGGTATTGGTTTGTCTTGGCATTGCACTGGTATCGCAAGGGTGCGCGCAAGTGCTCGGGTATTCGGACGAGGAACCTGCGTTGGTGGTCGGCACGGGTGGCGCCGGGGGAACGGGTGCATGCAGCAACGCGACCGAGTGTGCGGGCGCGGAAGACGCATGCCAAACGCGTACGTGTATCGCGGGCGTTTGCGGCGTTGCCTTTGCAGCGATGGATACGGCGATTCCGACGCAAACGGCGGGCGATTGCAAGGTGACCGTTTGCAATGGCAATGGCGGCACAAAGGACAACAACGACGACACGGATGTGCTGAACGACAACAAAGAATGCACGACGGATCTTTGTAAAGGTGGCGTCGCATCGAATGACAAGTTGACTGCGGGCGTGGCTTGCGGCGCGCAAATGGAGCTGTTTTGCGACGGCATGGGCGATTGCGTTGGTTGCGTCGATCCTGCGACCGAGTGTGCGGGCGCGGAAGACGCATGCCAAACGCGTACGTGTATCGCGG
>CAZETM010000594.1:0-2473 GCA_964514885.1 uncultured Polyangium sp. | reverse complement strand
CGCGCAAATGGAGCTGTTTTGCGACGGCATGGGCGATTGCGTTGGTTGCGTCGATTCTGCGAACTGTCCAGGCACCGATACGTTATGCCAAACGCGCACGTGTATGGGTGGAGTGTGCGGATTCGAGTACGCGACGATGGGGACGGCGGCTGAAGATCCTACATTGGCCGATTGCCAGCAAGAAGTATGCAATGGCAATGGCGGCTCGATGTCGGTCGCCGATGATACCGATACACCAAGTGACGTGACGGTATGCACGACCGATTCGTGCCTCAATGGGATCCCCACCTTCACGCCGGTTGCTTTGGGGAACGCGTGCAGCGAAGGCTCCGGCACGGTGTGCGATGGTGCAGGCGCGTGCACGCTCGCGAATGGCGCCGTCTGCGTTCAGGGAGTGGAATGCGTGAGCGGCAACTGCGTGGATGGCGTTTGCTGTAACACTGCCTGCACGGACACATGCCAAGCGTGCAATGTTGCAGGGAACGTCGGAACGTGCTTGTACGTTCCGTTTGGCCAGAATGATGCCGACACGTGTTCCGGGGCCACCGAGTCTTGCGATGGAGCTGGCGCGTGCAATAAGGAAGTGGGGCAGGCGTGCACCATGAATTCGGCTTGTGCCTCGAACTCTTGTGCGGGGGGCATTTGTACCGGGCAGAGCTGCAACGGTTTGGCGGCAACGTGTGGCCCATCGAGCAACGAAAGCTGCTGCGTTTCGAGCGTCGTCGTAGGTGGCACGTACAACCGCAGCAATGATGCGATGTACACCGCGACGGTGAGCGATTTCCGTCTCGATCGCTTCGAGATTACGGTGGGGCGTTTTCGTAAGTTTGTCGAGGCGTACCCAGGCAACCAACCCGCCGCGGGAGCTGGAGCGCATCCGTTGATCCCTGGAAGCGGGTGGGACGCCGCGTGGAATGCGAGTTTGCCCGCGAATCAATTGGCCTTAAAAACAGCGGTGAAGTGCGACGGGACATTCCAAACGTGGACGGATACGGCAGGAGCGAACGAAAACTTGCCGATGACTTGCATCAATTGGTACGAGTCGTTTGCATTCTGCGCGTGGGACGGAGGTCGACTGCCGACGGAAGCGGAATGGAACTACGCGGCGGCTGGTGGAGATCAGCAACGGCAATACCCGTGGGGCGCGACGGTGCCAGATGCGTCGTATGCGGTGTACGAGTGTCTTGGGGATGGCTCGGCAGCAGGGAACTGCGTATTTGCTGACATTTTGACTGGCGGGTCAAAATCGCCGAAAGGTGATGGCCGATGGGGGCAAGCTTCCCTAGGTGGGAGCATGTTGGAGTGGAATTTGGACTGGCACAAGACACCCTACAAGAATCCATGCGTTAACTGTACAAATGAAACCCAAAGCACCAACAAGGTGATCCGGGGCGGCAGTTGGAACAGTGATGCGTCCGTCCTGCTCTCCTCGACCCGCGCCAGCTTCAACCCGACGTACCACAACGCCGTCATCGGGGCCCGGTGTTCTAGGACGCCGTAGTAAGCTTGGCGCGATTGTTGCCGAGGGCGCCGGCCGCTTCGTCTCCGCGAAGCGCTAACGGTCAGGGCGTCGTCGTTCCGTCTGGCGTCGTTGTGTCTGGCGTCGCTGCCGGTGTCGCCGACGTCATCGGTCGCGTGACCTGGCGGACGAAGGCGACGATGGCAGGAGCGACCTTGTCGGTGTCGGTCCCGATCTCAATCACCATGTCTTCGTGGGTGTTGCCCTTCACGTCGACAAACGTGGCCCGATTGCTCTTCGCCGCCGTGAAGATTCTCTTCGCGCTTTCGTAATCGCGGCGGCAGTTCTTGAAGTCGTCTTCGCCGATCACAAACAGCAGCGGCGGATGCTCGACGACGCCGAAGTATTGCAGCGACGACGCCTCCCGCTTGGCGGCCGCGTCACCAAAGAGCGGGTCCCACAGCTCCTGCTTCATCGACGGCGGATCGGCGTTCTCCGCGCTCGTCACCACGTCGTAGATGCCCGAGATGGGCGCCACGCCCCGGATGCTCCCCTCAGGCACGCCCCGCGACGACAGCGCCCCCGGCTTCGTCGCCAGCAGCGCGACGAGGTGCCCGCCGGCCGAGTGTCCGGCGAGCACGATGCGATCCGGGTCGCCGCCGTACTCGGCGATGTGCTCGCGCGTGTAGCGGATGGCGGCGGCGACGTCGTCGAGCATGGCGTCGATGTTCTTCACCTGGGGGAAGAGCCGGTAGCTCGGCACGACCGTCACAACGCCCTCCTCGGCGAGGGCCACGCCGACGTTGCCGTAGAGGCCGACGACGGGCTCGAAGTAGTGCCGGTCCCCGGCCCGCCAGTAGCCGCCGTGGATGAAGATCACGACGGGGGCCCCGGTCTTCGCTGCTGTTGTCGTCGCCGTGGTCGTCGCCGCGCCGGGGCCGGGGGACCAGATGTCGAGGCGGTGCTTGTCAGAGATGGGACCACCACCGTCGGCCTCAGCGACGTAGGCGACGT
>CAZETM010000593.1:2157-6179 GCA_964514885.1 uncultured Polyangium sp. | reverse complement strand
GAAACCTGGGCTGAACAAACCCGAAGCGATGATGATGGCTTGCGCGACTTTTTTCGGAAAGACTTTTTTACCGACCATAAGAGTCGGTATGAAAACCGCCCAATTTATTTCCCGCTCTCGTCTGCGAAGAAGACTTTCGTTGCGTTCGTGTCCATTCACCGATTCGAGGAGACAACGCTACAAACGTTGCTCGCGGATCACATTTTGCCTGATCGCCGCGCGCTGGATGGTGAATTGAATGATTTGCGCGAAACGAGGCGCACGGGCACCGTCGATCAAAAGCGCCAAGCCGAAAAGCGATTCGGCGACGTGCAAAAGCTCCTGGAAGAGCTGGACGACTTCATCGGCACAATCCATCAATGCGCGAACAAAGGCGCTCCGCCCGCCGATAGCGACACCAAACCGCGCGAGAGGGACATCTCCTACGCCATGAACCTGGACGACGGCGTGATGATAAACAGCGCAGGCTTGTGGCCACTTTTGGAACCGTTATGGAAGGATCCGAAGAAGTGGTGGAAAGAATTGTGCAATGCCTCCGGGAAGAAGAATTACGACTGGTCGTCTTTGGCCGCACGCTATTTCCCGACTCGGGTCGATGAAAAATGCCGCCAAGACCCGAGCCTCGGGGTCGCGCACGGCAACTTCTGGAAATACCACCCGGCCAAAGCATATGCGTGGGAATTGCGTCTGCAGGAAACAATCGGTCCGGAGTTTCTGATTAACGAACCGGATGCGAAAAGGCACCGCGAGCGGTTCTTGCAGGATAACCCAACCGAAACGCGCGAGATTCACGCCAAAGAATTGCAACGGCGAGAGCGCAAGAAACGCAAAGACGAAAGCAACGTGCAAGCTGAATTGACGCTCGAAGCGGAGGACGAGAACGATGGATAGAGGAATTGTCTCGGCCTTCTTGGAGTCCGAAATCACGAAACGGATCACGAGCCAGGGCATCGTGGTTTGGCTGGATAAAGAGGGGCATTATACAGCGTTTGTCGATGCGTTGGCAAAACGATTTGCCGAACGCGATTATCCGTATCCTGTTTGCGGATATCGCGGCAGCTTTTTGGAGTTGATGTTGCGCCTCGAAACGTTTGGCAGTGGGCTGGATCCGGAGCCGCTGCTGATTCACTTGCCGGGGTATGGAACGAGCGCGAGTTTGCTCGAAACGCCGCTTTTGGAGCTGTACAGGGCGGGGACGCAATACATCAAAGCATTGCCTACGTTGGTGAGCGAAGCGGCAGCGGGGCGCGTGACGCCGGGGGAACTGGAGGCGATTCTCGACAGCGATGGGCTTTCGCTCGAACGCGCCGACGCGTGGCTCGCGGCGGACAGAGCGGAGGGACAAACGGGTTTTGCGACGCAATTGGAAGCGCGCGGACTACACGGAGTCATTGATTCACTGTTCGAGCAAGAAAAACGGAATCAGGCATTACGGCTGGCCATTCCGGAGCATGCGGCGGAGGACTTGGCGGCGTATTTCTTGCGGCAAACGGGCATGGATGAAGCGTGGCTGTCGCATACTCGCAGACGCACGACGGGCTTGCGCGTGGAGGACGTGACGGAGGCGTGGGCGAGTTATTTGTTGTGCGTCGAATATGTGACGGATTTGAAGCGCGAGCCGATAACCGAGCCGCTGCGGCGCCTGGCGGACTTGCGCAAACCATTACAAGACCGCTGCTTAGACCTGGTAAAACATTTTCGCACGCAGCACCCGGAAGCGTACGCGAGCATGGCGGACGATACCGAGCGGCATCTTGGAGCGGACAAAGAGAATGCCCAAGCGGAGGATTTGGGCAAAATCGATACGTTCCGTTTCGAGGAGGAAAAGATACGCGAAGCGGCCATTGCCGCGGCGCAACAGGGAGCGTTCAAAGCGGTGTTTCTTTGGGCCAAACAACGTTCAGGCGTGGCGTTTTGGCTGGATCGGGATCCTCAACGTCTGCGTTGGGAATGGACGTTGCTGGAATGCGCAGCAAACGTGGCCAAAGCGATGGATTCGCTGGGTCCCACGCCGAACACAACGAAAAACCTGGCCGAAGCGCTGGATTATTACCGCAATGGAGCGTATGAAGTAGACCGAGCGCACCGGCATTTCGAGCAGCGCGTATACGCCACGCCGCACATGCAGCTTCCCCATTGGAATGAAATGCTGGTCGTATTCGAGCAGGTGCGCACGCAGTATCGAAGTTGGGCAGATGATTTAGCGCGCAGCTTTGCAAAAATCTGTCAACATCACGGGGCACTGCCGGATGAATCGCTCCAACAGCGGACGATTTTCGATCGCGTGGTGGTGCCGTTGGCGAGCGAAACGAACAAAGTTGCGCTGTTCATGATTGATGCGTTCCGCTTCGAGATGGCCAAAGATCTGGAAGCGGTGATGAAAGAAGTGGGCACGACGGTGGAATTGTCGGCGCGTTTGGCCGAGCTGCCGACGATTACGAAGGTGGGCATGAACGTGCTTGCGCCCGTGATGAGCGGGGACAAGGTTTTTCCGGTATTTGCCAAAGACGGCGACATAGAAGGGTTTCGCTCTCGCGAATTCACGGTGAACGGTCCAGACAAACGCGTCAAAGCGATGGGACAAAAGATTCCGGGGCCCGAAGTGCCCTTGTGGAAATTGGCCGATGTACGCACGATGTCCGAGAAATCGCTCGAAAAGAAGGTAAAGGAAGCGCCGCGGGTGTTCGTCGTGCATAGTTTAGAGTTCGATGACGCGGGCGAGATTGGGTTTGGCCCGGCCACCTTCGAGACGACGCTGCAACACATTCGGGAAGCGTGGATGCGCCTGTCCAATGCGGGCGTGAAATCGTTCGTCTTTACTAGCGATCACGGTTTTTTGTTGCAAGACAATACGGTGACGGAGCACGTGTATGGACGGCGAACGGAACCGGATCGGCGTTATGTCATCGAGGAACATGCACGAGTCGAGCCCGGAATGTACGCGGTATCGATGAACGAGCTTCAATATGGCGACGCCCAGGGGAAACATTTGCTGTTTCGCGAAGACACCGGCGTGTTTAGAACGACGAAATCGGGCGCGCCATTCGTTCACGGAGGCAATTCGCTGCAGGAGCGCGCGATTCCGGTGCTGGTGGTGCGTCGGCAGCGGGAACGCGGCGGAAGCGACACGGTGTACGAAATACACGGGGAGGCGTTGGAGGACAACCTCGGTCGAAGGCGATTAAAACTTAAACTGCGCCTGGCGCCACAGGCAACGGGTGCGCTAGCATTTACGGGCTCGTCTCAGGTGACGTTGGGCTTGCGCGTAAAGGACCGGCCGGACATTCTGGTGACCATCGTCGATGTGCAAGGCGCGGCAGCGATGCAAAGCAGTCTATTGCGCGTGCCGACGAAAGACGAATGGTCCACGGTGCATTTCCAGCTCGATGGCGGAGCGGAAGAGCGCGTGCAAGTCGAGGTGTTCCATCCGGACGGCCTGGAAAAGATCTCGCCGCTCGTCGTGGCCGGATGGTTTGACGTGACAACCAAAGGGCGCCCTGGGCCAGCGCCAGCGCCGGAAGCAAAACCCGCCATCGAAAAATGGGTCGTGGGCATTGAAGACGAAGGCTTCCGGCGGGTGTTCGAGCATATCGAGCAATATGGGAGCATCAACGAGACCGAGCTGGGGCACATCCTGGGCAATCCGCGTAAAGTACGGACGTTTGCGCGCGAGTTCGACGAATTGGTGAAACGAGTGAAATTCCGCGTGCGGATTGATACAACGGGGACTATGAAGTGTTACCTGAAGGAGGCGAAATGAGTTTGTCGCCGCGTGATACAGAACATTTGTTTCAGGAGCTGCGGGGCGGTACCGTTCCGCAACGAGGGCTCGAAGCGTTTGCCGTGGGAATCGATCGCCCGCGAGCGGAAGTGCATCGGTTGCTCGATTTCGTAAGGAATGGCGAAGGGACGTTCAAGTTTCTTCGAGGCGGGTATGGGTGCGGAAAAACATTCATGGCGCGCCTGGCGGTGTTGGATGCGCAGACGAAGAATTTTGCGACGAGCTTTGTTGTCGTTTCGGT
>CAZETM010000593.1:0-2057 GCA_964514885.1 uncultured Polyangium sp. | reverse complement strand
CAGGAGGGCAAACCGACGGAAGCCGCAGCGCTCGTTTCGTGGCTTGCCGGGAGCACGAATGTGTCCGCAAGCGTGAAGAAACGCGCGGGCATCAAGGGGGACATATCGAATCGCGAGGCGCTTTCCTATTTGCGCGGCGTTTTGGAAATCGTCAAAGCTGCCGGGTACGTGGGCCTGATGGTGGTGATTGACGAGCTGGAGACGATTCTGCGTGCGCGCAGGGATACTCGGGCGGCGACGCTGGAAGGATTGCGCAAAATCATTGATGCGGCAGGAAGTTATCCGGGCCTGTTATGGGTTTTCACGGGCACTCCTGATTTCTTCGACGATAAACGCGGGGTGGCGAATTTGCCGCCGCTGCACGATCGAATTCGCTTCGAGAAGCACGGCGAGACGGCGAGCCTGCGTCAACCGCAGCTAGAATTGTCGCCATTCAAGCGAGAACGGTTGATCGAAGTGGCCTTGAAGTTGCGCGAGGTTTTCCCGACGAACCATCGGACGCGATTGGAATCGAGGATCACGTCAGGGTTTGTCGCACAACTCGCGGACGAAGTGAGCCGCGGGTTTGCCGGAGACGTGGGGGTTGTGCCGCGACAATTTTTGCGCAAATTCGTGGGGCTGCTTGATCATGTGGACGAGGACGACACGTTCGATCCGACAGCGGCGCTCGGGTTTGTCCCGGATAACCTGACACCCGAGGAGCAGCAGCGACACGAGGGCAAGCAAATCGTTTATGAATCGGAGCCGGAGGACGAAAGCAAACCGTTCCAAGCTCCGGTACTGGATTGGTAAACCATGAATGCGTTTGCGCGTTTTCCCCCGCGATTGCAGCAGGCTATCGTGGCGCGCCTGGGCTGGACGTCGCTGCGGCCCGTGCAAGAATTGGCGAGCGACGCCATATTGGATGGGAAAAACGCCGTAGTCTTGGCGCCGACCGCGGGAGGAAAAACGGAGGCGTCGGTTTTTCCGGTACTGGCGAGTTTGATGGAACGGCCATCGCCATCGGTGGGCGCGATATACATTGCGCCGATCAAAGCGCTCCTGAACAACCAAGAAGAGCGGCTGGGCAAATACACCGAAATGGTGGGATTGCGGCGATTCGTTTGGCATGGAGATATCAACACGGCAGAGCGAAAACGATTCTTGCGCGAGCCGGCGGACCTTCTGATGACCACACCGGAGTCGCTGGAGGTGATGTTGGTCTCGCCAAACGTAAACACTGCGCAGCTATTTTCTGATTTGCGGTTCGTCATCGTGGACGAAATACATGCGCTGGCGGGCACGGATCGCGGAGCACATTTGCTAAGCGTGCTTGAACGTCTGGCGCGCGAAACTGAAAACGACGTGCAACGAATTGGCCTGAGCGCGACAGTGGGCAATCCGGAGGCGATTTTGACCTGGCTGACGGGGACTTCGAAGCGTAAAGGAGAGGTGATTGATCCGCCCAAGCCGCCCACGAAAAGGCAAATTGCGATATTGACGGGGGCCACGCCCCTGGACTTGGCGCGGGAAGCGACGCCACTCGCATCCGGCAAGAAAAGTTTGTTTTTTTGCCAGAGTCGTGCGCTTACAGAAACGATTGCGGGGTATTTGCGTGCGGGTGGAACGGAGGTGTTCGTCCATCATAGCTCGGTTTCCAAGGAAGAACGGCAAGCGGCGGAGGAGTCATTTCATCACGGATCGAATGTGTGTATCGCGTGCACATCGACGCTGGAATTGGGCATTGATGTCGGGGATTTGGATGCTGTTTTCCAGGCGAATGCGCCGAGCACGGTATCGTCTTTTTTGCAGCGACTTGGACGAACGGGGCGCCGCTCGGGCTCCGTCGCGAATATGACGATGTTCTGCGAAACGTCGGATGATGTATTGCAGGCCATATCGCTGGTGGAGCTGGCGCGCGCCCATTGGGTGGAGTCGATTCCCTCGCAAACTCGATGCTGGCCGGTGCTTGTGCATCAACTTTTTGCGATGACTCTGCAATTTGGTGGAATCAGCGAAGAGCGCTGCTGGGAGCAATTGTCTCGGGTGCCTGATTTTCGAGGAATCGATCGCGCGGA
>CAZETM010000592.1:0-6183 GCA_964514885.1 uncultured Polyangium sp. | reverse complement strand
CTGTGAGACCGACAGGTCGAACAGGTGCGAAAGCAGGCGTTAGTGATCCGGTGGTTCTGTATGGAAGGGCCATCGCTCATCGGATAAAAGGTACTCTGGGGATAACAGGCTGATCGCGCCTGAGAGTTCACATCGGCGGCGCGGTTTGGCACCTCGATGTCGGCCCATCGCATCCTGGGGCTGGAGCAGGTCCCAAGGGTTCGGCTGTTCGCCGATTAAAGCGGTACGCGAGCTGGGTTTAAAACGTCGTGAGACAGTTTGGTCCCTATCTGCCGTGGGCGTAGGACACTTGAGAGGAGTTGCTCATAGTACGAGAGGACCTGAGTGAACGCACCTCTGGTGCTCCGGTTGTCCTGCCAAGGGCATAGCCGGGTAGCCATGTGCGGAACGGATAACCGCTGAAAGCATCTAAGCGGGAAGCCGGCCTCAAGACTAGGTGTCCCGAGTCGCAAGACTCCTAAAGACCCCTTGTAGACTACAAGGTTGATAGGCCGGGTGTGGAAGCGAAGTAATTCGCGGAGCTAACCGGTACTAATAGGTCGTGCGGCTTGACCATACTTCTAAGGCAAACGTCGAATTCTCGCACGCAGTGTTCGGGTGACGAACCTGCGTAGCCAAAAGCTACTAACGGACGCAAATTCACTACAACTGTTCTCAACTCTGGATCGGGTGATTGAGGCAGCATGTGAACACTCTCCAGCATCGCTGGACGGTGCACCCACAAATTCCGGTGGTGATATCGAGGAGGCCACACCCGATCCCTTCCCGAACTCGGAAGTTAAGCTCCTCGGAGCCGATGGTACTGCTAGGGAGACCTAGTGGGAGAGTAGGACGCTGCCGGGTCCTTTTCAAAAGCCTGCAAGGTTTTCCTTGCAGGCTTTTTCTTTTCCATTAACTGAATTTCCTGACCACTTTCCACCCATTCATCCCGCACGTTTCAATCTGCGTCTTTCGCTCTCGCCTTCTTGCCTTTTCACGCACCGCGAAATCAGCGCCCGCTGTAGGCCATGCAGCTTTTGCTGTTTTATTTGCCTCAGCTCGTGCGTTGCTACGCTAGGCACACGTGGCTTCTGCTTCCCTTAAGCTCGCTCTCGCAGCAGGCGGCGTCATCGCGCTCGCGACAGTCCTGTCGTTCGGACCCATCGTCCGTAATCAGGCCGTTCGTGCAGCTGCGCGCTACGGCGCCAATGTGACCATCGACGAGGTTCGTCCGTCGTGGCGAGGCGTGAAGCTCTACGGCGTGGACGTTGCCGTTGCAGAGATCCCCAGCTCGCACGTGCGCTTTGAAGTCATCGACGTCGCGGTCGGATGGAGCGGAAAAAGGGTTGCACTTCAAGGCGGAAACGTCGTTGCGGTCGGATCGCGTGAGGTCGTAGTTCGCGAAGTCGAGCAGTGGCAAAGTCGCTATCTCCGCGGAGCAGGTGCCACATCCGAATCTTCAAGCCAGTCCAGCACCGAAGCTGAAGTCGTTGGACTCGGTTTGTCTTGGCAGAACAAGAAGGATCAGCCCACCGAGGCCGTAAAAGCGACGGATGTGAGCTTCGCGCGTCAAGACGGCAAGGTCGGTGTGTCCGCCAAAAGCGCGATGATCACCGTCGGATCGCTCTCTGTCTCGGCCGACGGCGGGCACATCACGCTCGTGAAACAGGCTCAAGGCGGTTATCGAGTTGCAGCACTTTCTGCTCGTGCACTCGATGCCTCAGTCGTTTTGCCATCGCCGCAGGAAGATGTGCGTTTGGCGGGCGCTAGTCCCGCGCAACCCGCTGACCCAACGGAGAAGCAACCTCGTGCGTGGACGACTGCGCGCGCCACGCTCGTGCAAAGCGCAAAGCTTCTCGACGGGGCACTCGAGCAAGGCGCGAGCATCAAGCTCGATAGTTTGCATGCAAAGGTTTCGCGCGGCCGAGAGTCGCTCAACTTGGGACCAGGATCGCTTGTCGTTCGTCGAGATTCAGGCCGAATGCTGGTCGAATTGGCACCACATGCTCGAGGTCAGGACGCGCAATCCCTCACCTTCAGTTTGAGCGTTCCGCTCACGGATGCAGCAGGCGAGATCGTGGCGGATGTTCAAGGTGGTCCGCTGTTCTTGTCGGCGCTTGGCATTCGTGAAGGTGACTTTGGCCTGATCGACGTGACGAAGACGTCGCTGACTACTCGGTCGCATGTCGTGCTTTCTGCTGACGGCAAAGAGTTGCGTGTCGATGGTCAGGGACGTGCGCAAAATCTCTCGTTCCACAGTCGAGGGCTCTCGGACGATCCCGTCACGGGCCTCGACGTTGCCTTCAAATTGCGCGGTCAGATGATGCTCGATGGCTCGTCCGTGCGTATCGACGAAAGTGAAGTCGATGTCGGTGCGATGCGTGTATCTGCGCGTGGCACGTACGAGCGTTCGCCTAACGAAGGTCATCGGGTGCGCGCCGATTTCGATGTTCCATTGACCGCTTGCCAGAGCATGCTCGACGCTGCGCCGAAAGCTCTCGTGCCCCGTCTCGTGGGCATGCGTTTGGCCGGATCGTTTGCACTCAAAGGACATGCGCGGTTCGACACGGCCCGCGTTGATCGTGATTACGACGTCGGTTGGGATCTTTCGAACACGTGTCGCATCACCGAAGCTCCTGCCGATATCGATGCATCACGTTTTCGCAAACCGTTTCGGCGTTCCGTGATTGGTCCCGCAGGTGAGCGAGTCGAAGTAGAGAGCGGTCCTGGGACGAGCGGCTGGGTACCATTCGGCGCGATCTCGCCTTTCATGCAGACTGCCGTGCTCACCACCGAAGACAGCGGTTTTCATCGTCACGGTGGGTTCGACATGGAGGCTATTCGCAACTCGATCCGCGAGAACTTGCGCAAGGGTCGGTTCGTACGTGGAGCGAGCACGTTGAGCATGCAGCTCGCCAAGAATCTCTATCTCGACCGCGGGAAGACCGTCTCCCGCAAGCTGCAAGAGGTCGTGCTGACGACGTACCTCGAACAAGAGCTGACCAAGGATCAGATCCTCGAGCTGTATCTGAACGTCGTCGAGTTCGGACCGATGATCTACGGCATCGGTCCTGCGGCTCGGTACTACTTCAACACGTCGGCAACTGATCTCTCGCTCGGCCAAGCGCTCTATATCTCGTCCATTTTGCCGAACCCGAAGCAGCAGCATTTCGTGGTGGGTGGCGAAGTGAGTCCGGGCTGGATGAACTTCCTGCGCAAGCTGATGCAAACGGCAAACAAGCGGCAGTGGATCACCGACGAAGAGCTCGAGACGGGTTTGCGTGAAACCGTGGTGCGAGGACAACCAGCTCCGAAGCGTGCAGATCGTCCTCCGACGGATGCTGGAGATCCTGCGCCGCCGAACGGCGAGATCGAGCGTCCGAACGACTTCTGATTATTCGTCAGAAACGAGTTCAGTCGTGACGAGCGCAGGTTCGTCCGGGCCAGGTTTGTCGGGGACGCTCTTGGGTTTGCGCCTCGCGGCGAAGAAGGCGCGCAAGAGGTTGGCGCACTCATCGGCGAGCACATCTGCTTGGACCTCAAAGCGATGGTTGAGGCGTGTGTCGCGACCGATGGAGAAAAGCGTATCGACGGCGCCGGCCTTGGGATCTTTGCAGCCGTATACGACGCGAGCGACGCGTGCGTTCACGAGCGCTCCGGCGCACATGGGGCACGGTTCGAGCGTTACGTAGACGGTGGTGCCGATGAGGCGCCAAGCGTTGCGACTTCGTGCGGCATCGCGAATGGCCTCGACTTCCGCGTGTGCGGTCGAGTCTTGGAGCAGTTCGCGACGGTTTCGTCCGCGGCCGATGATGTTGCCCGATGCGTCGACGACGACGGCGCCTACGGGGACGTCTCCAGCTTCGGCAGCGAGACGAGCCTCATCGATGGCAGCGCGCATGAACTCTTCGTCGTGCGCGACGGGCACCCGATTGGCTGTTTCGGGCGAGATAGTCATTTGTGTGGATTCCCCGCGTCAACGCAGGGGAAGAACTTGGGAGGTTTTGGCGCGCCCAGGAAGATTCGAACTTCCGACCCCCGGCTTCGTAGGCCGATGCTCTATCCAGCTGAGCTATGGGCGCAAGGCAAACTACAGGTCCCCTCGGGAGGACCGCTCGCCGCGGAACCGAAGCACCGCAA
Source organism: uncultured Polyangium sp. (assembly GCA_964514885.1). Classification (GTDB taxonomy): domain Bacteria; phylum Myxococcota_A; class Polyangia; order Polyangiales; family Polyangiaceae; genus Polyangium. The sequence goes on along the minus strand of CAZETM010000592.1, from coordinate 2,064 downwards.
CGCGAGGGGGGCGTTTAGGCGGGATGCGGTCGTCTGTCAAGAAGAAATCGAACATGAACGTTACGGGCATCAATTTTTCGCTGCCGCGTGCCGTCCATCACGGGCACAAAAAGCTAACGCGGCGACCCTGGTGAGCCGCCGCGTTTTATTACGCTCGTTCAGTTCAAGCGATGTGGGATCGGGCAAGAGCAAGCGACAGAAGGTAAGTGTTCAAGACCCGACGACGAACATCGAAGGCAGTCAAAGCAAGCAAAGATTCATCGAGCACAACCCGTCACTCGACGAACGAAAAGCAGATGGTCCGAGCCGAAACACCGACCATCAAGTGAAGACAAGCCAAAGTCGTAAGCAAAGGAACCGGCCGCGGTCGTTGCCGGCGGCGTCCGGTTGCCAATCCCTAAAGCACCGCCCGTGCCATCCGATCAGGTCTCGGCAAGCAGCCCGATGCACAAGCGGGAATGATTCGATATCCCCGTCGGTTCTGAACTCGTCCGTCGTCCGATGCGAGACATCGCTGTCACGATCGATGTCGGGCTATGCAAACTTTTCGTAGACCGATGTCAGCGCGGTCTGCCAAAGACGTGGTCGTACGGCGCTTCGGCGTGGCAGCGAGCACACAATGGCAAGGCGCCCCGCTGTTCGACTTGGCCGGCGCTCGAAACGATCAGGTACTCCCACGAGCTGCCCGCGGGCAGCGGTTGTTTGACTATTGCGAAGTACATCGCGACCTCGGGCTTGTCCGGAGCGTAGAGCGCTTCGACGAGAACGGAGCCCACGCCAAGCGATCGCAGTGGTCCGAGCGTCGGGTAGGCCGCGGCTTCTTCGTTCGCCAGGACCTCAGCGTCATGTTCGCCACCTAGATGTTGCGAACGGGCTCGAGGTGCAGCTTTGCGGAACGTGGCAAGGCGATCGGCATGTTCCCAACGGGTGGGTTTGTCCTTGGAGTTCGTAGCAATCGCGCGAGCTTCGGCGCCTGATTCGTTGGTGCTCCAAGTAGATGGATTCGCTGCCGACGATGACTGTGATTCGACCGCAGGCGTGCACGCCGTCGTGAGGGCAATTGCCGCAGCGGCGTAAGGACAAGCGCAGGCCCGCATGAGGCGCATGCTAGCCTCGAATCGATTGAACGGAGGCCGTTTTGTTACGGGTTCTCGACGAGTTTCTCTGGGTGTTACGTCGCGAGGGGCTGCCTGTATCGACAGCACAAGCGATCGATGCCGCGCGCGTTTGTGCGCTCGTGGGTTTCTCCGATCGAACGATCCTTCGTGATGGTTTGTCCGCGGTGTTGGCGACTCAGAGGCGTGAGTTCGCGCTGTTTCACGCAAGCTTCGATCGGTTCTTTTCGCCAAACCGTTCGCACCCGGGCAACTTGTGGAGCCGGCTCGCCGCTCGCGGTTTTCGAGACGAAGAGCTCGGTGCGCTACGTCAGCTTCTCGACGCAGCCGCGCAACGAGCATCCGGGGATGCCGTCGGCGTTCTCGCGTATGCGGGTGATGCAAGTGAGCTCGATCAACTGCTCTCCGCAGCCGGGATCGCTCGTGCTCTCGCGCCGATGGCAAGCTCGCTGCAGGTTGGCTACTTCGCGCAGGAAGTGAACAAGCGTCTGGGTTTGTCGACGCTGGGCGCGGCGCTCGCTCGGATGCGTGATGCGCTGCGTGAATCCCTTGGCGAGGAGCGAGGTGCGCTTCTGGCGGCAGCCTTGCGTGAAGAGCTGGATGCGATGAAACGTCGCGTGCGTGCGCATGTCGAGCAGGTGCTCGCGCGACGCGTGGGTGACGAAGAGTCGGATGCTGCGCGTGCGGTGGATCGACCCTTCGCGAGCCTCTCGCCCGACGAGATCGATGAAGTGCGACGTGCGGTGCGTCGGTTGTCGGAACGTCTGAAAGGAGCCGAGCGAGTTCGTCAGAAGCGACGTGCTCACGGACGCATCGATGTTCGGCGCACTCTGCGACGAAGTTTGTCTACGGGTGGCGTGCCGTTTCGTCCTTCGAGGCGTGCGCGTAGGCGGGACAAACCGGTTCTCGTGCTGCTTGAGAATGTGCCGGGCTTCCTAACCTCCAACCA
>CAZETM010000591.1:0-6192 GCA_964514885.1 uncultured Polyangium sp. | reverse complement strand
CAACCGGTCGTATCGGTGCCGCTGCCTCTGCCGCCGATTACGCTCACTTCCGCTGATATCGTAGCACCCATTGCTTTGCCAAGTGCCGTGGCGAATACTGAGCCTGCGCCGGTCAAACCATCTCGTTGCCCGCAGGAGCCTTCGATCGTACTCTCGAAGCGCGATGTGCCGCAATCCGAAGTGGATCTGCTGCGCGTGGCGCAAGAGCACCCGGACGTGCTCGGGTCGGCGTCGATTGGCTCGCCGACGCGAGGCTTTTTGTTTGGCGGGGTAGAGCTAAAGGATTCCGACGCTATCCTTCATGTCGGTGGATACCCGTGGGGAACGGAATTGGCCATTCGTTCCATTGAGCGCGCGGTGCGTGAGGTGCGGCGATGTTTTGCCGATACGCCGCGTCTTCGCGTCGGGGACATTTCGCGCGACCGAGGAGGTTGGCTCAAGCCGCATGCGAGTCATCAATCGGGGCTCGACGCGGACATTGGATATTTTTATCGGACGCAGGCCGGGTGGTACGAGAAAGCCACCGCCAAGAATCTCGATGTCGCGCGCACGTGGGCGCTCGTGAGGGCATTTATCGAGGGCGGCCATGTGGATACGATTTTCATTGACCTGACCTTGCAGCGGATTCTCAAGGCACACGTCGCTACGTTGCCGAAAGAGGAGCAACCAGCGGAAGAATGGTTTCAAAGCCCCGCGAAAAGGGATACGGCCATTCGGCACGCGTGGGGACACCTGACGCATTTTCACGTGCGTTTTCGGGATCCGGATGCGGTGGCATTGGGCAAGCGAATGTCGGGGCTATTGTCGAAGCTTCGGAAGTCGAAGCGGAAACCCTAGATTCGTGCGTCGTTTATTGGGAGATTTCCGGCCGGGCAACGAGCAGGCACGGGTTGCCGAGTTTTTCGCAATAACCGAGGTCGCCCGGTAGCTGGATACAGCATTGACCGCTACTGCAGTCCTTGCCGACATAACACCCCCGGCCGTTTGCGCACTTCGGGCACAAGCTGCCGCCGCCGCAATCGACATCCGTCTCGTTGCCATTCATGATTTGGTCGTCACAAGCCGGCTCCAGGCAAACATTGTCTCCGCAGACCTGGCTCGAACAATCCAGGCCGGCATTGCATTGACCGCCCGGAGCACAAAGCCCACATCCCGGTCCACCGCAATCGACGTCGGATTCGCTGCCATTTTTTACTCCATCCATGCAGTTTGGCTCGGCACATAGTCCGCTCAGACAAACCAAGCTCTTGCAATCGGGGTTGCCAGCGCAAATGGCACCCGGGGCGCACTGCGGACATTGAAGCCCGCCGCAGTCGACATCCGTTTCAATGCCATTGAGTACGTTGTCGGAGCATTCAGGCGCCGCGCATTCGTTCGTCACCGTGCAGACGCTGCTCCCGCATTGCGTGCTGTCCAGGCATTCGACACACGCGCCGAAACCATTGCAAAAATAGTTTGCCTGGCACGCCGTTCCAGAAGCGAGAAATCCGTGCTGGGTTTCAGTGCCGACGCACGCATCCAGCGTGCAGGGATTGCCATCGTCCACAGGATCCGCTAGATCCGTGATTGTCACGACGTAACCGTTGCCGTCGCATACGTTCGATTGGCAATCGCCGAGCGCTTGGAGAGCCACGGGAACTCCCATTGCAGTAAAGTTGACTTTGCACAGCCCATCCTCGCACGTGAAGGATTGGCACTCGTCGTTTGCGCCGCATTCGGCTTCCGTCGAGCATTGCTGCATTGTCCCTGAGCTCGAGCTACTCGATCCACCGCCTCCACCTTCGCCAAAATTACGGTCTTCCGGGGTGCATGCGGAAAACCCTGCGAGTGTTACGAGAAGCAGTGAGCCGATGAGCCTGGGCAAGAATCGAAACCTAGTGGTGTCCATTGGCCTATTCTACTTCATCCGTGGGCGGTGAGGTACAACGGCGTTTGGGCCGAGCAACAGACGTTTGTGCGAGTCGGGAAGGGGAGCGACAACGGGCCTGCCGCTTTTCGCGAGGCGTGCTATACGCGGCTTCCCATGAGTCTCTCGTTCGATCCCAACGCGCCCGCTGTCGCTGATTCTGGCATCTACGGTTTGCCTTTTGCTGAATCCGACGCAACCGTCGTGCTCGTGCCCGTTCCCTGGGAAGTGACCACTTCTTATGGCAGAGGTACGGCCCAGGGGCCAGGCGCAATTCTCGAAGCAAGCCGTCAAGTCGATCTATACGACCTCGACGTGGAAAAACCGTACGCCGCTGGAATTTTTATGTTGCCCGAGGACGAACGAGTTGTGGCGTGGAATGAAGAAGGCCGCCGGCTCGCGAGCGTAATCATCGATGCTGCTGGGGTCGTGAATACTCCGGAAGCTGCAGCGGCCTTGTTGCGCGTGAACGAATTGAGCGCGAAGCTGAATGCATTCGTTTTTGCCGAAACCGAGAGGCTCGTTGGTGCGGGCAAGATTGTCGGGATTGTCGGGGGCGACCATTCCGTGCCGCTCGGAGCCATCGAAGCCTTGGCGAATCATTGGCCGAATGGTATTGGCGTTTTGCATTTCGACGCGCATTCGGACACTCGGCGCGCATACGAAGGTTTTACCTTCTCTCACGCGTCGATCATGCACAACGTGCTCGAACGAGCCCCCGGGGTGACGAAACTCGTGCAAGTGGGCATTCGGGATTGCTGCGAAGAAGAAGTCGAATACGTCAAAGCGCAGGGCGATCGTGTGAGCGTGTTTTTCGATCGCACGATATCGCGACGAAAAATGATGGGTGAATCGTTCGGCTCGATTACCAAAGACATCGTTGCGGCACTGCCGAATGAAGTGTGGATCTCGTTCGATATCGATGGGCTTGATCCGCGCTTCTGCCCGCATACAGGCACACCCGTGCCTGGAGGAATCGACTTTGCCGAAGCGGTGTTCATCATTGGCGAAGTCGTACGTTCAGGAAAAACGATTGTCGGATTCGATTTGAACGAGGTCGCTCCTGGTCCCGACGGCGACGAATGGGACGGAAACGTAGGCGCCAGGTTGCTCTACAAGCTGATTGGCTTTACGCTTGCCAGCCAAGGCAAAGTGAAATTGTCGTGAAGGCGCGAGTTTGGCAGGTGAGTCTGCTGGGAATTCAGATCCAGGGCTCTGGGAACAAGTTCGTATACTTTTCGCCGATGCGCGGAACCGCCATCATGGGCGCGACGGTTTCTTTCCATCGCAAGTAATGCTCGGTTTGGTGGTGGGCCTTGAAGTCGGCTTCTTCCCGATAAACCTCGTACAGGAAGAACTGAGTCGGGTCGTCCGCGCCTTGCAAGACATCGAAGCGGAGATTGCCCGGCTCGGTACGGGTGCCGTCGTGATTGCCGCGCGTGGCGGCAATGAAATCATCGACGTGCTCGAGGGCGACTTGAATACGGACGCAGACGACGTACATGGGGGGCTCCTCTTTTGGCAACGAAATAGCCTCAAAATGAAGCGATTGCTTGGGCTGAGCCGTTGACGCCGGCATTCATGGCCATATTGCTATCGCCGCCGTCTCCTCCAGTGCCGGCGGTTCCTTCCTTAATCGAGGTGGTGCCGCTCGTTTCAGGTGCTTTGCCGACATGAGCGACGCCGAACGACGGCCCTCCTGCGCCTCCGCCGCCAGGGCCACCGGCTCCGCCTTCGCCGCCGGCTCCGCCGCGGCAGCCACTATTGGAGGATCCGCTCTTCGCTCCGCCAGCCTCACCAGCACCGCCAGCGCCCCCAGCTTGGCCCGTGCCACCGCTGTTGCCATTGCCTCCCGCTCCTGCGGTCAACTTGCAATCAATGAATTTGACCGTGGCATTGATACTCACGAGCGCAATGCTGGCTCCACCACTTTGCCCACCGCCTCCGCCTTTGCCACCGCATGCGCCGCTACCACCGCTGCCACCGCTCGCACCTGCACGGGCGCCGCCTCCGCAAATGTTCAGCTTTCCACGAGCACCACCACCACCGCCACCACCTTGGCCTGGGTTTCCTGACGCGCCTGGCATTCCATTCGCGCCCGAAAAACCCGAGGAGGTGATTTCGCCAGAGCCTTGTCCGCCAGGGCCGAACATTCCTGGCAACCCCGCATCCCCCGATTTCCCTTCACCGCCGCCGGCGCAACTCCAAGTGCCTGTCTCAGGCTCGCCAATGCCGCCTGCTCCGAATGCGCCATTGGGCATGCCGTTAGCGCCATTTGCGCCGGGCAACTCCTTCATGTTGACGGCATCGATCAACCCACCGTCGCCGCCTTTGCCACCAATGGAAGTGGACCCATCCAGGCACATCTTCTGCGCTTCTGCGCCTCCCGGATTCGTCGCGCCGGCCATACAAATATCAATACCAGGTTTCCCAGAAATGTCCGCGAGCGTCTGGTCGTCGGTTGGACTTTCCCCCGCCACCCCATCTTTCCCATTCCCCGCCGTCAAATTCGCACGCACGAAATCGACCGTCGCATTGTCGACAATCACCGCAAGCGATGACCCGCCGTCAATCACTGCCGCCTTCGCCTCAATATCGATATCCTCGATGCGCGTCGTGCCCGTGCCCGAAATACGCACCGAGCTCTGGAATTCCGCATCGCTAGCCGGCGCATCCGGCGCAATCTTGCCTGGCTTCGCGGCATCGTAAACCCATTCACCATCGACACCGGCGCAATCGAATCCGCCAAACACCGACACTCCCGCCGGAATCTCGACACGCTCCGCGACACTCCCACACAAATACACTCGCCCTTTGGATACCTTCGCCAGATCGAGCGCTGCTTTCAATGTCGCCAGCGGTGTGGCTTCTCCGCCCGTATTCGCATCGTTCGCCTTGTCGCCGCCCACGAAATACGCGCAATCGTCACGAATGACTTCATTGCTCTCGCTCGGGAATTTCTCGCACCCAGGGGCCGGAGGAATCACTCCGCTGCTGCTCCCGCTTCCCCCCGACGTACACACCTCGAAATTCTCTGCGCAATTGTTTGCGTCATCCGAGCAGCCCGTAAGCTGACCGATGGCTCCTGTGGCTAGAATTCCGAAAAACGCCAACGTCCGGTGAAAATGACGCATGAGAATTCTCCTGTTCGGCAAGCAGTACAAGTATGAGTTGCGATTGCATTGCTCCGGCCGCTCGCCGAGCAACGCCAAGGTGAGAGGTTAGAATCGGCCTGATGCGGCAAAACCAGCAAATGTCGGGCTGACGACGGGGCTCATTTCAAAACCCACCGAAGAAGGCTTCTTTTTCGATAAAAACACGTATGCAACCGTGCCGGCAGCAACCAATGTGCCGCCCACGAGCAATGGCACGCCGATATTCATATACGTGTCTTTGTCCGCCAATGTCGACTTCAAGTCCGAGCACTTGATTGCCGTGTCACCCGTGCCTGGGCATTGGTCAGGTTTCAGATTCACGCGGATTGCATCGGCTTCGCCAGTCTTGCCAGAAGCCGCCGCTAAAAATCCAATGCCCGTGCCAATGCCCGCTGCCGCAAGTCCCGCACCGACCGCAATGATCGCAATCCGCTTGGTGCTCGCAGTCGTGGATGCTCCACCGATCTTCGGTGCCAGGACCAACTCCATCTCCTGCGCCGAGCCCTTCTCGATGTCGATCGTGCGCAGTGCCTCGTCGTGCCCATCGATGCGTGCTTCGATCACGCGCTTGCCGATGTCGACGAACAACGGCTTGGTGAGCGGTGCTTGCCCGATGAGAACATTGTCGACGTACAGCCGTGCGCCGATGACGTTCGTCTTGAGGCGCAGCACGCCGATCTGCTTCTTCGCTTCTTCGATGCGCTTGCCAAGCGCCTCACGTACCTCGGGTTTGCCCCCAGCAGGAAACTCATCGTACGCGTATGAAAGATGTTCGGCCGCGTCGCGATACTGACCGAGTTGCATCTCGACATCGCCAAGGTTGCCAGCCAAGTCGAAGCTCTGACGCAGGTTCCACGCTGCTTGATACGCCGCTTCAGCCTCCGACCACTTCTGTTGATCGTAAAGCTTGTTGCCCATGTCGTAGAGTTCGGCGGACCGCTTCGTGTCGTCGGCACTCGCTGATGACGTGCCGAGCGAAATCACCAAGCTCGCTGCTGCGCAGAACGCGAGTCGTCGCATGCTTCCCCTCCAGATCAATTGAACAATCGGCGCGGACCGGTCGCCGTAGTCGTCGTGGTCGGCGCCGGTGCTGTGGTTGGAGCTGTCTTCGTTGTCGTCGTCGTTCGACGG
>CAZETM010000590.1:0-6203 GCA_964514885.1 uncultured Polyangium sp. | reverse complement strand
GATCTCTCCGAGACGCGCTTGACACGCCAAGTTCGAAAATGGCACTTTGTTCGCCCTAGGCACGCTCGTGTGAAACGCTCAATCGTCGTCTGGATTCGAGTCACGCGGAAGTTTGGGCGCGGTCTTCGGCAAGCGATCGAAATCGGTGCGCATTGCATCTTCATGGCCAACGGGGAGGAGGGAGACACCGTCGGTCGGGTGTTGCGCGATGAAGGAGCGCAGCCATGCCGGTAGTTTTCCGTAGGCGGACAACTCCGGAGGCAGATCGTAGGTCCCGACAAAGATATGGGCGATACCGTGAAAACAAGCGGATGACGTATATTGGGAAAGATCGTAATCGACGACGAGATCGCCATTGCGATCGTAATGGAAGGTGGTTTGGTTCGACTGAATCTCGTCATCGTCGCCCGAGCCGCAGGTTTCGCCCATAACGCGCTGAACAATGGCCTTGTGGCGAGCGACAGCGCCCTCTGGGATCGGGAACGTGCGGTGCGTGGCTTTATCGAGATCGACGACCGTGCGATACGAGCTGCCAATGGGACGTCCGGAACATTCGGAGGAGTAATGGTCGACGGCGGAGACGATCAGGGGGCCGACCATGGAGACGAGATCCAATCGCGCCCATTCGCCGCTCTTGACGTGGGCCTCCATGGGCGTGAGCGTGCGGCGCTTCTTCTCAATGCTTTCGAAGACGAGCTGTTTATGCACCACACGCTTCTTTTGGGCAGGTTCGGTCGAGCAATCGTCGACGGTCGTTTTCACATCGCCGGAAACCAGATGCCAAAGTGCGTTCCCGCCAAACATCACGGCTTCATCCCGTTCAGCAACGACTTCGGCGTGACCCTCTTTGAGGACCACAAAAAGCGTGCGTGTGGTATCGCGCTCGCGTGGACCATTCGGGTTCTGGGGAGCTGCTACTGTTTGCCAAACCAACGCCGCATTGCCTTGCATGTCGGGGCGAGGTGGTGCTGGATCAAGGGGATCGACGGCATATCCTGATTCAACCTGATGAAAAGACAGCGCAGGGGCGGAGGCGGGCGCCGAAGCCGAAGCCGAAGCCGACACGGAGGCAGGGGCGGAAGCCGAGGTGATGGGCTTCTCGGTAACGTCTTTCTTCGCAGGCTCCGTGGGTGGCAAGGACGACGAGCATCCTGTCAAGAAAAACCCGATGCAGATGGCTTCGATGCCTCGTCGTCGCAGAAAACTCGCCCTTCGCCAGCCCATTGTCTCTATCTATCATCCAAGGGGCCGCAGCGGAAACCATTTGCAAACCTTGATGACGCTTTTGTTTAGCGTAATTCGTTGCGCACCTTCAACCCATCGAACGTCTTGATGCGTTTAGGGGCGTTGCCAGTCAGCGTTGGCCCCTACTCGATCGCATGGTCTTTCATGTTCGCTTTCTTGACGTCACCCACGCATCCAAGTAGAAAGGCGGTCAGACCTGGACTCCGGCCGCGGAACGTGATGTTTTCATGAAAAACAAGAGAGATTGGGATTTTTTAGGTGATCTCTTTCGGGGACTCGGGGATCCAGGCCTGGCGCTCGATCCCAGTTCCGATGAGCGGTACGTTTCTATTTATGGCGATGGCCCGGAGGCCGTTGCGGACGATCCCGTCGAAGACCTCGCCCGCGCCATTTCTTGGTCGGCCGGAGAAAGTGTCCAGCTTTTGTCCGGGTTCCGCGGTACGGGCAAAAGCACCGAATTGCGCCGTCTGAAAAGTCGTCTCGAAGCGGAAGGCAAAGAGGTGCTTCTCCTCGACATGGAGGAGTACATGAATACAACCACGCCCGTCGACATTACGGACTTTCTCGTCGTTCTTGCGGGTGCGGTCGGCGAAGGCCTCACTGGACGAGGCAAGCTCGAGACCAACCCGATCAAGGAAGGCTATTGGACTCGATTCGTAGCATTTCTCACGCGGACGAATGTTACCTTCCCCGACATTCAGGTCAAAACGGGCGCGGACGTCAAGCTCGAATTGCACAACAACCCCACGTTTCGCCAGGCGATCCAAAAGAAGTTGGCCGGACAAGTGGGAATGCTGCATCAAGACGTATGCAAGTTTTTCCAGGAATGCGTCGAGGCTCTGCGTAATGCCAAAGGACGCCCAGACCTCGAGGTGGTCGTCATCGTCGATTCCATTGATCACATTCGAGGTGCTTACGCCGTTGCCGACGAAGTGCATGCGTCGGTGGAGTCGTTGTTTTCGAGTCACGCGCAACGTCTCAAAATCCCCAACGTGCATTTGTTGTATACGGTTCCGCATTATCTCAAGGTTCGTTATCCGAACATCGGTTCCTTGTATGGCCAAGGCGCCGTTCCCATGTTTCCGGCCATCAAGATTCGCGAAACTCGCAGTGCGACATTGCACGAAAAAAACTTGCGCGCTTTGCGCCGTATTGTCCTGGCGCGCGGCGACGTTCTGAAGTTGCTGGGCACCGAAGAACGTTTGAGCAAAGTCATCTTGATGTCGGGGGGACATCTTCGCGATCTGCTTCGATTACTGCGGGCCATCGCCCTGAGTGCCAAGTCGGTTCCCATTGACGACGCGACGCTCGAAACGGCCATCAATAAGCTGCGTTGGGAGCTCGTACCTATCTCGGATGAAAATGCGCTGTGGTTGGCCGAAATAGCGCAATCGCATGAAGTCGGCCTTGCGGATAACAAACGATTGCCAGAACTGGCGACGTTCTTCGATACGAACATCGTGCTTTGTTATGCCGATAGCCCGGAATGGTACGACGTCCATCCGCTCGTCCGTGAAATCGTGATCGAACAAGCGGCCCGCATCAAACGCACCCGGGGCAATGGCCAAGGGGGAGCCTCGTCCGCATGAACGCCCAATCTGAAGACTCGCTCGATGACGCCTGGTCGCGTATTGAACGCCTCGTCGATTGGTCCACCGAATTTTATCTCGCCGTCATTTTCTCTTCGTCTCCCGAAACCGTCGGTCTTCTTCGTGATCGTGCTCGTCGCGTCCTCGAAGCCTCCGGCCGGCACATGCGCGTTTTCCACCCGGAAAAACCTGCCGACGTGCTCGCCGCAGTTGCCGCCATTGCGCAACCCGAATCGAAAACGTCACATTGTTTTTGGCTCGATACCGTCGCTGTCGATGCTGCCGATCCCACGTATGCCTTGTGGCGCGAAGGTTACGACCAACTGATTCTGCGCCTCAATGAAAGCCGCCAAGCGTTACGTACGCACCTGGGCGGGGGCCTCGTTCTCGCCCTTCCGCATTGGTACAAATCGCTCGTTGGGCAAGCCGCGAGTGATTTATGGTCCATTCGGTCGCTAACCATCGATTTGCCCGGCATAACGGCTTCGACGCCCCTTCCTGCAATCCATATAGCTGATTTCGTTTTGCCGCCTGTGCGAATGGATGAAGGTCCGACGCTGGATCCCGATCGCTCCAAAGATCAAGCGCGTCTTTTGGCTCAACGTGGCGAAGGTGCGCGTCCGGCGCTGATTGGAAATTTGTTGCGCGCGGCCGAAGGGTATCTCGATCAGAATCGCGTGGAAGAATCGCTGGGCATGGCGCGGGAAGCCGAAGCGCTTTTGCGAGACGTCGCGCCGAATGTAATGGGTCCCGATCATGCAATGGCGCTCGTCGCAATGGCTGCGGCGGAAGAAGCATTGGGCGAGTTGGATACGGCCGCGGAACATGCGGCGAAGGCGACTCTTTTACGGCAAGGTTTTCGCCAGCGGGACACGTTGCACGTGTATGCGATTGCGGAACGAATTGCCTTGCGGCGGAAAGACGTGCGGGCAGCGCGCGAAGCGGCCGAAGGAGGGCTCGATGTGGCGCGGGCGCGTCAAACCGAGCAGCCCCAGGACGTGGAGGCGAAAAACGATTTGCTCGCGATTCTCGAACGCGTAGGGCCATTGCGTCGAGCGCTCGGGGATGTGCAAGGGTCGCAAGCAGTGGCGGACGAGGCATTGGTTTTACGAGGGGGCGCGGAAGAAACGAACATGGCGCGCATTGAAGCGGTTCGTCCCAGGGCAACGTTGCCGGCGATTGTGGAGCGGTTGCCGGAGGGGGAAGAGGGCAGGCTGGAGTTTGCACAACTCGTCGACATCCTTCTCCGTAGATGGGCGAAGCGTGACGCATTTACGTACAATGTTAGGGAGTCTAGGTCATGGCGCGTGCCCTTCCTCATGATTGCGTGGGGCGTTCCAGGCTATGTTGATCCGGTATATTATGGTATTTTCTGGCCTCCACAGGACATTCAAGAAAAACAAACTCTAACGACGTATCTTTCTACGATTTCGCTACCGCACGGTTCAAGGGTCTACAATGACGAAGGACATCGACGGCCCTTAGAAAGCCATCTGCGTCTTATTTTTCCACGCGATCTTAATTCCGACGAGCTTGAATGGCTCCACGCACAACCAATTGGGGAAGGCTATTCCACTTTATCAACCGTCGAAATCTGGGGCATGGCCCATTTAGAAAAACTGCTCCGCCCCGTCCCTGCCCTTTTTGCGCGCTATTACCCCGAACTCGCCGCGGGCCATTTGCCCGGGTTCGTTCCTTTCGACTTCCGCACTTTCGCCCGCCACTACAACGCCCAAATCATCCAGGATAAACAATACGTTCATTTGCTCGGTTTTCCCCCCGATGCATTGCGCGAAAAAGACGCCAAAGCCCACATTCGCCTCGCCGATCTTTTCGTACCCACGGTCTTTCGCACGTCGCACAGTGGCGACGAACGTTTCGAATTGGCGGCTTTGTTAAAAGACGAAAAGTCCGTCGTCGTTCGAGGAGATCCCGGCATGGGCAAAACGATGTTGCTATCGTTTTTTGCTCTTTTGCATGCCGACGGTGCCGCGACCCTGACCGGTTATTCGCCGCCTGCGAAGCGTATTCCGCTTTTCGTCTCACTGCGCGAATATGCCCTCGCGGACCAAGCGCACGACGTCTCGCTATTGGAATACCTCGCCAAATGTTATGGGCGTTTTCCAGCATTGCGACATGCGCATCCGGCGTTTTTCGAGGCGTCTTTGCTCATGGGTGAAGCGATTCTGCTGCTGGATGGTCTGGATGAAGTGGGTTCGTCCGCGGCGCGTAAACGAATGGCCGAGCGCGTGCGCGAATTGCGGCGAGCGTATCCCGATTGCCCGATATGGGTGACGTCGCGCATTCATGGATACACGCACGACATTGCCTTGCCCGCGAACGAATTCGATCACGTGCTCATCGGGGCGCTGGACGATACCCAAGTCGACGACTTTTTGGCGCGTTGGTATCAGATTCAGTTGCCGGGCGATTTGGAGAAACAGGCCGAAGCCAAGCATGGGTTGCGGCAAGCCATTTTCCGGACGAAACAAGTTCGGGCATTGGCGACGAATCCGCTGCTGCTCACGCTGATGGCGTTCGTGCATCGTTTCTTGGGGCATTTGCCGCAGGATCGCGGTGAATTGTACGAACAATGCGTGAACATGCTTTTGCGTAGCTGGCTCGAAGCGCGCGAACGGCCGCAAAAACACGCTTTCGAACATCTCGGGCTGGCGAGCGAATTGCCGCGCGGTTATTTGGAGGCGCTCGCATTTCACGTGCAGGAACACGGGTTGCTGGAACTCGACGATGCAAAAGACGAAACGAGCGACGTGCGCGGGCTGTTTTTACGCGACCAATCGCTCGCGTTTCTCACGACGCACCATTTGGAGAACGACCGGCGCGATCCAAAAGTGTCGCCGCTCAGAGCGCGTGACGAAATGCGCGAGTTCGTCGATTATGCGTGTGATCGCGTGGGGCTTTTGGTTGATCGTGGAGGTGGCAAACTTTCGTTTTTGCACCTATCGTTTCAAGAATACTTGGCCGCTTCGTACGCGACGGTTTTGACGAACATTCGGGATCAAGAATCGGTATTCGTCGGGCATTTTCGGGATCCTGCCTGGTCCGAAGTTTTGCTTTTGCGATTGTATTTGTTTGCGCGCAAGCGCGACCGCGCGGGACTCAACATGTTCGACGACCTCGTCCGGGTGTTGCTGGACGAACTCGGGCGTGGCGACGACCTCACGGGCTGGGTGCTGCTAGGGCGCGCATTGCGCGATCGGCACGATATTCGAGTAAGCCAGCGTCGGATCATTCTGGAGCGCCTTGTGCGGGCCTGGTCGAGCGCGCCGGAATTCGAGGGGGATGTTTTCGTCGTATTGGAAGACATTCACGTTTTTGCGACGGACGTCGTGCGCGCGGAATTGCGCG
>CAZETM010000589.1:0-6204 GCA_964514885.1 uncultured Polyangium sp. | reverse complement strand
AGCCAATGCCCGGGCGTCATTCGAGTCTGTCCGAGCGCAGAGTGAGCTCTATACCAATGAGCGCGTTGGACGTGCCAATCAAAGCCTTCGCGCCATTGCGTCAGAAATCGAAGCTGGCCGTCTCGCGGTGCGTGATGCAATCGTCTCGCAACAAAGTCTCGTGGACGTGCTGCGAGCGGGCTTAGAGACCAGGAAAAACGTCGCGCTGGCGTCCGTTGAATTGGCGCTGGCCGCTGGGTATCCGCTGGAACGAGGTGCCCCATGAATCGGAAAGCCATTCTCGTCGGCATTTCAGTGCTGCTCATTGCAGGCGCTTGCGATAAAAAGGCCGATCCTGGCGAGCCCGCAAAGGAGGCGCCGGCCGCCGCTGCTTCCGCTGATGAACACGAAAAATTGCCTACCCACGTAAAACTCACACCCGAAATCATTGCCGACGCAGGCATTCGTACGGCAGCGGTTCGCAAAGGAACCCTCACCGTGACGATTTCGCTGCCTGGAGAAATCGCGACGGATCCGGATCGCTCTGCGCGCATTGCTTCACCAGCTCCAGGCAAAGTCGAAGAGGTGCGATTCAAAGAGGGCGCAAACGTAAAGAAAGGCGACGTCTTGGCCGTGATTCGCGTGCCCGAGCTTGGCAAAATGCGTGGCGCGCAGGCGGCAACGCTGGCCAAAGCAAAAGCCGCGAAGGAAAACACCGAACGACTCAAAGCATTGCTGGAAAAACGTCTCACCTCGGAGCAAGCGGTCACCAACGCCGAAGCCGAGGCCCAGGCGCTTTCTATCGAGGCGCAAGCACTCGGGTCCGAACTTGCGGCTCTTGGTGCCGGGGCTCGAGAAGGCTCGCCATTCAAACTCTCGCTGCGAGCGCCCATTGATGGCGTCGTCATTGCACGGGATGCGGTGGTCGGTCAACCCGTGACGGCGGACGACACGCTCGGGAGCATTGCCGATCTGCGAGACGTGTGGTTTCTCGGGCGAGTATTTGAAAAAGATCTCGGACGCTTGAAGATTGGCGCGAGCGCAGAGGTGCAGCTCAATGCTTACCCCAGCGAGCGCTTCGAAGGAAAAGTCGATTATATTGGGCAAAAAATCGATCCCGTCGCCCGCACCGTGACAGCGCGTATCAGTCTTGCCAATCGCAACGATATGCTGCGTATCGGGCTCTTTGGTACCGCAAACGTGACGACCGGCGAAGCCGAAACACGTGCGCCCAGGCTGCTCGTGCCGCGATCCGCGGTCTGCGAAATTGCCCAAAAGCCCGTCGTTTTCGTCAAACAAGCCGACGGCGATTTCGAGATGCACGAAATCGTTTTGGGCGACGCTGCGCTCGGTACGGTCGAAGTCGTTTCGGGTCTGCGCGAAGGTGAGGAAGTGGTCATCGAGGGAGTTTTCACCCTCAAAAGCGTCGTGCTCAAAGGCACGCTCGCGGAGGACGAGTGATGGTCTTCCTCTCTGCAATCGTGGCGTGGTCACTGCGCAATCGTCTGCTCGTGCTCGTGGCAACCCTATTTTTTGCCGTCGTGGGCATGCGCTCCGCGACGACGCTGCCAATAGATGCCGTCCCCGACGTCACCAACGTCCAGGTCCAGGTGATTACTTCCGCGCCGGCTTTGTCGCCGGTCGAGGTCGAGCAATACGTGTCGGTCCCCGTCGAGCGGGCCATGGCCGGAATTCCGAATACGACCGAAATCCGTTCGGTCTCGAAATATGGTTTGTCCGTGGTGACAATCGTGTTTCGTGACGGCACCGATATCTATTTCGCGCGGCAACTCATCAACGAGCGAATGCGTGAAGCGCAGGACGTGATCCCCGCGCAATACGGTAGCCCTGAGATGGGTCCGATCAGCTCGGGCCTCGGCGAGATTTTTCAGTTCGTCGTGCGTAATGATCGACTGACGATCATGCAGCTCGAAGAGCTACTCGACTGGCAGATCGCTCCTGCGCTGCGCACTGTACCCGGCATCGTCGAGGTGAACAGCTTCGGCGGCGAGGACAAACAGTACCAGGTCGTACTCGATCCAAAGCGCCTACAAGCAGCGGGCGTCTCCATCGCGCAGGTCGTCGATGCGCTCGAAAGATCGAATGCAAATGCTGGTGGTGGGTACATCGAACACCAACGCGAGCACTTTGTCATCGGTACCGATGGCCTTGTAAAGGACTTGGACGACTTACGCCGCGTCGTTATCGGCGCGACTTCGGACGGGGTGCCCATTACGATGGACACGGTGGCCGATGTGCAATTTGGCGCGCGATTGCGGCGTGGCGCTGCGTCGAAGAACGGTGAGGGCGAAGTGGTCGTCGGTGTCGCCATGATGCTCATGGGCGAGAATTCACGCACGGTCACGCAAGCGGTGAAGGACAAACTCGCCGCGATTCAATCGTCGCTGCCCGAAGGGACACGGATCGAGCCCTTCTACGACCGCTCGTTGCTCGTGAGCCGCACGATCAACACGGTCGCGAAAAACCTCGTCGAAGGTGCGCTGCTCGTCATCGCGATCCTCTTTCTTTTGCTTGGAGATTTGCGCGCAGGTCTCGTCGTGGCCACGGTCATCCCGCTGTCGATGTTGTTTGCGGTAACGGTGATGAATGCAGCCGGTTTGTCCGGGAATCTGATGAGCCTCGGAGCGATCGATTTCGGTCTGATCGTCGATGGCGCCGTGATCATCGTCGAGAATGCCGTTCGGCGTCTCTCCGAGCGACGGCAAAACCTCGGGCGCATGTTGTCTTCCCAGGAACGTGTCGACACCGTTCGCGAGGCGACTCTGGAGGTCCGATCGGCAAGCGTGTTCGGTGAAGCGATCATCGCAATCGTGTACTTGCCGATCCTCGCGCTCACGGGCGTCGAAGGAAAACTTTTCCGCCCCATGGCAATCACGGTGCTTCTGGCGCTGCTTGGGGCATTCATCCTGTCGCTCACGCTCGTACCCGTTCTCGCGAGTTACTTCGTTCGACCGGCGGAAGGCGAGCACGAGACGTGGCTCTTGCGCAAGGCACACGCGCTGTTTGTCCCCGTTCTTCGACGCGTTATGCGGCGGCGATGGGTTCCTTTGACGGCGTGCGTGCTGGCACTAGCCGGGGCCGCGATCGTGTTCACCCAAGTCGGAGCGGAGTTTGTCCCGCAACTTGACGAAGGCGATTTGCTCGTCGAGGCAAGGCGTCTCCCCGGCGCTGCACTCACCGAGTCCGTCGCGACAGACCTCCGCTTGCAGAAAGCTTTGAAGAAGATTCCCGAGGTCGACCAGGTCGTCAGCAAAACGGGGGCACCAGAGATAGCGACCGATCCGATGGGGGTCGAGCAATCCGACGTTTTCTTGGGCCTCAAGCCGATGGACCAGTGGAGGCCGGGGCTCACGAAGGAGGACATTTCCAAGGAGATCGCCGAGACCGTAGAACACGCAGTTCCGGAGATCGCCGGCGGTGTCTCACAGCCCATTCAAATGCGCACCAATGAGCTCGTGGCCGGCGTTCGATCGGATGTGGCCATTTTGCTCTATGGTCCCGACCTCGATGTATTGACCGAATACGGTGACAAGATTGCCGCCACGATTCGCCCCATCAAAGGGGCCGAAGATGTCCGCGTCGAGCAGGTGGCGGGGCTGTCGTACCTGCGCATCATTCCCGACCGGGCGAAGCTCGCGCGATATGGCCTGACCATCGAGGATATCAACCAAATGACGGAGACCATGGCCGTCGGTCACTCGGTGGGCGCGGTACTCGAAGGCGAACGACGATTCGGCATTGTGGTGAAAATCAATCACGGGTTCTCGGGCGAACTCGAAGCCTTGCGCGCCCTGCCACTTCGCTCCGTGAGTGGACAGGTCGTGCCCCTGGGAGACGTGGCCGAATTGAAGTTTATCAAGGGACCCGCGCAGGTGAGTCGTGAGAACCAATCGCGGCGCCTGACCGTGGAGTTCAACGTTCGCGGGCGTGATTTGCTGTCCGTCGTTGAGGAAGCCCAGGCCGCCGTAAAAAAGGGCGTGACGTTGCCGACTGGATACCGACCCGAGTGGGGTGGGCAATTCGAGCATTACGAGGAGGCAAAAGGACGGTTGTTGATCGTCGTGCCCCTCGCGCTCGGGTTGATTCTGTTCCTGCTATGGATGGCATTCCATTCCACCCGCGCGGCACTGCTCATCTTCCTTGGCGTGCCGTTCGCGATCGTGGGCGGAATCGTGGCCTTGTGGATCCGCAGCATCCCGTTCTCCATATCGGCGGGCGTCGGTTTCATTGCGCTTTTCGGTGTCGCGGTCTTGAACGGGCTCGTGCTGGTATCGTTCGCGCGGCAACTCGAGGAAAAGGGCATGGATACAGCGAGCGCTATCGAAAAGGCGGCGGAACTGCGATTGCGCCCGGTACTCATGACGGCTCTCGTCGCGTCGCTCGGGTTTCTGCCGATGGCTATTTCGACCGCGCCTGGCAGCGAGGTGCAGCGACCATTGGCGACGGTGGTCATAGGCGGGCTCATTACGGCCACGCTCATGACGATGCTCGTGTTGCCGGTCGTTTATGCGTGGCTCGGAAAAGGCCGCAAATCAACGCCCCCGAATTCGGTCGTGAATCCACCAGAGGATCGCCTTGACGGGCAACCATGAAGGGCGCACTTGCCTGGTGGGCGGATCCGGTTGCGCTTGGGACGAGCATTAACCAAATGCAAAAATAGGCGCCACTCAGGAAAATCGTCGCATCCCCAAACCCGGCACGAATCGCCCGACCTGTTGGCAATATTTCGCATACGGCTCGCCGTGCGTGCGGTACAGATAGGGCTCTTCGGCAACGCGCACTTGCAGCTCTATCGCCACGAAAAGACAGACCAATGATACGAGCGAGAAGGCATTCGGCAGGAGCAGCGTGAAGCCTATTGCCGTGACGAGCATGCACGAGAAAATCGGGTTTCGGACGATGCGGAATGGGCCTTCGGTGACGAGCTTGGTGCGTTCGGTATCGCGCACGCCAATGCGCCAGGACTTACCCATGGCAACCTGGGAACCGTACGTGGCAAGTGTACCGATGGCTGCTATGGCCGCTCCGCCCCACGCAACCCAGCCCGGCAATTCAATGATGCTCTTGACGTAGCCGGCAAGCTCCAGGATTGGCGCGGATACACCTACGACGAGAGCCAACGCGAAAAGAACGCCGCCAAACCACGACGCCGAGCCAGGTTTCCCGGAAATACCCTGGAAACCAGTCGACCCCGTGGTCCGCAGATGTTGGACGGTGCGGACTCCGAACGCGACAATCATATACGCGGCAAAGAGAATCAGTGCGATGAGCGCAGGCTTCAGGGATGTCATAGCGCTTGACGCTATAGCGCAGCACGAATCACGTGGGAAGGGCAGTTCAGCCCTCATCCATATCTCGACGCCCGCCGCCGTCCGAAACTTTTCGCTTGCACGTCACGCCCACTTCGCGCACGACGAACTTCGGCAAATGGCTCAGTCCTCAATATGCTCGCACTGCCGCCCAACGTGCGTGCTCACCCCCCGGTCGTCGATTCCCCCGCCTCTTCTGTCTCCACCACTTCGCCGCGCACCTTGCGCACGGTAGGTCGGACTTTTTCGGCAAGCTCCTTCCAGCCTGCACGGCGATAAAAACCTTCGAGTGCCGACGCCGTTCCCTGATACGCATCGCTCCATGCCGCAATCGCTCGATCACGCAATGCAAACACGTCTTCCAGCTCCCGAGCTTCGCGATCGTCGTCCGCAATGAGCTCAGCGAGTTTCATTGCTTTCGATGCGAGAGCCGATGATGCAACCGCAGAATCGAACGAGGCGCCCAAAGGCGATGTCAGGTTGATTGGGGACTTATCGAGAAGTTGAACGATATTCTGCGTGTGTTCGAGCACTTTGCGTGGGACCCGAGGCGTTTCTCCAGCCAACCCATACCGTCGTAGTCCCTCGTCGCCCAGGTGCACTTCAATGGCGGAACGCAAACGACCGACCCAGGTCACGAGGTCCGTGGTTGCTTCGTCGCGCTGCGTGCGAATCGGTCCGTCATCGGCTTTTTCTGCACTGACGGCTTGCTCGGCATCGCGTACGGTTTTCATAGAATGCTCGAGGCCATTGGCCAAGGCGAAGATGACGGCTTTGAATGCGTCGGCTGTGGCAGGTGTCGCCGGCCCTTCAATGGCCGCAGCCTGTTCGGCGAGAATGGCGGCGACTTTGGGAGCGTGCGTGCGAGCGGACGCAATGACTTTTTCGCTGATGC
>CAZETM010000588.1:0-6215 GCA_964514885.1 uncultured Polyangium sp. | reverse complement strand
CGGCGCTCCTCCCGGTGGTGGCGGCTATGGGCCTCCTCCGGGTGGCGCTCCTCCTGGTGGAGGAGGCGGTGGTTGGGGACAACCTCCCGTAGGTGGCGCACCGGGAATGGGCGCGTATGCGCCTCCTGGCGGCGGTGGCGGTTATGGGCCTCCCCCGGGACCGATGGGCGGCATGATGGGCGGTGCTGCCGGCCAGCGCGTCGTCTTCAACGGCGACGGCGGCAAACTCTTCGGCACGTACCTGCTCTACGCCGCTGCACCGATGATCGTCGGCTACATCGTGCTTTTCATCGTCGGCATGATCGGCGGCTTTCTAGACCGAGCCATCGGCGCTGGTGGCATTATCGCGGTCATCATGGCCATCTTCGGTGGTCTCGCGATGATCGCGCTCGTGCTTGGCGCGTCCGTGATGTTCACGAATAAGTTCTACGCCTTCTACTTCGAAGCGTTGGCGATGGACGGGCAGGGTTGTCAATACACGGGCACTCCGCAAGAACTGGCCAAGATCCTCGTCATCAACACGCTGCTCACGAGCATCACCTGCGGCATTTACACGCCTTGGGCCATCGTGCGCATGCGTGAATTCGTGGACAGCAAGGTGCTCGTCGGTGGTCAACCCAATCGCCTCACGTTCCACGGCGACCCGGCTTCGTTGCTCGGCACCTACATCCTCGGCATGATCTTGACGAACGTGACGTGCGGCATTTACGGTCCGTGGTTCGTCAACGACATCTTCGCGTTCATGTGGGAAAACACGAAGCTCGACGGCCGTCCGTTCCAATTCCGCAAGGACCCGGGTGGGTTTTTCGGGACGTACCTGCTCGCGGTCATCCTGTCGTCGATCACCTGCGGCATCTACTATCCGTGGGGTATCTGCAACATCTTCAAGTGGGAAGCTGAGCGAGTCGCTTAGTTTTCGAGGGGGGCTTGCACCAAGCCCTCATTCCCCGTCATCCCCCGCCATTCCACCCGAATCTCCTCGCCACCGATCGCGTACTGCACCGTAGGCATAACGCCATGACGTAATGCTCCCGTCTGCGTGAGCATTACAACTGCGCGCAGTGATCGCCATTCGACGCAAAATTCCAGCATAGCTTCCCAATAAAATATCGTTGGGAGCTACAAGCCCCTAGCAATTTCCAACTTCCGGCATGGTAAACTGGCCGTCTCGTTTTGCGAGCGAGCGTCAAACTCTTGCCGAACGTTCGACAACCAAGGTGCGACCATGCCCATCCTCGACCTCAAGGTTTCTTCTGGCGCGGATTTGTCCGTACGTCGTTTTTCCGCGGAGGAATCCGTATCGAGCCTCTTCACCATCGGCGTGTGGGTTCGGAGTGAAGACCCGGACATCGATCTCGAGGGGATCGTAGGCAAAGAGGCGTCGCTGCGGATCGTACACGGCCAGCGGTTTGTCGCGGGCATGGGCTCGCGCAACTGGCAAGGCGTCGTCACGCACATCGAGCAAGTGCAAGGCGTCAGTCCGCTGCCCGGGCAGAAAGCCGAATCGAGCTACTTTTTGCGCATTTCGCCGAAGGCCTGGCTGCTTACGCAGCGGCGCAATTACAGGATCTATCAGCACCTGTCAATACCCGACATCGTCGACAAATTGCTGGGCGAGTGGGGCATCACGCCGGTCTGGAAGATTGACCGAGGCAACTACCCGAAGCTCGAATTCAAAGTTCAATACGGCGAAAACGATTACAACTTCATGTCGCGTCTTTTGGAAGAGGCGGGCATCGCGTTTACGTTCCCCGACGAGCAAGGGTCGAACATCACGATGTACGACAAGCTCGAAAAGGGACCGAAGCGTGGTGGGGCGGCAATTCATTACGTGGAAGAGCCGAACCAAGAATCGGAGCGCGAATTCGTCACGAACGTGCGGCTATCGCACGAGATTCGCCCCGGTCTGCACACGATGCGCGATTATGACTTCCGTCGCCCGTCGTTCGAGCTCAATGCGCAATCACCTCGTTCGGCAGCTCCCGAGGATCGCTACGAGCAATATCATTATCAACCGGGATCGTTTCTTTCGGAGACTGGCAAAGGGGACGGAAATACGCCGGTTGCCGACGACAAGGGCGTAGCTCGTAACGACCAGAATTATGGCAAAGGGCGCGCGGAACGAGCGCTCCTTGGAAGGCGAATGGGCCGGCGCCAAGTCATTCTGGATTCGAATTGCCCTGACCTTGCCCCGGGGGTGATTTTCAGCGTCGCGCAACATCCGCATCCGGAAATCACCGAAGGCGCCACTTTGTTGGTGATTGGCCTGCGCATCGACGGCACGCCGCAAGACGAATGGACGGTTTCGTCGACGGCCATCTTTACGGACGTGGTGTATCGCCCGCCGCTGCGCACGCCGAAGCCGAAGCTCAACAACGTGCAAAGCGCGACGGTGGTGGGTCCTGCGGGACAAGAGATTCACACGGATGAATTCGGGCGGGTACGGGTGCAATTCCCGTGGGACCGCGAAGGCAAATTCGACGATAACAGCTCGTGCTGGATTCGCGTGAGCCAAGGCTGGGCGGGCACCGGATACGGCATGATCGTCATTCCGCGTGTTGGTCAGGAAGTATTGGTCGGGTTTCTCGAAGGTGACCCGGACAATCCGATCATCACGGGCCGAGTCTTCAATGCCACGCAATTGGTACCGTACACGCTTCCGCAGCATAAAACGCGCAGCACGTGGAAGAGCGATTCATCGCTCGGGGGCGGCGGTTTCAACGAGATCATGTTCGAGGATCTCAAGCAGCGCGAGCTGGTGTGGATGCAAGCGCAGAAGAACCTGCGCAAGCTGGTCAAGAACGACGAAACGATTACGATCGGGCACGACCGCGAAAAATACGTCGTACGTAACGAGACGGAAACGACGGGCAACAATCGCCTCGAAATCGTCGGCGTCGATCGCACCGAGATCACGGATCGAGATCACACGACGTTCGTCGGCAGCAATAGCTTGAAGCACGTCAAGGGCGAGGAATACGAAAAGACCGATGGCAACATGCAGATCCTGATTCACAAGGATCAGGATGTGGTCATTCGGCAAATGAAACGCGAGCGTGTCGAAAAGGACATGAGCCTGTACGTGGTGGGCAATCGCAATGAGCGCGTGGATGGTACGTTGTCGGTGACGGTGGACAAGAACCATTACGAAAAGATTGCCAAGAGTTCGGCGCTGGAAGTATCGAAAGAGATTCACCTCAAGGCTGGCTCGGCAATCATCATCGAAGCGGCGAACGATTTGACATTGAAGGGGCCGGGCGGGTTTGTCCGTATCGACGCGAGCGGAGTGACGATTCGCGGAACGCTCGTGCGGATCAACAGCGGCGGCTCGGCGGGATCGGGCTCTGGAGCGAAACCGGTTGCGCCGGACGAGGCGAAAGAGGCAGTGGTGGCGGAGCCGAAACGACCCACACCGACGGATTTGCGCGTCGAAGGAATTGGCCAATAAGGAGAATATGCCATGCCTCCTGCAGCACGCGTAACCGACAATCATATTTGCCCCAAAGTCGAGCCTGGGCCGGTGCCTCACGTGGGCGGTCCGATCATCATTGGTGAAATGACGGTGCTGATTGGCTTCATGCCGGCGGCGCGAATTGGCGACACGGCCATTTGTATCGGGCCGCCGGATTCGATTTCGCAGGGTGAATCGTCGGTCATCATTGGGAACAAGCCCGCGGCGCGGCTTGGCGATTCTTGCTCGCACGGTGGCAAAATCGTGATGGGCTGTCCGACGGTGAACATTGGCTCGTCACCGCAAGCGGAGACGTTGCGTACGGACGAACCATTTTGTGAAGAATGCGAGCGTCGGAAGCAGGAGCGCGAGGCGGCACGGAAGAATCGAGGGGGTAGCTGAACCATGCAACGCGCGATTCTCGAATTGCGTCGCGGGCCCGAGAATGGGTTGAAAGCCATTCTGGCTCCGGGGGAGCGTATTCGGGTGGGGCGCAAGCCTCGCGCGCAGTGGATCATCGCCGACGATCAAATGTCGGGGGCGCATTTCGAGGTCAAGTGGGATGGGCAAAAGTGTGAAGTTCGCGACTTGAAAAGCGCCACCGGTACTCTCGTTTCCGGCGAAAAGATCACCTCGCCCGTCGGAATTGGAAATGGTGGATGGATTCGTGCAGGCAGCACCGATTTCATGGTGTATTTCGAGGCAACAACACCTCCGCCGACCGATGATGACGCATACCTGGACGATGCGGAAGAAGGCGAGGTCGAGGAACTGGCCTGGCAATGGCTCGAGGAAAACCGCGAGCCGCGCAGAATTGCTCGTGAAGCCTTGGCAGGTCGGCGAGAATCGGCATTGCAGAAACTGCAATCGGTCGAAGGGGCTCTTTTCGCAATCGTCGATGCCGCTCGCGACGACCGAATCTTGATTTTGGTGCGTGAATCGGTCGAGAGATACCAATCGTTGTACGAGGGCGTCGAGGGCGAAGCGCTGGGGCATGTGGCGCCGTTTTTGGTGGAATTGTCAAAAGGCTCGGGGCTTTTGGGACGTCTGGTGCGCGAAGGCTGGGAAAATCGCTGGATGACCTTCATCGAAGCGCCTTTATCGTTCAAAGAATTGCGCCGTCACTTGCGCCGCTTCTTGATGGTCGCGGACGCGGATACGCGCAAGAAGATGTATTTCCGATTTTACGACCCCGGCGTGCTCAGGTCATTCATTCCCACGTGCACGCCGAAGCAGCGTGCCGAGTTTTTCGGAGAAATCAACGCATTTTACCTTGAAGACGAAGACGGCAACGTGGCGCAATTCCACGCCGGGGGGCGTTAAATGCTGCTCGTCACGCAAAAACAACGCGAAGAGGTCGGCGAGCCTGCATTCGTCGCTCGCCTGGTCGATCACTTTCAGCGGTATCACCTGGAGACCGTGTACGACTGGCCCGAAGCGCTCTTGAAGAAGCGGTTGCAACATTGTCTCGAGCGCGGGCGCAAGTGGAGCCTCGGGGGGGAATACAGCCTGACGGTGTTCGCCGCGCACATGATTACGATTCATCCCGAGTTCGACGAGCAGCCTGATATTCGTCGCGAGCTGGGAAATGAATCATTGGGGGAGCCGGACGAGCGAATCGACGAGCTCCCCTCGAACGTGCCCGAAGACGCTTGGGAAGAAGCGGCGGCGCGCGGAAGTCCTGAAATGTATTGGCGCCAATTGGGGCTCGGGTTGAATCGTAGTGTGGAGGTCGAGCAATGAGCGCGGCGGAAAAAGCGATCAACAACATGGCCAAAGCGCAGGCGATGCCGCGAATCAAGCCGAGCGGTACGGCGCAATGTCCTGTGGGCCGAGTACGCATTGGCGTATTTTTCGACGGCACTGGCTGCAGCTTGTACCGGGACAAGAACGTCGCCCCGATGAGCCCAGGCAAATCCAGCGTCGCGCTCAGCAACGTCCCCAAGCTGTACTACGCGTACAACCAAGAGGGCACGGTCCTCAAGAGAATCTATCACCACGGGCCAGGCACCGATTCGAGCGCTCCGAAAGGCGCAGGATCCAGCGACCGCGTCATGGATTGGCGCGGCTTGGGATTCGGCGCCGGCGGCAAAGCTCGTGTGGAATGGGGTCGGCAGCAATTGTCCGATTTCTACAGCAACAACAACAATCACCTGGCCAAAGAGAAACAGTTCGACATCTACGGTTATAGCCGCGGCGCAGCCATCTCGCGCGACTTCGTCAATGCGGTCAAAACCAAAGGCATCGACAATCTCAAGCAACAAAATGGCTATAATTATCGCCCCGTCGGCCGAACCGTCCTCCGAGAAAAAGCCTGGGCCCGCCATCAAGGCATCAAACCCATGTTCCTCGGATTATTCGATACCGTAGCCTCATTCGGCCTCGGAGGCTTGCAAGCCGGCAATGATATGGCCGGGTACGACTTCTTCATCGACCATAACTGGGTCCATCGCACCGTGCACATGTGCGCGGAAGATGAAATCCGCGGCAACTTCCCTCTTTCGTCGCTCTTCATGGACCCGAAAGAGAAGAATTACCAAAAGCCGGAATGGTACAAAGACGTCATGGTCGAGATCTGGTACCCCGGAACGCACGGCAACATCGGCGGCGGCTGCGTCGTCGAGCCGGCCAAGGCTGCCGTGCCCGAAAGATCGGTCCCGATCGTCAACCCGTACGGCGGCGTCCAGATGGTCAAATACCCGGCCGAGGCCGCCAAGCCCGCCGTGAGACCTCACGTTGAATTGATCACCCTGCGGGACATGAA
>CAZETM010000587.1:0-6216 GCA_964514885.1 uncultured Polyangium sp. | reverse complement strand
GCTAGACTCGGGCTCGTGTTGAAGTTCATCCGTGAGATTTTGGGCCTGCTCTGGAAGCTGATTCGTACGCTGCTGAAGAATCACCTGCGTACGATCATCAAACGCTTCTTGGTGACGGCGGTGTTTGTCGCAGGGTTTGTCGCGCTGTTGATCTTCGTGATCACGCGACTTTTCCTGTAGCTAGCGCGTCGCGTGTCGCGAAATGACGAGCCGCTGAATCTCGCTCGTGCCCTCGTAAATCGTCGTCACCCGCGCATCGCGTAGATGCCGCTCGACGCCGTATTCCCGAACGTATCCGTACCCGCCGTGAAGCTGTAGTGCTTTTTGACAAACTCGGTTCGCCATCTCGGTCGCGAACAGTTTTGCCATCGCAGCTTCTGCCGAAAACGTCCGCTTCGAGTCTTTCAACCACGCAGCCCGTAACGCGAGCAGCCGTGCCGCATCGAGTTCGGTGCGACAATCCGCCAACGTCCACTGCAACGCTTGAAAGTCCCCGATCGGCTTGCCGAATTGCTTACGGCTCTTCGCGTAGTCCGTGGCCTTTTCCAGCGCTGCCGTCGCAATCCCCACGGCTTGCGAAGCGATGCCAATACGCCCGCCATCAAGGGCCATCATCGCGATCTTGAAGCCTTCGCCTTCGTTCGCGAGCAGCGCGTCGGCAGGCACTTCGCAATCATCGAACGTGACCGGCACCGTGTTCGATGCACGTAGCCCGAGTTTGTCCTCGGGTTTGCCCGGGATGAGCCCCGGCGTTCCACCTTCGACCAGAAACGCCGACAAACCTCGCGTCCCAGGCCCACCCGTTCGAGCCCATACGACGAACACTCCGGCATGCGTACCGCTCGAGATCCACTGCTTCTGACCTCGAATCACCCAACCATTCGACGTTCGCTCTGCAACCGTGCGCATCGATCCTGGGTCGCTTCCTGCTTCAGGCTCGCTCAAGGCAAACGCGCCGGCCGAATATTCGCCCGAGCACAAACGCGGGTTGTACCGCTCGGTTTGAGCTTCCGTACCGAACTTCGCGATCACCTCGCCCACCATGTTTGTCACGGCCATCGTCACGGCCGTCGCCGCGCATGCTCGAGCAATCTCCATCATCGCCAACGCATACGAAACCGCGCCAGCTTCAGAGCCTCCGAGCGATGCGGGAACGTTCACGCCCATCAGTCCGAGATCCGCCAATCCTTTCAGGATTTCGTGCGGATATCGCTCATGCCGATCCAGCTCGGAAGCCACGGGCGCGATGACCCGTTCGGCAAAGTCACGTGCCGTGCGCGCAACGAGCGCTTGCGTTTCGTTCGGCTGGATGTCCATCAGCGAGTTACTCGCATTTCTGTGTGAAATCGCAAGGATCGCCGCCCCTGCCCGTCACGGTGAGGTTGTACTGCGTGCACGTTCCCATCGCGCCAAGCTTGCGACGAACACGCACGAAGTACTTCGTCGAATGATCTTCGCAATGCGTCGATTGTCCGCCGTTGTCGGCACAAGGCACTTCCCCGGACAAACCATCGGCGCTCTTGCCGTCGACACACCAACTGTAGGACGTGATGCCTGACGCATTGCCCGCTGGATTGTCGGTACAAGCATCTCCGCGGATCACATCCACGACAAACTCGTCGTTCGGCATCGGCGCAACGAAGTCGATGCTGAGGTGATACGAGTTCGTGGTCACTTCATCGACATCGATCGAGTCGAACGTCCACACGTCGACGTCGTTGGCTGCGGACAACGTGCCTACGAGCGAAACGCTGCTGCCCACGGCATCGCTGACTGATCCAGCAGGCGTTGCAGTCGCACACGTGTCGTTCGATTCGCCCGCTTCGACAGGGCAAGCGCATCCATTTTTGATCGGTCCAGGCGGGAAGCTTGCCCAGCCTGGTGCGCACGGACCTAGTCCACACAAACCTTCGGGTGAACACGCATAACTTGCGTTGGGAGGCACGGGGCCTTCACTGCTGCACAGATCGTTCGGTTCGCCTTCGTCTACGGCTCCGTCGCAGTTGTCATCGTTTGCGTTGCAACTTTCGGCGGCAGGCGTTTGCGCCGTGCATCCTTCGAAGCGGTTCTGGTCGCCGACGCACGTCTCTTTGCCCGAGCAGTCACCAAACTCGTTGGATTTCGTGCACGATTTCTCGACGCCATCACGTTTGTCCGAGCACGGACAGGAAAACGGAACGTTTGGTACACAAAACTTATGAGGCACTCCCGCAGGAGGACCCTGCGGACCGGCATCACCACCATCTGCACCAGCATCGACGTCGGGGGGCGGATCGGGGTTTTCTTTTGGCGGGTAATCCGCGGCTTCCATGCACGTAAAGCCGTTCGGACACTCGCCCATCGTCGTGCAGTCACGTGCGCAGAACTTGTCCCCCGCAGGCGCGGTCAAACACGAATCCGACGGGCTCAAACACTGCAAAACCGTCGTGCATGGAAGACACTGACTATCGAGATCCGGGACGCACAGTGCATCGCCGTCTTGAAGCGCGCAATACGTGCCTTTCGGGCAGGAAGGAGGACACGGCGTCGTGCAGTATTTGTTTGCACCGACCTTCGTGCACGAGCCTTCGACACACGGCGTGTTGTCGTCGCAAATGCCACCAATTTGGCCCGGCGGAATGCCCACGGTTCCGCCCGATCCACCACCAGCAGCACCGCCCGTTCCGTTATCCGGAGGCGGCAACGAGCTGCCTTCGGCACAGGCCATGAACAGCGCGCCGAGGATCCCTCCGACAAACACTGCACGAACATGAAAGCGAAGGTTGAAGCTCATCGAATGCTCCCTCTCGATGCGCGAGCGTTGCGACGAGCAGCCTTGCGAAGGCTGCGCTCATCCCGCATCCAAGCCAAGTTTCGAGGCTAAATGTTTTGCACACCCGGCGTCAAACGCGTAACTCAGTACAAGCCCACATCGTCGCTCCGCCCATGCTTTTCATCTCCCCTCTTCGGCATCCGTCGCTCGTTGCGTGCATTCGCCATGCAGCGCTGGCGACTGTTCTTGCGGGTTGTGCGGAGACTCGAAGCACTCCGCCCGTGCCGACGAATCCGGACGAGAACGAAGCGCCCACAGCGGCTGCGCCCGTCCCCGTGATTGTCTCCGCAAGTCCGTCAGCGAGTGTCGCGGCGGCTCCAAGTGTGCCCGCTCCAGCGCCCGCGACGGGAACGCCGACCGAGCCGCGTATCTGGGCGAAGGCGCGTTTTGCATGGATCCATGCCGAACCCATCGCGAATAACGCCTGGATCGGATACCTCGCGCCAGGAACGTCGGTCAGGCTTCGCGGAGGCAGCGTCAAGGCAGCTCGGATCAATGGTGGGCGAGATTGCGACGCATGGTATGCCATCGAGCCGCAGGGATATGTATGCGCGGGCGCATCGGCTACGCTTGACGAGAACGACCCGGCGCTGAAAATTTTGCGCCGTGATGCCGCTGACGTGAATTCGCCGTGGCCATACAAGTATGGCGAGTCACAAGGCGCACCTCGATACATGCGACTGCCGACGCGAGCGGAGCAGCGACGAGCCGAGCCGGACTTGGAGAAGCACGAAAAGCTTGTCGAGAAGGTTCGGGCGGCTGGCAGTCCTGAGGAGATCAAGACGTTTGCGAAATACATGGTCGGTTTGGATTTGAATCCTGCGGGTCAAGGACCGCCGGAGACGTTCAACTTTACGCCGCTATTGCGTGAAGAGCGTAAATTCATTCATGGCGGGTCGACGGTCGCGTACGTGCGTGAATTCGATTATGAAGGGCGCACGTATTTACTGACGTGGGATCAGGCAATCGTTCCGAAGGACCGCGTAAAACCTTATCCCAAGTCGATGTTTCACGGGCTCGAGTTGGGCAAAGACTTGGGTAAAGACGCGAACTTGCCGCTGGCATTCTTTCGTGAAAAGCCTCGTCCGAAATGGAAAAAGGCCGACGATGGGAAGCTCGTGCAGACGGATCAAACGTGGCCTCGTCACGGGTGGGTCGAATTGACGGGGGCGCGTCTGGAGCAAGACGGCAAGAAGTTTTTCGAGACGAAAGAGGCTGGTGTTTATGTTGGGGCCGAGGACGCACAGTTCCTCGATGCGGTGAAAGCGGCGCCGTGGCTTGGCAAGAAAAACCCCGACAAGCAAAAGTGGGTCGACATTAGCGTGCTGAATGGAACGCTCGTCGCGTATGAAGGATTGCGTCCGGTGTATGCGACGATGATTTCGCCCGGTCGCGGCGGGATTCCTTATGAAGGAATCGATCCGATCAAGACGGCGTCCACGCCGACGGGCACGTTTAGAGTTGATGGCAAATTTCGCACGGCGTCGATGGTTTCCAGCTCGGATGAGAACCTGGTGCATTCCGAGGTGAATTGGGTATTGAATTTCCACGGGCCGCACGCATTACACGGCGCGTATTGGCATGATGGTTGGGGCGAGAAGAAAAGCGGCGGCTGTGTGAATCTCGCGCCGATGGATGCGAAGTGGGTATTCGATTGGACGGACCCGCCCGTTCCCGAGGGATGGTACGGGTTGCGAGCGATTCAGGAATTCGGTCCGAGCACGATCGTGCGCGTGCATCGGTAGACGGAAACGAGATTACGAAGTGCCGGTGGGCCTATACCGTACGTAGATGATTGAAACGGCGTAAGGACTCGGGAGCATCGAGCGCGTTCTGTGGGGTTGCCGCCCGCGCCTCAATCCGACGGTTTCATCATCCCCGCCGCCTCGACGTTGAATCCATCCGGCCATTTCGTCGATGGGTTGTACTTCGCGTCGCGCAACGTCGCGCCATCGAGCTGTGCGCCACGCAGGTCCGCGCCCGCGAGGTTTGCCCCAGTGAGGTTTGCCGACCTCAGCGATGCGCCTTGTAGATTGGCGGTCGACAGGTCGGCCCCCTGCAAGTCGGCATTGCCGAAAAGCGCTCGATTCAATTTTGCGTTTTTGAACTGTGCGCCTGGCGCCTTCACGTAGGCGAAACTCGCGCCCAATGCACTCACTTGGCAAAGATTAGCCGTGCTCAGTGTGGCTTCGTCGAGACGGGCACCATCGAGGTTCGCGCCCTGAAGGCAAACGTTGATCAATCGAATGCCCTCCAAACGCGCGTCCGTCAACACGGCTTTCGACAGGTTTGCCTTGAACAACCGCGCGCGACGCAGATCCACCCCCGCGAGTTGGGCGCCCGAAAGCGTGGCGCCCTCCGCGATGACTTGGGCTTGTTTGCCCGTCGTCCAGAACCATCCGAGCATCGATCGTAGCGCTGTTCCGCTCTTGTCCACGATTCCCGCACTCTCGTGCATCACACTTCCAATCGCCAACGCCGATTCTCGCAGCAGCACCCGCCGGTCGTCACGAATGCGATTCGTCGCCCCGTCCGCAAACTCCTGTCCCTCGTTTTCGAAATGGTATTGACACCAAGCCAAAAGTTGCTCTCGAGTCGAAGTGTCCCACGCAAATGGCGAATGTTTGCCCCACGTACCCGACGCATCATTCACCATTCGCATGAGAAAATGAAGTGGTTTGCCGGCATCATCCAGCAAGCGCCCACCCAGCAGGCGCCCACCCAAAAGCGGCGCTTCGATCTTCGAGCGATGCCTCCGTTCCGCCGACACGGCCGTACGCAGCCTATCCGCCCAGAATCGTCCCACGAGAAAATCTCGAAACGATGCGTGTCCGAAAAGCAAAGGTGTATCAGGACCGTCGAGGTTCGCTTGCATTGCGAGCAACAGACCGGAACGAATGATTCGAAGCGTTTCTGCCGGCAATTCATCGGAATCACCGTCTCCGTCGAATTGCAGTTCCTTCTTGACCACTTCATCCACATCATGCGTGCAAAGCGGCTTGTCCGGTGTTGCTTGCGAAAGCTTGCACGCTTCCCAGGCCACGCGCGCCATGAGCCACAACATTGCATCCGGCTCTTTGGCCCGTTGATCCCAATCGCCTCGCTTCTTGAGTCGCTCCAGAAGTCTTTTGGACGCGTCGACCACTACCTGATTGGTTTCCTGCTTGGCCGCATATTTGCCCTGAGCGATGTGTTGAAAGAACCGCTCGTACATGACCGCGTCGCCTGCAAAATCGCCCTTGAACTCGACCCACATCTGCACAATCATCAACAGCAAAATCGGCGTTCGAGCAATCTCGACCAGGTTGTTCTTCTTGATATCTTCGAACGTGATGCGATTGTCGGCCGACCGCGACGCAAACAAATTCCATTTTTCGAGCCAAATGTCGATTTGGTTGACCACC
>CAZETM010000586.1:0-6221 GCA_964514885.1 uncultured Polyangium sp. | reverse complement strand
GCCAGTTCCGGTGACGCCTCGATCATCGGCGTCTCTGCCCCTGCCGGAGCCCCCGGCGACTGTCCCATCAAACTCATCCGGCGCAGCGCCCCCCGCACCTGCCGCTTCTGCACTGGCGCCTACCGTTCCTCCCCCGAAATCTGTTTCGTCCGCCAAACCATTGGGTTCAACCGTCCCACCACCTCGAGAAAGTCACATATTCGCGTTCGGGGGCCCCGCGCTGCTCACGAGTCCCGGTGGCCTTTCCGCCTCCTACCACGTGGCGCTTTCCGGGCGGTATTCATTTTCGCGTCTATCGGCCGAGACTTGGCTTTTTTTGCCCATCTACCCGGCGTTTGCCCAAAATGCTGACGGGGCAACCTATCTGCGCACGTTCTTTCTAGGTATTGGTATTGATGCGCTCGCCACTTCACCCAAAGATCCATTTTCATTTTCGGTCGGCGCGGGAGCGGGTCCGATGCTTCTTTGGTTCGAGGGGCAGGCCCAGGCGCCGATCATCGCAACTTCAGGTACTCGCTGGACTATGTTTGCGTATGGTCGGGCGGGAATTGGTTATCGCGTACATCCGCGGATTCGATTACGCTTGGATGGACTTGCCGGTCCGGTTTTTCCCGAACCGGTCGTGCGAATGCTGGGTAATGAGGTCGCTTCGTTCGGCCGTCCTGCTTTCTTTCTATCGCTAGGCGTGGAGGTAAAACCATGAAAACCGGTCGATGGTTAGCCGTGATGTTCTCGACGGTGGCGGGGACCATCGTATTTGCTTGTGGACAAACCTATCTCGATACCGTAGTACCTCCCGCCGATGCGGGTGTCGTTGTGGATTGCCGTTCGGGGCAAGTCACATGCGGTTCGTCGTGTGTGTATTTGTCGAAAGACCCACGGCATTGTGGCTCGTGCGATAATGAGTGCAATACCGACGCGGTGTGCTCGCAAGGCAAATGTACATCGAGCTGCCCCAGCGGTTTCGTATCTTGTGGAGGGGCTTGTGTCGACGTTGGTTCGGACCCGGATCATTGTGGATCGTGCGGCAACGGATGTGCGGGAGAGCTTTCGTGCGTCGGCGGGGCATGTTCGTGCCCATTGAGTGAGATTGTTTGTCAAAATGAAACGTGCGTTGCGCTGGCAAGTGATCCACTTAATTGTGGGAGCTGCGAAAATGCGTGCGAAACGGACGAGGTTTGTTCGTCCGGCGAGTGTTCTTCGTCGTGTGAGAGTGGTTTGACGGACTGCGGCGGCTCGTGCGTCGATCTGCAATCGGATCCGAAACATTGTGGCGCATGTAATTTTGGCTGTGGTGATGCTTCGTGTGTCGCCGGGAGGTGTTTTTGCCAAGCAGGCATCGGAAAATGCGCTGGCACGTGTGTGGACCTGTCGAGTGACCCCCAAAACTGCGGTGCATGCGGCGAGGTTTGTTCACCCGAAACCGTGTGCAGCACCGGGGAATGCAAAACGAGTTGCGATGTCGACGAAATCGTCTGTTCAGGAGCCTGTATCGATCCGCAAATAAGCGGTATGAACTGCGGTGGCTGCGGCATTGTGTGTACGGGTGGGACATATTGCAGCGCGAGTCAATGCGTTTGTCCTCCAGAAATCACAAAGTGCAATGGATATTGCATCGACGTCCAATCCAATTCGAATGATTGCGGCGGGTGTGGCAATGGGTGCACCGGTAGTGCGACCTGTATCGGGGGGGAGTGCGCCTGTCCAGGCGGTCTGTCGTATTGCACCGGCACGTGCGTAAACGCATCTACGGATCCCGCCCATTGCGGGGAATGTAACCAAGCCTGCGCGCCTGGACAGCCATGTGTCAACGGAGAGTGCACGTAAAAATCGCGCCCGAAAAAAAGGTGAACTCTCTTGGCGCCGTCGCGGCTCCTTGAGAGTGTGGAGATGAATTCCAATTTGTAGGGCAGAAGGAAATACGCGCAGGGTTCTCTGTTCTTCTCTAATGTAATTCGTCTCGATTCGAGGCAATCGGTGCATCACCAAAATCGAGATGACCTCGAGCCTGCAAGCACTGGCTAGCGTGACAACACAGCCTGGCGAACACACGCCGGCACAGCGCTTGCGGGCTCGATGTTGCGTCTATTTTGCACTCATTCGATCAGCAGCGAATGCGGCCTGCGCGGGAATCTGGCGCTTAAACCTCTCGAGGTGGTGTATGCAATCTCAACACGAATGGCAATGCGTTCGACGGCTCATCTGTGTGTTCGCGTTGCTCAATGGATGCAGCTATGCGACGTATGCCAATGACCGTAATTGGTTACCACGACATGGGCGGTACAACCGTTTCCGGATAGATGATCGTGTTCGCGAATTGGTACGCGGCCTCTTCTACGCTATCGCTGTTGTTGTCGCTTCCTAAAGCGCCATAAATCGTGCCCCACGTTGGGGTTTTCAGATGATGTCGCAGATCGAACCACCCGGGTCAAAATCCCTGTGGGGAGGTGTCACAACCTCACCGTTGGAAAATATTGGTTGGCGTGGAGTGCGACAACAACGACCAGTGCCCCGCGGAAAAACCCAAGTGCGACTGTGGTCGAGGAGTAGGCGAACAACATGCAGTCACGCGTACTACGCGTCGTGGCCGCAAAATGTTGACCCGTCGCGAGACATTGGTGGCTCTTAGCAACAGCACGTTGGCACGTGCAGGCCGTTTCCCATTTAAGCTAATTCCTACTGTTCTTCTCGACAAATGGCTGCAAGTCGGGATGCACAGCGGGATCAAGCTCGTCTGTACGGGCCACCGTGGGATGCGCCCTAAAGGCGGCCTGGAAGGAAATTCATGCGAAGCACCTTACTTGCATCGTGGACTGCATTCCTGTGTGTAGTCGTCAGCATGTTGGGCGGATGTGGTTCGGATAGTACTGGATTGGGTCGACCGCTACCATCGTCCTCGGGCATGGCAGGCGCTGGTGGCACGGCCGGAGCTGGCGGCACGGCCGGAGCTGGCGGTGCAGCCGGAGCTGGCGGCATGCCTGAATGCAGTGGAACGCAAACAACCTGTAATGGCAGTTGCGTTGATCTGCAATTGGATGCCGCGAACTGCGGCAGTTGTGGAAATTCCTGCGGACCCACGGGAACATGTGCAGCAGGGCAGTGTAGCTGCGCCACAGGTACGACGACCTGCGGCAATTCGTGTGTCGACCTGCAATCCGACAGCGCAAACTGTGGCGCATGTGGCACGACGTGTGGCAATGGCCAGATGTGCCTTCTTGGATTGTGCATGCCGTGTACTTCTCCCACGCCTGACACCTGCAATGGCGCGTGCGTTGATTTGCAGTCGGATGCGACGAACTGCGGCAGTTGTGGAAGCACTTGTTTGGCCGATCAAACATGCACCAATGGCGTATGCGCTTGCGCCATGGGTCTCGCGAACTGTCCATCGGGCTGTGCCGATCTGTCGCAGGATACTGCGAACTGTGGCGGTTGCGGCATCGCGTGCGGCGTTGGGGCGACGTGTATTTCGGGGCAATGCGCGTGCCCCGGAAATACCCCCACGCTCTGCAATTTCGTTTGTGTCAATACGATAACCGACGCTGCAAACTGCGGCGCGTGTGGGCAAGCCTGTAACCCAGGCGCAGTCTGCACGAACGGTCAATGTACCTGCGCTGCTCCGAAAGTCACTTGCCCGACAGGTTGTGCGGACTTGTCGAGCGACACTTCGAACTGCGGCAGTTGCGGAGTGGCCTGTCCTCTCGGCGGCGTATGCACGTCTGGCGTGTGCGGTTGTCCCATGGGAACCAAGGTTTGCAATGGGCAATGCGTCGATACGACGTCGGATAGCTTCAACTGCGGTATATGCGGAAACGTCTGCAATCCTGGTGCAAGCTGCATGGGTGGCGTATGCACGTGCAACGTGGGTCTCGTCACGTGTCCTTCGGGGTGCGTCGATTTGGCCAAAGACACACAAAACTGCGGCGCTTGCGGTACGACTTGCCCCGTGTTCGGCACTTGCGTCTCGGGCGCGTGCACCTGTCCCGCGGGCACTATCAACTGCAACGGCGTTTGCGTGGATCTGTCCTTGAATTCGGATCACTGCGGCACGTGCGGAAACGCGTGCAAGACCGGCGCGACGTGCATGATGGGCGCCTGTCAATGCGGGCCCGGCGAGGTTTCATGCCCCAATGCCTGTGCGAATCTCGCCACGGATCCGAACAATTGCGGCATGTGCGGAAAGGCCTGTGCTGTTGGCCAATCCTGCACTCAGGGAGTTTGCTCGGCTTGTCCAATGGTTGGGCAGATCGTCTGCAATAACGTATGTACGAGCGTGGCAACAGATTCGAGTAATTGCGGAACGTGCGGCAACGTTTGTGGTCCCGGCGCGGCGTGCGTTTCGGGCCAATGCTCGTGTGCCGTTGGATCGAGCTATTGCGGCGCAACCCAAGGGTGCGTCAACGTGACCAATAATCCGGCCAATTGCGGCGGATGTGGACAACAATGCCTGCCTGGCGCGAATTGCAATGCCGGCGTCTGCGTGTGCCCAATGGGCACTGTGAACTGCGGTGGCGGCATTGGCTGCGTTGATCTCTCGGCCGATCCGGCGAACTGCGGTGGTTGCAACAACACTTGCAATCTTGGGGAAAGTTGCGTTTCCGGTCAATGCGTATGCGGACCCGGCAAAGTCGTGTGCGGCGGCGTATGCACGACTCCGGCGACGGATCCGGCGAATTGCGGAGTCTGTGGCAATCAATGCCCGGTTGGCGACCTATGCAACGGCGGCATGTGCACATGTGCAGGCACGCAATGCGGACCCGCCATCTGTGCCGACTTGAACACCAGTCCAACCGATTGCGGCATGTGCGGCGTGGGTTGCGGCAATCAAGAAAAGTGCACCGGTGGCCAATGCGTCTGCCGTCCCGAATTGACGCTCTGCAATGGGAATTGCGTCGATGTCGATAACAGCTTCAACAACTGCGGCGCATGCGGCGTGACGTGTGGAGGCAATCAGCGTTGCGTCGATGGTGCTTGCATCGTGACGACCTGCGGCGCACTCGGTCAACAATTCTGCAATGGTGCTTGCTTGACGCAGCTCGAATTGGCAACGAGCCCTGTCCATTGCGGCGGTTGCGGCAATGCTTGCGCCGCGGAGGAGGTATGCGTGCAAGGCCAATGCACTACCTTCTACACCTCGCCATCCTGCAATACCTGCCCATGCCTTGCCTGCGATGGAGCGTCGAGCTGCTGTGCCTACCCCGGCACAATGGAAGCGATCTGCGTCCAGGGTAACGCCTGCCCATAAAGCCATCACCGCGTCCATCGCGAGCAAATCGCCCTGATACTTGCTCGATAGGACGTTGGCGATGCCGATTATCGGCTCTTTGGATGAGCCGCGCTCCGCGGATCTGACCATCAAACTCCTCAACAGCATTGTCGAACGACGGGCCCGGTGTGCCGCGCCGAGACAGAACGTTTAGGGAAACAATAACGAGCGCAACATCAGGCAAGATGCGGCCGCCCATTCATCACGACCGAACTCGCGAACGATGGGGGGAAGGAATGCTTGTGCGAACGATTTAATCGCTTCCTAGACCGAGCATTGGTGGTACTGACGATTGGTAATGACCCAGCGCTAGCATATTTCCCGGAGCGGCCATGAGTTGGTCAGGTCTCGTTTCCGCCCTGTCCCGTTCCTTCACCCAGCGATGCGCGTAAATGAATGCGCCGGTATTGCTTGGATCCCGGACCATACGCATTACGCACGACTTGCTTGAACCGTACATACTTTTCAAGCACCTACGGGCGAAGGTCGAGCACCTACGGGCGAAGGTCAAGCACCTACGGGCGAAGGTCGAGCACCACGGGCGAAGGTCGAGCACGCACGGGCGAAGGTCGAGCACGCACGGGCGAAGGTCGGGCACCACGGGCGAAGGTCGAGCACGCACGGGCGAAGGTCGGGCACGTATGTACGAACACTTCAACGGTCGAAACGAAGATCGGGAACATTGCAACGAAGCTCTGCGACGTATGAGTGAACACTTCAACGGTCGAAGCGAAGCTCCGGAAGATTGAGGCGAAGCTCCGCAGGGGCAAAAGGAGTGGGCGGCTTGATGCGGAAATCGGCCAATACGGTGCTTGGAGGGATTGCCGGGACGCCGACGGCGGATCCATCG
Organism: uncultured Polyangium sp.; assembly: GCA_964514885.1. Lineage (GTDB taxonomy): Bacteria > Myxococcota_A > Polyangia > Polyangiales > Polyangiaceae > Polyangium. The sequence goes on along the minus strand of CAZETM010000586.1, from coordinate 108 downwards.
ACCGAGCCACGCCTCGGCCAATCCGCTCATCCCGCTTGCATCCTGGCGCCGCTTTTGGCAAGAGTAAGCCATGGTCTTCGCCGATCTGAAGAACGACTACATTTTTCG
>CAZETM010000585.1:0-6221 GCA_964514885.1 uncultured Polyangium sp. | reverse complement strand
CCCGCACGCCCAACTCGACTTTCCATCGCTCGCCAGGCTTTTGCGGCTCGAGCGGCACGGCTTCCACCAACAATGTCCCCACTTCGGTCACGCTTGCTTCCAAACGCACAGGCACGACATCTCCTTCGGTCCGCCCATCCGCCGGGAGTGTCACTTCAATGGGCGAAAGCTCGTCAATTTCGCCCTCCTTCCAATGCTCCAATTCGGTCCCAGCCCGATCGTCTCGACGCACCGACGAGCCAAAGAATCGGAATCGCACCGGCTCGCCCACGACCACGCCCAGCTCGTGCGCAGGCAATTCCGCGCGCGTGCCTTCTTCCATTCCGAACGGAGCCACACACAACGCGGTAATCGGCGGTTCCAGCCCCGGAACAGCCGGCATTGCGCTTTCAATGCCTACGTAATAGGCTCGCGCCGTACCACCTCGAATTCGTAGCCCCTGACCTTTACGCACCAGGCCATACGTCGCAGCACCTCGAGCCACCGCCAAATCCAAATCGGTCACTGGCAGAACACGCACCGGCAGCGCACCTTCCGCTTCGAGCCAACCATTCAGCGTGGATACGATCCGCTCCGTGAGCGCCTTTCCTTTCATCACGCCGCCATTAAACAGCAGCACCGTCGGATGCAACAAAGACGCCGTCGCTTTGGTTTTCCCGGCAAAACCTTCGATACGCTCGGTCGCTTTCGCATGCCGACCAAGGAATGCCGCAAGGTGACGAGTCACCGCTGCATCGTGCGCGTAAGGCAAACCAATTTGCGTCAGGCCCGCTCGCGGACGCGCTCCAGGTCGAGCCGATGCCGCAACGGTCGGGAAAAACCCATCCACGAGCGTCGCTTGCACTTCTTGCCGCAATAGCTCCGTACGTAGCGACGCTCCGAGCAATTTGGCCCCGCGACTCGGAATGACCACCGGAAGCTTATCGATCGACGAATCGGACAAGAGCCTTTCTTTGGCCACTCGCGCCGCATGCGTCAGCGCAATCATTTGCCAGCGATCGATTTCTTTGCCTTCCGCGAGCAATTTTTGACGCGCCAAATACGCCAGCGCCAAATCCATGTTGTCGCCACCCAGCAAAATGTGATCGCCAACGGCCACGCGATGCAAAACAAGTGCGCCATTTTCTTCGGTCGCCGCAATCGCCGAAAAGTCCGTCGTGCCACCTCCCACATCGACCACGAGAATGACATCGCCCGGACGAATGTATTTGCGCCAATCGTTCCCGGCCGCGTCAATCCAAGCATACAAAGCTGCTTGCGGTTCTTCGAGCAGCGTCAGATCTTCGAATCCCGCCAGCCCCGCCGCTTCGACGGTCAAGTCTCGCGCCGCCGCATCGAATGACGCCGGAACGGTCAAGACGATCTCCTGCTCCCCGAGCGAATTGCCATTGCCGTGTTTATGCGACCATGCTTCTGCCAAGTGTTCCAGGTATCGCCAAGAAGCTTCCACGGGCGATATTTTTTCGACATCGTCGGGAGCCCCCAAAGGCAAAAGCGCCGAGCGCCTGTCGACTCCAGAATGCGATAACCAACTTTTGGCGCTCGATACGAGCCGATTCGGAGCATCGACGCCGCGAGCGCGAGCATATTCACCCACGACAAACGTACGCTCATCGTCCCAGGGCAAACTTTGCGCGCCTTCGCTTTCGTGCGCAGCATAATAGAAAGATGGCAAAAGGACGCGCTCTTCCAATGCCGCTCGAGTTACGAGCTGAAGCACGGGGAAAACGTCTACCTTGTTTTTATCCGTGCCGGTCTCGGCATAAGCCAGGGCCGAATGCGTCGTGCCCAAATCGATACCAACGACGTGTCGTGCGCTCACAGCTCCACCTCCGCAGGGGCGAGAATCGACGGATCGTGCCCAGCCGTCGGTTTCGGCAACTTCAGTCCTTTGGCCCGCCAACCTCGATGTTGCAATGTCCCTCGATAAGGCGGTTTGCCCTTCACGTCGCCCGTGAGTTTTACTTCGGACGAGGAAAAGCCCGCATCGAGGGTAATCTTGGCGCCTTCGTCTTCGGATCGAATGGGCGCGATTTCGACGTGGTCAACCAAGGCTTTACGACACCCTTCATGGACGACTCGAACGGTGGCGCCGATCTCGGCATCGGCAAACGTGGCGATATCCTGTTGGAGAAAATCGACCAGTCTGCCTTCTCGTTGCAGGAGCGCGAGAAGCTGCAGCGCAGAGCTCAGGTCGGGCTCTTTCGGTTGTTCAGGCGCGAGCTTCTCAGGCAGCCTGGCGGGCTCTGGAGGCGGCTTGAACGCAGGTGCCTCGCGAACCTCGAAGACGCGAGCCGCGAAGACGCCATCGAAGAGCACGCGGACGAAGCAGGCCCAGGCGAACCAGAACCGAGTGGCGAACGAAAGCGGGGCGATGTCGGGCACGACGAAACAGTAACGCGGACGCGCAGAAGTTGGGAGTTTGTGGCAGTAGAGTTTATGTTGCTATAAAGGGTGGAGCCTGTTTCGATGCACGGCTCAGCCAAGTGTCGTGCAGGTCGAGAGGACGCCGGATGGAACGCAAAGACGAGCCCGTGCAAGAAACTCCGTCGCAGCACGCTGGTGGTGAGAAGACCGCATGGCAACGCCCCGAGCTGGTGCGTATGGGGCATTTGAAGGACTTTGTGATGGGCCAGGGCAAGAAGGGCTCGAGCTTCGACGGGGACGCAACCTCGAGCGGCAAGAATGGCATCGGGTGAACAACCTCTTGGTTTTTTGAACGGTTCGGTTCTCGTCTCACGCTCTGGTTTGTCAGTGTCGTCGGACGTTGCCCCACGACGGCATGACGGATTCCCTCTCTCCCGAAATATTGCGTCTACTTCGAGACCCGACGGCTCGTCCTGCAATCGAGCCCGGAGCGCGTGCGGACGCGATGCTCCGCGGGCATGTGCTCGGCCAGATCGCTGAGGCGCTGCAGCGCGAAAACATCACCGGGCTGCTCGTCAAAGGCGCGGCGCTGGCGCTCACCGTGTACCCGGATCCTGCGGCGCGACGAATGTCCGACATCGATTTGCTCGTGGCCGAGACGCACCAGGAACGTGCAGTTCAGTCGCTCGAGCGTCTCGGTTGGCTCGTGGCGCGCAGCGATGAGCGACGCTTCAGTGGCGCGATGCTCGGTGAAACGATGGTGCAAGCGCGCGTGGGCGCGATGGACTTCACGGTCGAGATTCACTCGTCGCTCGACAAAGTCGTCCGTCGCCCGATTGGCTTCGCGGATCTTGAAAAGCGCGCATCGCCTGCACCGGAGTTGCGGGGTTTGTCTGTACCATCCTTGGAAGATCACGTGCTGCTCGTCGCGCTGCATGCATCCACGCACGAGTTTCGACATGTGTTGGCGTTGCAGGATCTGGAGCTGCTTTTGCGGACGGGCATCGATCGGCGTCTGCTCGAGGAGCGTTGCGCTCAATTTCAACTACGCACGGTCATGTTCGTGATGTTCTCCGTGCTGAAACATCTGGGAGCTGCATCCGTCGACGACGCGCTGGTACGCCTTTTCGATCTGGGATGGCTGCGCAAAGCCGCCGTGCACCGATTCTATGACCTCGAACGGTTTCCTCCGGTGCGAGGTGAAGAAACGCTGGGCGCCGAGTGGATCGTTCGACAATCTCCGTTATGGGACGATCCAACGATGTATGCTCGCGGCGTGGCGAAATATGGTGGCCTGCGCGGGATCGAACGATTGCTAGAAGCCTTGGACATGTAGACTGGGGATGTAGACTGACCATGTAGACTGAGTCGTTAATGGTCGCGCATGAAAAACCAATTCCTATCCGACGCGACTCGAACGAAGATCATTGTCGACTGTAAGCAACGTGAAACTCCCTCGTTGCATCACCGCAGAGATCCCCAAGCCATGTCGTCCGTCCAAGACCGCCCCAGGTTGAAGCATCGAAGTCCGCGCAAATGCAAAAATTGCGAAAATTGCAAAAATTGCGAACGAGGTCTGTCATGAGGAAGTTTGTCATTCCGTTGTCCTTGCTGTGTCTCGTCGGATGCGGTCGTACGACCACGTTCGTCCGTAGTGACACGACGCTCGGACGTGTCGTCGTGTACCGAAACGGCGTTGCGTACTTCGAGCGATACGCAGAAATCAACGGCGATTCACTGCGTCTCAGCGTCCCCGGCGACAAGATCGACGACTTCTTGAAGTCCCTCACGGTCATCGATACGACCACGGGCAAACCCGCACCGATCGCGTATCCGACACATGGATCAGCGTTTGTCGGAGAACAATCCTCACAGCAACAACAATCCCAAGCAGCGAGTGGCATGGTGAACATGGAGATCCAGCTCCAGGGTCCCAAGCCGCATAAGCTTCACCTTTCGTACGTGACCGAAGCACCCTCGTGGAAGCCCAGTTATCGCATCTCGCTCGGCAAAGACGGCAAGATGAAGATCGATGGTTGGGCCATCGTGGACAACACGTCGGGCGAAGATTGGAACAAGGTAAAACTCGGCGTTGGATCGAGCAGCGCGATGTCGTTCCGCTTCGACTTGCGCTCGATCCGCATGGTGCAGCGAGAAACTTTGCAGACGAACGATCTGTTCGCGCAAGCGCCGCCGATGGGTGGATCGACGTTCGGCGGTATGCCGATGCCTGGAGGAGGAGGCAAACGCGTCGTGGTCGAGCTCGATGATGCAAAGCTCGCGATGGCGAATGTGCGCGACGAGGACAGCGAACGACCGATGGCGGATATGCAGACGGCGGCGAAGCCGAAAAAGTCCGTCACCGCAACAGGCTCGACGGCGGGCGGGGGAGGGTTTGGCCGAGGAGCAGCGGCACCCGCCGCGAGAGAGATGCCGATGGCGCAACAAGGACCGCGCCCGAAACCCGATGCCACGGGACTCGATCGTCTTGCAGCGCAATATCGCAGCACGGGCAAGCAAGTCGTCGTCGAAGGTTGGGCGACTGCAGCGGATGGCGACAAGTACAGCGCGTCGCTCGAACGAGCCAACCGCGCACGTGAGCAACTCATTCGCTCGGGCCTCGATCCTTCGCAGGTCGTAGCCGTTGGGAACGGTCTGCAAGCAGGACGCGCAGGTGGCGTGAGCATCGTCGAAGCGCCCGATGCGCCCAAAAGTGAAGCGCAAGCACTAAAGCCCAAAGAGCCCGAAGGAAACGATCCGATCGGCCGCTCGTACTTCGAGTCGCAGACCTCGATGACGGTCCCGAAGTCGACATCGGCGATGGTGTCGATCTTGAGCACGGAGACTGAAGGCGGGTTTGTCTATCTGTACGATCCCGAGGGCTTGCGAGGAAACTCGACGTATCCGTTTCGTGCGGTGCGTCTGAAGAACCCCACCAACTCGGTGTTCGAAAGTGGCCCCGTGGCCGTGTTTGGCGAGGACGGGTTCATTGGCGAAGGCATGAGCGATCCGATTCCGGCCAAGTCTTTTGCGTTCGTACCATTTGCCCTCGACCGGCAGATCGTGGTCGAGCGCAAGGACGATTCACGTGATGAGATCGCGCGCATTTTGACCGTGCAGCGCGGAGTGTTCTCGACCGAGATCAGACACACGCGCAAGAAGACGTTGGCCGTGACAAACCGCATGCAGGAAAAAGCAACGGTGTACGTAAAGCACGTGGTTTCGGCTGGTTTCAAGATGACGAAGGCGCCTGTGTCGCAAGAGCGCATGGGCGAAGCGTACTTGTTCAAGATCGAAGTACCTGCCGGCGGGAACGTCGAAGTGAACATCGAAGAAGAGACGCCGCTGTTCCGCAGCACCGACATTCGTTCGACGGTTGGCTCGGAGATGGTGCGGGCTTATTTGTCGACGGCGGCGATCACGGGCAAGCTCAAGGAGAGCGTGGCCAAACTGCTCGACTTGCAAAAAGAGATGAGCAACGTCGAGCAACGCATCGCCACGACGCGCGAGCAGATGAGCGAATATCGCAACCGCATGGACGAGCTTCACGCGCAGATCGTGACGTTGAAGATGGTGAAGAGCGCCGGGCCGCTCATGCAAAGCCTCGAGAAGAAAATGCAGGAAGTGAGCGATCGTTTGTCCAAAGCAACCATCGATTTGGTGGCGTTTCAGGAAAAACTGATGCTGGCCAAAATCAGTTTTCAGGACGGCGTTTCCGAGTTGTCGCTCGAGCCCGATACGCGACCTACGGCTGCGACAACCACGCTTTGATGTCGCGCAGCGCGTCGGGCCTGGCATGACTTGCTTTACAGGCTCTCCCTGACCCGAGTACCCTGGCCTTTCTCTCGGCAACA
>CAZETM010000584.1:0-6266 GCA_964514885.1 uncultured Polyangium sp. | reverse complement strand
AACTCGACGCTCGATGTCGACACCGCGAAGATCATCGCGGGCGAGTTCGGTTGGGCTGTCGAGGACGTGGCGGTGAGCGAGACGCAAACGCTCCAAGACGCCACGCGTGTCGAGTCGACGACCGACATGGACTTCGTCACGCGTCCGCCGATCGTCACGGTCATGGGTCACGTCGATCACGGCAAGACGTCGTTGCTCGACAGGATCCGTAAAGCGACCGTCGCCGATGGCGAGGCAGGTGGCATCACGCAGCACATCGGCGCGTATCGCGTCGACACGCCGCGCGGGACCATCGCGTTCCTCGATACTCCTGGTCACGAAGCATTCACCGCGATGCGTGCGCGTGGTGCTTCATTGACGGACATCGTGGTGCTCGTCGTTGCGGCTGACGACGGCGTCATGCCTCAAACGCGAGAAGCCATCTCGCATGCGCAGGCAGCGAAGGTGCCGATCATCGTGGCGGTCAACAAGATCGACAAACCCGGAGCTGATCCGGACAAGATCAAGCGTGACCTCGCGAATTTCGGTTTGCAGCCTGAAGAGTGGGGTGGTGACACGATGTTCGTTCACGTATCGGCAAAGGCCGGTACGAACATCGATCAGCTCCTCGAAGCGATCATCCTGCAGTCCGAGATCCTCGAACTGAAGGCGTACCCGAAGCGTCGTGCAAGCGGCACCGTCATCGAAGCATTGCTCGATCGTGGTCGCGGCCCGGTGGCTCGCGTCATGATCCAGGACGGTCACTTGCGCACAGGCGACATCATCATCGCCGGTGGTGTATGGGGCAAGGTCCGCGCCATGACCGACGAGCTTGGTCGATCGGTTGGCATCGCGGGTCCCGCGACTCCGGTCGAGGTGCTTGGTTTGGCTGAAGTGCCGAGCGCTGGCGATCCGGTGCATGCCGTCAAGGATGCAAAGACCGCGGAGGAGATTGCCGAAACTCGTCGCAAGAAGGCGTCGAAGTCGCTCATTCCTCAAGATTCGCGTGTGTCGCTCGAAGCGCTCACGACGCGTCTTGCCGAATCCGAGCAGCTCGAACTCAAGCTCATCGTCAAGGGCGATGTGCAGGGTTCGGTCGAAGCCATCTGTCACGCCTTGTCCAAGCTGACCACGCCCAAGGTCAAGGTCACCATCGTGCATGCAGGCGTCGGTGGCATCACGGAAGGCGACGTGAATCTCGCGGTGGCATCGAAGGCGATCATCGTCGGGTTCAACGTTCGACCTGCGGGCAAAGCCGCGAGCCATGCAGAGAGCGAACACATCGAGATTCGCCTCTACAACATCATCTACAACGCCATCGACGACATCCGTTCGGCGATGGAGGGCCTCTTGCCCGCGACCAAGGTCGAGAAGCTTCTCGGTCGCGCCGAGGTTCGTCAGGTCTTCCGTATCGCCAAGAGCGGCACGGTCGCCGGTTGTATGGTCACGAGCGGCCTACTCAGGCGCGCGGCTGAAGCGCGGCTCGTCCGCGAAAACGTCGTGGTTTGGGCGGGCAAACTCTCCGGGCTACGTCGCTTCAAGGACGACGCCAAGGAAGTTGCCGAAGGCTTCGAGTGCGGTATCTCGCTCGATGGCTTCCAGGACGTCAAAGATCTCGACGTCATCGAATCGTTCGAGATCGAAGAGATCAAGACGAAACTCACCTAAACTCCCCAGCATCCAACCCACAAGGGCGGCCGGTTTTTCGCCGGTCGCCTATGTTCGTTCTCGGCGCCTATGTTCGTCGGAGTATTACGATTTAGTTTGGACGTGCCCGGTGCCCGGTCGCTCAAGGACAAACGCAGCGTCGTTCGTTCGGCCAAAGAGCGCATCCAAGCTCGACTCAAGGTTTCCATCGCTGAAATCGGCGTGCTCGACGATCCACGGCGCGCCACGCTCGGGGTCGCGGTCGTGTCCAATTCCTCCACCGTCTGCGATCAAGTCATGTCGAGCGTCATGAGTATCGCGTCCACGTTGCCCGATGCCGTGCTCACGGATCGAGCCACCGAGATCGTCCCTTTCGGTGAAGCGGGGCGAGGCATTCAAGGCGGTATCGAGCAGATGTTCAGCGAGATGCAAAACGATCAGGATGACATCGACGGAGACGAACCATGAATGGGAATGGTCAAACAGGACCTGGCGTGCGCTCGGCTCGAGTGGCTTCGCGGGTGCAAGAAGAGCTGGCCGTGCTTCTGCGCAAGCTTTCTGATCCGCGGTTGCAGGGCATCTTCGTGTCTCGTGTCGAGATGACCGACGATTTGCAAACGGCCAAAGTGTTCGTTCGACACGAACAAGCTGGTGAGCTTTCGGCACCAGACAGAAAAAATCTGCTTCGCGGGCTCGAAGCTGCGAGTGGTCGTTTGCGCAAAGACGTTGCGCATGCAGTGACGCTTCGGCGCGCGCCGGAGCTTCGTTTCATCTACGACTCGGGTCAGGACAGCGCGCATCGAGTCGCGGAGATTCTGCTCGAGATTCAGGCTGAGGACAGCGCGCAACGCGGCAAGTCCTGACCGTTCAATCGACGCACAAAACAGCCGTTTCCAAGCGCGTCGTGATATCGTTTCCAAGTGAATTTGGAGGCCGGCGCCCTCGTCGGTAACAAAATACGCCTCATCCGCGCGCTCAAGCGTGGCGGGATGGGTAGCGTTTGGGTTGCGGAGCATCAGACGCTGCGCATGCAAGTTGCCGTCAAGTTCATGGCGGAGCAGCTCGCGCAGGATCCCGAATACGTCGAGCGGTTCTCACGCGAGGCGATGGCGAGCGCGCAGATCAAAAGCCCTCACGTCGTGCAGGTCTTCGACCACGGCGTCGCGGACACCACGCCGTACATCGTCATGGAGTTGCTCGAGGGCGAGGACTTGCGCACGCGTATTGCTCGTGCGGGTCCGATCCCGATCGGCGAGGCAGCTACGATCATCGTGCAGCTCGCACGCGCAATGGCGAAGGCGCACGCGGCGGGCATCGTTCATCGCGACATCAAGCCCGACAACATCTTCATGGTCGAGCACGATGGAGAGCCGTTCATCAAGGTGCTCGACTTTGGTGTCGCCAAGCATGTCTCTCAAGAAAGCGAGATGGCTGTGACGGGCACTGGCGCGATGGTGGGCACTCCTCACTACATGAGTCCCGAGCAGATCTTGAGTGCGCGTCGAGTCGATCATCGCGCGGATCTGTGGTCGATCGGAGTCGTCATGTATCGCGCGCTCACGGGGGCGGTGCCGTTTTCTGGCGAGACGCTCGGCGCGGTGTGTGTCGCGATCGAGCGCGGTGTGTTCATTGCGCCGTCGCAACGTCGACCTGAGCTTCTATCGACGCTCGATGCGTGGTTCGTGCGAGCGCTCGCGCGTGATCCTGCTGCGCGTTTTCAGACGGCGAAGGAGATGGCCGAAGCCTTTGTTGCCGCGGTCGAAGCTGGTGGTTACGCGATGAATGCGTTTTACCGGCCCGAGATCAGCTCTCATGGTGGTGGATCGGTCCCGCCTCCTCGTCGTTCCTTGGCAGGATTTTCCGCGCCGCCTCCAGCTCCTGCGCCGTCGAATCCATGGGGTACCAATCCGACAAACCCATCGATGTCGTTGAGTGGTGCGCCTCCGACGCAGGTCACGGTGCAGCAGCGTTCGCCACTGCCTTCGAGTTCGTTTTCGCCTCCGATGGCGGATCCCGCGTGGCATGCATCGAGTGCTGCGCAGGCGCCGGCTCAGCCACAAACGTTCCCTGGCGCGTCGATCACGCATGCTGAATCGAAGGGGCCTTCACGTCGGTTGCTGATCACCGCTGTGTCAGCTCTTTGCGGCGTACTCGTGATCGTCACGGTTATGCTCGTGTTCCTCGTGGGGAGTAACGAAGCGCCTTCTTCGTCGGCAGCGGAGCCGCAGCCGGTGGCGTCTTCGTCGAGTGAGCCCGTCGCGACGCAGCCTTCACCGGGAACGACTGCCTCGGTGGCAACGGCTGCAGCGACGATCGATCCTGCAATGCCAGCGAAAAACGCACCGGTTGTCAAAACAAACCCCACGGTAAAACCGCGGCGAGATCGAGGTTTCTGAACGTGGTGTTTCGTTTGTTCTCCCGCGCGTCCGTCGCGATCGTCCTGGGTCTCGGTACGATAGTTTGTGCTCCAACGATCACGTTGGCGCAGACGAAGGCCGAGGTGGAGATGGCACGCGGCCTCATGGACGAGGGTGATGCGCAGGCCGAGAAGGGGGACTTCCGCGGAGCCTTACGATCGTACCGCGCGGCGCACACGATCATGAACGTCCCGACGACGGGGATCGACGTTGCGCGTATGGAGGCGAAGCTTGGAAAGCTCGTCGAAGCGCGCAAGATCGCGCTCGAGATCGTGGCCATGCCGGTGAAGCCCCGAGAGCCCAAGCCGTTTGTCGAGGCACGTGACGAAGCGCAACGGCTCGCGGACGAGTTGGAGACGAAGATTCCTCGCCTCACCATCGAAGTGAAGGGCGCGATCTCGTCGGCTCCGATCGAAATCAAGATCGATGGTCGGTCGATCGCCAGCGAAGAAGCTCGTTCTCCACAGCCGCTCGACCCCGGCAAACACGACGTGTCGGTGGCCGGCATGGGGTCGAAAACCATCGAGCTTGTCGAAAGGCAGCGGCTCACGGTCACGTTCGACGCCGATGCACCTGAGAGTTCGGAAAGGCCAAGCAAACGTGTCTCGCCGCTTGTTTATGTAGGCTTTGGGCTTGGAGGCGCAGGCATCATCGCGGGTGCCGTGGCTGGTGCGCTTTCGTTGTCGCGAGCCAACGCCGTCGAGTCGTTGTGTCCTGGTGGAGCATGCCCCGACCAAACAGCGCTCGACAAAGCCACGCCGATGAACGAATCGGGGTTTGTTCTTGCGAACGTGTCGAACGTAGCGTTTGCGCTTGGTGTCGTGGGCGTGGGACTCGGCGTAACGGGTCTCGTGCTTTCCGGTCGTGAAGCGAAAAAGCCTGCGGACTCGTCAGCGTTGCACGTGTTTGTCGGACCAAACGGCGCGCTTTTGACGGGCAGCTTTTGAGATCCTACTTCGCCAAACGCAGCAGCAAGAACGTGCCGGCCGCGATGACCACGATCATCGCGATCACCATGTAATAAAGCTTCGAGTTGTCCTGCTTCACTTCTTGGATCGGCTGATGCGGCTGCACGGTGGGCACGCGTGAAGCTCCCGGCGCCGTGCGTCGTACGCGCCAAGGCACAGGAGCTTTGAGCGGCTTTAAGCCTTGCCCACCATGGTCGTCGTGCGCGGGAACTTGAATGTGCACTTGCGCCGGCGTTTGACTCGGGCCGGCCTTTCGTGCGCCTTCGTCGGGGGCGCGAGGAACGGGCGTGGGTGAGTGTTCCCCTTTTGCCGGAGTCGGTTTTCCAGGCAGGGCCGAGATCCGATCTTTGCGTGCTCCAGGCAGTGCCGAGACGCGATCTGGACTGCGACCAGGCAGGGCCGAGATGCGATCTTTGCGCCCTGGCAGCGCAGAGCTTCGATCCGCACGACCGGCAGCGGATGCATGCTCAGCCGCACGCGCGGCGAAGCTCCCCCCGACTGCATCTTCAGATGGCTCCGACTCGCTCTTCACCAGCGAGCCCGGTGCAACGACCGGAATCGACACCGGCGCTTTGAGCGGTGTCTCGGGCAAGGTCCCCGCATTCATTGGCGTGTCGACTTGCCGCGATTCGACAGAGGTTTGTCCGCCCGATGGGTTCGTCGGGACGGGACCGTCCAAGTCGTCGAACGCCGCTGAGTCGGGTGGATGGTCGTCGTGCGGTTTGTCTGGGCTACGTTTGTCTGGGACAGGTTTGTCTGGGACAGCCGCCGCGGGGATCGCTCGGTTTGCTTGTCTCGTCGTCGGAGCCGCTTGCGAATGCACGGCTGGCTCAGCCGTCGTTTGTCGAAGCTGTTGAAGCATCGGCGCGGCGATGCGTTGCGTGACTGCGCCCGTCTCTTCTTCTTGCGTGGCAGCAGCGACCACGGCCGCAACCGATCCAGCGTCGACGCGCACCGTCGCTGGCTCCGGCTCGCTCGGGACAGGACCGCTCAGTGGCTCTGATACGACCTGCACTCCGTCGCCGGTGCGGCGCACGTTGACCTTGTGCAGCGTTGCTTCGAGCTCGAAGTCTTCCGAGGGTGGGGCGGGAACGTGGATGACGGCCGGTTTTGCGGGGAGCTTGCGGATCGTCAGATCGAGTTCTTCGTCGGATGTGCCTGCCAGTTTCGCTGTCGGACGTGTCGTGGGCTCGGCTTGCGTATCGGACGGAGGAGGCACCGAGGCGGCGAGTTGTCGGTGCTCGGCAGTGAGCTT
>CAZETM010000583.1:0-6269 GCA_964514885.1 uncultured Polyangium sp. | reverse complement strand
TCCCGTGCCGTTCGTGCCACCGCAACCACCACCACCACCACCGCCTCCGCCATTGCCTCCGCCGCTGATTACGAAGTTTCCACCTTGTCCACCGCCACCACCGGCGCCGCCTCCGGCATTGGCATGACTTCCGGCAACGCCATTTCCACCCGTAGTGCCGACCCAGAAATTACTCGCGGTCGAGCCACCCGTGCCGCCTGTGCCATTTGTCCCATTCGCGCCTGCTGCCCCCGCTGCGCCATTACTTCCGGGTTGACCGGGATCGCCTCCAGAGCCGCCCGACCCGCCAACCGTGCCGCCAATGCCATTGGCTCCAGTGCCGCCCGGATTGGCGCCCGGAGCGCCGCCATTGCCGCCATTTCCGCCCGTCCGAGCGCAGGCAGATGTGCCGCCAGTGCCGCCGGTTCGAACCCCCGAAGAATCGCAAGCGCCGACGTTACCTCCAAGGCCCGTTTGTCCCGTACCACCAGCCGTACCGTTTGTCCCGGCCGTACCAGGGCCGGCCGCGCCCGCCGTCAGCGTACTATTGCGCAAAACGACGGCGACGCAGTTGTTGCAATACATCGCGTAATTGGAAACGCCCGGGGATGATGTATCCAGTGTCTTGATCGTCAAACGATCGAGCGTCATGGCCGCGATGAGATCTTTGCCTTCGACGGCGCTCACGCGACCATTCGTGACCGTGCCCGATTGAAAGGTGACGATGTTCGCCGCGCTGCGCGCCCAATTGTTTTGCGCCGAGTATCCCCCGTAGATGGAGATCCCACTCGCGAGGGTGACGGTCCCGTCGTAAATCCCCGCGGACACGTATACCTGTTTCTTTCCCTGTAGTACGGCCTTGGATAGGGCCGCGGCCATGGTGAGCGCAGGTTGTTGCCTCGTTCCGGGATTGGCGTCGCTTCCGGTTTTCGATACGAATATCGCGGCGGACGCGTCGCCGTCGATGCCGTCGCAATTGGAATCGGCGAACGTATCGTCAGGTAGGTCCGGTCCGACGAAGGCGCATTCGCAACCGTTTTGGGTCGAGCCGTCGGCATTGAAATATCCCGCCAAACACGATACGAGCTGGCAAGCGCCGCCATTGCAGCCCACGTTGGCATTGACCATCGTCGCGCCGCAATTGTTGTTACACGAGCCGCAGTTCAGCGTATCGGCGGCCGTGTTCGTTTCGCACCCGCTCGGCAACATCCCGTCGCAGTTGTCCCAACCCGTATCGCACATGCCAATTGCGCACATTCCATTGACACATGCTTCGATGGAATTGGGCACGTTGCAAACCGTGCCGCACGTGCCGCAATTGGAGACGCTCGTGCCGAGGTTTTCCTCGCAGCCGTTGCCAGCCATATTGTCGCAATCACCGAATGGGGCGTCGCACGAGCTGATCGCACAGGCGCCAGCTACACAAGCTTCGCTGGCATTGGCGAGTGAGCAAGCGTTGTTGCAGGCGCCGCAATGGCCAATGCTCGTCTGCACATTCGTTTCGCAACCATTGGCCACGACGATGTCGCAGTTCTCGAATGGGGCCGTGCATTCGTTCAGCAGGCACTTGCTTTCTGCGCAAACTTCGGACGCATTCGGGAGATCGCAGACGACGCCACAGTCGCCGCAATGGGAAATGGTCGTCTTGGTATCGATTTCGCAACCGTCGGCATCCATTCCGTTGCAGTTCCCGAACCCCGCCGAGCAACCGCCCACTTTGCACGTGCCATTCTCGCACGAGGGAGACGCATTCGCTGGATTGCAAGCATTGTCGCAGCCGCCGCAATGGTCGGCGCTCGTATTCGTATCCGTCTCGCAGCCGTTATCCGGTGCGGAATCGCATACTGCCGTTCCAGACGCGCATCCGACCGCCTCGCCCTCGATGGGCACCACGATGTTCGGAGCTTGTTTGCCGCTGACCGTTGCGGATACCATTACGTCCATGGGCGCGAGCATTTCGGCGTTTCCATTCGACGTGTACGTGACCTCGAAATACAACGAACCGCCCGAGGGCCTCGTCGAAGGCAGCGTCACGGGTACGCGAATCCATTGACTCGGGTCATTCGGCGGATCTTCCACGTACCGAACGACTTCGACGGAATAGTCGGGATCCTGTACGCTTGCCGTCTCGAATACCGCATCCGTATCGCTCTCGTTGTCGATGCGGAACATCCTCATGCGCTGCGTCCCCGCAGTCACGATGTCGAACGACAAATTCGCAGGGCTCGCACAACTGTCCGCAGGACCGCCATCGTTCAGTACGCACAATGCGAGATTCACGTTCCCGCTGCCGCGACTGCCGCTGCTGCCCCCACTACCGCTGCTGCCGCCACTGCCCCCTGTCCCTGCAGCTCCTCCCTCGCCACCTCCGCTGCCCCCTGCATTGGCTCCACCATTGCCATTGCCGCCCGTGGAAGGTCTCGTGTCGACGGTTCCGCCTTCGGCACACCCAGAAATCATCGATGATCCGAGCGTGAGGACGGTCGAGGAAAGCGCGAGTCCAGACAAGGAGCGAATAAGCCTGCTCTTCATGCTTGTATTGAACCACGAAATGAGGGGTCTTGTCCACGAAAGGGCGCTCGAAACATGGAACGTGAGAAATGTGCGTGGGGGCTTTTCGTCCGCGGTCGAGCCACCGAGCATCATCGTGCCCGCAGGCGCCGAAAACGTGCAGCCGACCTCGGCGTATCAATGCTCCCTTGATGTCGCCCTCGGGATGGGGCAACATCGTCGCGACGTAACACATGGTCCAGAGCGCGCTCTGCTGCTGGGCCCTATCAAGGAGAATTTCATGATCACGCTACGTCGTTCGGAAGAGCGAGGCCACGCCAACCACGGTTGGCTCGACAGCTATCACACGTTTTCGTTCGCCGGGTATTTCGACCCAAACCATGTGAGTTTTCGGTCCCTGCGCGTCATCAACGAAGACCGAGTCGAGCCAGCCCGCGGCTTCGGCACGCACCCACATCGCGACATGGAGATCATCTCCTACGTTCTCGAAGGAGCGCTCGTGCACAAGGATTCGATGGGCAATGGCTCGGTCATCCGTCCGGGCGACGTTCAGCGAATGAGCGCCGGAACAGGCGTCACGCACAGCGAAGCCAATGCCTCGCCGACCGACAAAGTGCATTTTCTTCAAATATGGATCGTTCCGGAAAAACAGGGCATTGAGCCGGGCTACGAGCAAAAGAACTTTTCCACGGCAGAAAAGCAGGACCAACTGCGGCTCGTGGCGTCTCGCGACGGCCGCGATGGCAGCGTGACGATCCATCAAGACGTCAACCTTTATGCGGCGGTGCTTGGTAATGGGCAAAGTGTACGTCATACACTAAAGCCCGGGCGCCATAGCTGGGTTCACGTGGTACGCGGACAAGCAAACGTTTCGGGCCACGTGCTCCACATCGGAGATGCAGCCGCCATAAGTGACGAATCGGAAATCGTTTTATCGGGTCTTGCAGGCGCGGAACTGCTCCTGTTCGACCTTGCGTGACGACTGGAATCGTTACGACGGAGAAACTACTCCGTTATGTTGACGCGTTTGCGCTTCGAGTCAACAGTCGGATCATTCTGATTCACCGCCTACACGATTGCGGGATGGCCCGGTCGAGATTGGAGCATCGCTTTCGGAATCTCGCGCATCACCTTCGGCACGAAGATGGTATTTGCGAATTTTGGCGGCAAGCGTGACGCGGCTAATGTTCAGGCTACGCGCGACGCGGCTCTGATTGCCATGGTGCGTGGCCAATGCGTCGGCGAGAATTTCACGTTCGAGCCGCTCAATCCGTTCACGGAAGGACAAACCATTTTCTTCCGTCGGTGTGTCACGACGAATCGGCGGTGTTATCGCTGGTGTCGTCGAACTCCATTTGGCACCCAGCGATGTGGCCACTGCACGTTCCCAATCCGGTAGATCGAGAATGGGTGTAGAATTGAGCGCGCACATGCGGGCAATGGAACTTTCCAGCTCTCGAACATTGCCCGGCCAAGGCTGAGCCGCCATGAGCCCGGCGAGCGCAGGGGAGAGCGCAATGGGACCTATTCCGAATTTTCGACCGTATGCTGCCGCGAATTCGCGTGCGAGTGGAATGATGTCTTCCGGGCGCTCGCGTAGGGGTGCCAGATGAAGTACGACAACACTGAGGCGATAAAGCAAATCGGCGCGAAATGATCCTTCCTCGACGGCGGCACTGAGGTCTCGATTTGTCGAAGCAATGATACGCACATCGACGCGGCTTTTGCCGTCACCTGGCCGTCGTCCACCAACGGTTTGAATTTCGCCATTTTGCAGCACGCGCAAGAGTTTGGCTTGCACATCGATTGGCAACTCGCCCACTTCGTCGAGAAGCAGCGTTCCGCCATCGGCCTCGGCAAAGATTCCGCGGCGGCTTTGTACGGCCCCTGTAAACGCCCCCGGCACATGGCCGAACAATTCGACCTCGGCAAGCGAAGCGGGCAATGCCGCGCAGTTACAACGCAGAAAAGAACGACGAGCTCGACCGCTGTACGCGACAATCCGCTGAGCAAGCAGTTCTTTGCCCGTTCCACTTTCACCGAGCAGCAGCACGGGAAGGTCGTGTTGCGCCACTCGCTCCGCCGTCTCGAGCAACTGGCGCATGGCCTGGCTTTGCGCGACGAACGAAATCATTGCGGGCGGAGTGTACGAGCGTTCGGGGTGGTTGTCGAGGCCGCTTCGTGGGGTCGACTCGTGTGCCGGACTAGAGATCGGAGGGCCTGGTAAACGCTGGAACACCGTCAAAACCTTGCCTGAGTGGGGTTGTTCGGAGCGTCCGAGCCCTGTTCAAAAGTTGATCAACCTGTACAAAGATCTGTCTACGTATAGATCAGAGGCTGTGCGTCTGTCAATGACGCGATGCGAATAAAAGTTATGAACTCCAATGAATGCGCTGTCGGGAACGTGCCACTCATCTGGCATCGAAGCTGCTGACGCTTATGAAGCGTCAACGACTCGACTTCGTGGGATGGAGAAATAAATGAGTTCTGTCGAACGTCTCTTGGAGATCGATACGTCTCCTTCGGTATTCGTAGATTCGCTGCAGGAATACGCACTAAGCTCACGTGCGGCGAATCACCCATTGCTCGAGCGTATCGCGACTGGCAATCTCCCGGACGTGGTAGCAAGTATCACGTTCCTGCTCAGCGAATACTATCATTACAGCCATCAGTTCACGCGATACTTGACGGCGGTAATGGCCAATTTGGAGGCGCCCAAGAGTCGTTCGGCGCTGGTGCGCAATGCCGCCGATGAAAGTGGGTTCATCGCGCCAGACGAGGCGGCCGAGCTTCTACGAAACGGCATCGATCCTGAGCACGCGAAAGCACCTCATCCCGAGCTTTTCCGACGGTTTTTGCGAGCGATTGGCGCCAAACCCGAAGAAATCCTGCGCGGCAAACCCTATGTCGCGACGCTCGCGTGGGTCGAAGCGTTCCGCGGCTTGTGCATGCATGGTGGCGAAATTCAAGGTGTTGGGGCGCTAGGCATCGGGACGGAAGGTATCGTTGCCGTCATGTACCGAAGGATCCTGCGGGGAATCGCCATTGCTTGGCCCAACATGGCCGCTCGTGACCGGGTCTTCTTCGATTTGCACGCTGTCGTCGATGACGACCATGCTCACACCTTGCGCGAGATCGCTGTGGCGTTTGCCGAAGAGCCCGAAGGAAGGCGCGAGCTGGCCGTAGGCGTCTACCGCGCACTTGTCATGCGTGCGGCATTTTTCGACGAAATGATGGCCGAAATCGATGCAATGGCGACCACCACCACCCGCATCGTCGTGAACGTCGGGCGGCAGGGAGCCCTCGCATGAATCCGCCCGAGGCCAATCGCATCGCCAGCGAGTCGTTCACGAATACCGCGCAAAACCGCGATTCGCTCATTCCTGTCCCGTCCCGCCCCCCGGGAGACGATTGCGTTCATCGCAATGTGACTGCCGTCGACGTGGCTGCTGATTTCTCGCGCGAACGCGGCCATCCCGTCTATTCCGTAAAGTTGCCCAGCAATTCGGTGAGCTTGAGCATCGGGGACCTCGACCCCGGTGCTGGCACCAGCAATCATCGACACGCGTACGAATCGCTCATTTACGTGATCTCGGGTAGCGGCTACACGATCACCGAAGGAAAGCGATACGATTGGAAAGCCGGCGACGCCGTTTACGTGCCACCGTGGTGCTGGCATCAGCACTTCGCCAGCGCAGACGAGCCCGCCCGCTATATTACCGCGACAAACCTGCCTTTGCTCCGCCAGCTCGGGCAAACCGTCATTCGCGAAGAAGCCA
>CAZETM010000582.1:0-6276 GCA_964514885.1 uncultured Polyangium sp. | reverse complement strand
AGGCGGGAGGTGTTGCTTGCGCGCTATGTGACAACCTTAGCGCGCTAATCAATGCGATACAGTCATGCCCATGTAGGGAGACAACAACGCCGACTACTTCTGATACCGCACTGGTATGCCTTGAATACCCTGATCTCCCTTTGCCGTCGCGCGCATCAAGTCGTCCCGCTGTGAACAAGTGATTAGACTGTTGTTCTCGAGCCAAATCCAAACGTCAAACGGGGTCGCAACGCGCCCCGGCCCAAGCTCGGCGAGAGCTACATACGCTGAGCGTTTATCCATCGTTACGAAGATGGCGTTCGGCTCCTGGGCGATACAAAAGGCAATCGATGCATCTTCTCCAATGTCCTTCGATGCAGCGGCGCCACTCGGCCGAAGATGCCCATAAAGAACGGCCCCAGCACGATCGTCACCATCGTGAATTTGGATACCCGCCAAACCGGAAGCGTCCCTGAGCTCCATCAACCTCTGCCTGCGCCCAGTCTTGTCATAAGGCGCGCCCTGCGCGACCTCACGCATGATGTGCAATGTGGAAGCTGGCCACTGCCATGAATGATCGACAAATCTACTCAGCACTCCAAAAGGGCCATCATCCAAAAGCCAAAAGGTCATTGCGTCGTCAAAATTTCTACCGCACGCCCAGCGGTGACGATGTCTGCTTCGAGCGCACGCAGCGTGACTTCGGTGACGAGCCCCGTCGCGAGCGCAGAAGGTTGGCACTCCAAACCTATTGACGCCGGCTCTCTGTGGGCGATCGGCGGCTCGAATCCGTGCTCAGGCACGATTGTTGGCGCTTCCTTGGCTTGAGCCAGAAGATCATCACACTCTTGAACCGTGATACGACCGGCATTTTTGGCATGCCACGCTGCTCCCTCGAAACTCAGCCCCCATTCTCTTGCCAAAGAGAAAATAAAGTCGTGAAGCGTGTCTGGATTCGCATTGTGCAAGAGCAATCCACCAGGAACGAGGAAGTTGGGCGCAAAACCGTTGGCCCGCTGCTCGACAGGCTCGCGAGCGCCATAGCGCGAAACCAGTGTTAGGAAATCATGCTCTCCCCCGTCATGTAGAAGGTGGCACAATTCATGAGCAAGTAAAGCACGACGCGAAAGTGCTGCCTGGACACGTATGGCGCCGGTATTGAGAACAATGACTGGCGCAGAACCGGGCTCGTACAAGCTCACAGCCTGTATGCTCTTATCAAGCGCAAGACGTAGAACAACAACGCCAAGTCTTTCTAGCTCTCGCTCGAGAGAAACGATCGGCTTCCTTTCGGGTAGAAGCGATGACCGCGCTTTTGCACCCAGCGTATACCCTTGATCCCATGGTTCTGGATAGACTTCGATTGGCAACACGTTACGAGCATTTACAACCGGCGAATTATGATCGCCCAATTGCTTGTAAAGGTAGCCTACGATTCTGCCAATTTCTGCCGCCTTTGCCAACAGACGCGCGTCTCGCGGCAAAATAAACGTTATGCCGCCGGCAGACCGAAACCGCGCCGTGCTGCGCATAGGGCTCTTGCCAACTTCCCCGCGCCATAATGCCCCCGGATCTATTGCAAGTGCGCCAGCAAGTGCCGAAATCTCCCAGGTAGAAGGCGCGTGGCCAGCCTCTATAGCCCCAACACGCTCGGCCGGAATGTCTGAAAACTCAGCCAGTTCTTCGAGCGAGAATCCAAAATTCTCACGCACTTCACGTACTTGCGCACCGATTCGCTCGTTCACAATACGCAGCCTACACGTGTCCAGTTGGAGATCAACCAAAATCTTGGGCGAAACGACAGGGACGAACGTTTCGAATCAACTTCCGACTATACTTCGCCTCAGTCCGTCCCTGCCCCCCTCCCCCTCAACACCCTAGCCCCGAAAAACCCGATAACGGCCGCACCAAGCGGCATCGGACCGGATTTGCCAATCACGGCAAATGCCACACACACTAGCACCAGCCGAATCGCGAAAAGCACCGCCGGCCGAATGCGCTCGCCCGTTTCGCGATGAATTCGCTCACCTTCCGTAACGGCCCGCCAATGCAAGATTCCCAGCCCCACGCCCACCGCAACGAACACCACGATGCGAAGAATTGCGCCAATCATTTCGCCTCCAACGTTCCATAAGCCACTTTGCCGCCTACCACCACCGCCACGACTTTCGTGTCCAGCAATGCCCGCTCAGCAGTGAACTCCCGATCGAACACCGTCAAGTCCGCCATATATCCCGGAGCTATCTTTCCGCGGTTTTTCTCGGCAAACGATGCATACGCCGGGCCCACGGTAAACCCAGCAATCGCTTCGTCGAGCGACACGCGCTGCTCAGGCAAAAAGCCGTTCGGCGGGTTTCCGCTCGGATCTTGACGACTCACGGCCGCCCACAATCCCATTAGCGGCGAAGGTTCTTCGACCGGAAAGTCCGAACCAAAGACCAACCACGCACCCGCAGATTTCAACGACTGCCACGCATACGCTCCCGCCAAACGATCCGAGCCCAACCGAGCCGGCGCCCACGGCATATCGCTCGTCGCATGCGTCGGCTGCATCGATGCCAATACACCAAGCGACGCGAATCGAGCAATGTCGTCCGGGGCAACGATTTGTGCATGCTCGATACGAAATCGCAACGCTTTGGAGCGCTCTGCACCAATCGAAGCAACCGCGTCCAATACATCCCGATTGGCGCGATCCCCAATTGCATGCACCGCAAGCTGAAACCCAGCATCCGCAGCCTGCACCGCCGCTTTGCTCAATGCATTACGATCCATGATCGATAACCCGGACGAACTTGGCTCATCCGCGTACGGTTTCAACAGTGAAGCCCCGCGCGACCCAAGCGCTCCGTCGGCAAACACTTTGACCCCACGCATCACGAACATCGCCGAACCCGTTTCGTCAACGTCGGGTTTGCGCCCCGCAAGCGATACCATCGGCGATCCGCCCGCGAGATACGCATAAACACGAATCGGCAGACGCCCCTCGGCCGCGAGCTTTCGATAAACGCCCACCGTCGCGTCATCAATGCCCATTTCATGCACGCCAGCAAGCCCCAAAGACAATGCCGTCTTGGCCGCCTGCAGAATGCGCCTCTCCCGCGTTTCATTCGATTCGACAGGCATCGTGACTTGCACGAGGTCCATCGCATTATCGATGAACACGCCCGTGGGCTCACCTTTTTCATTACGCATGATGCGCCCGCCGGCAGGATCCACCGTCGAGCGATCAATGCCCGCAGCTCGCATTGCTGCGCTGTTTGCCCATACCGCGTGACCATCGATACGCGTCAGAGCTACCGGACGATCGGAAACCAATGCATCGAGCGATGCGTGGGTCGGAAATACCGCCGGCGTAAATAGATTTTGATCCCATCCTCGGCCGGTGATCCATTCTCCAGCCGCTCGCCCTTTCGCAGCTTCCGCGACACTCTTCGCGACTTCCTCCGCGCTCTTCTTGCCGCGCACATCGAGCGATTCCTGCGCCACACCAAGGCCATGCAAATGGCAATGCCCGTCAACGAGCCCCGGAACGATTGCGCGTCCGGAAAGACGAAACGTACGCGTATTCGCCCCAATCAGCGCCGCCATTTCGGATTCCGTGCCCACCGCAATGATGCGATCGCCACGAGCTGCCAATGCCTCGGCACGCGGCTTCGTCGAGTCCATCGTGTGAATGGAAGCGCCTAGAACGACGTAATCGGCCGCCTGAGCGGACTTCGACACCCCAACGGGAGCCGCCGCACACCCCAAAGCCGCCGAAACGCTCAGGCCCAAGACGATCGCTTTGAACATGACAACGCTATACACCCCAGAAGCAAAGTCGGGTAGCGTCGCGCGAAGAAACGCGAAGAAATTCAGTTGGAAGGCAGGAGCGTTTTGAGACTATCGACGGCATGCACGGGCGCGTCATTGCCATTCATCAAGTGCGCGATGGCCGTGAGCACCAAACGGTGTTTTTCGAGCGTGCTTTTGCCAGCAAAAGCTTGGCTTATGACGTCGATTTCATAATGTCCACCGCCGCCTCGAACGGTGACCACTGCATCGCTCAACTTCTCTTTGACCGCCCGCTCGATGGCGTCCGGTACCGAACCTTGAAACGTCGTCGGATGATGAGACATCTTATGTCTTTCTCCCTCTCGCTACACGTGGAGAGGATGTGAGGGGTGTCTTTACTCCCCCTCTCCACCAATGGAGAGCGGGTGGGGGTGTCTTTACTCCCCCTCTCCACACGTGGAGAGGGGGTTGGGGGGTGAGGCTAGTAACGTGGCACCTTCGGGTCGACTTTGACCGACCACGCGTCAATACCACCTTCTACGTTGTAAATCTTCGAAAAACCTTGCGACACGAAATGCTCGGCTGCCGATCGGCTACGCACACCGTGATGGCACAAGAACCCAATCGGCGTGTCCTTCGGCATTCCTTCGAGCCGTGCGAGCACTTCCTGATCCAATGCCTGAGCCGCATCGATGCTCGCAATGTCCCGCTCCCGCTCCGTGCGCACGTCAATCAGCAGCAGTTCTTCCTTGTCGAGCATTTCCTTGAGCTGCGATGCCGTAACCGATCGAACCCGCGGAGGCTCATTCGGATTCTCGATCTTGAACCCGCCACCATCGGGACCATTAACGAAATCAATCGACACCCCATTGGCTCGTTTTGCGCTGCCCTTCTCGACCAGCACCACCAGCCCGTCGCCGACATCCAACCGAAAGTCCCCCGCCATGGGCTGGCTGAAATATAGCCCATACTCGAATCGCGGGCTTACCTCGAAACGCAACACTTCCCCCGGCGATTCCTTCGCCGCATCGAGGAATTCTCGTCGCGCACTCGACGTAACCGTAATCGCTGGAGCCGGCAACTCCTTCGGCGACGAAACACCGAGCTTCTGCATCAGCTCGCCGTTTTGCTGCATCTCCCGCACGATGTCTGCACCACCGACGAATTCGCCCGCCACATAGAGCTGCGGAATCGTCGGCCAGTTCGAAAACGCTTTGATCCCGTCTCGAATCTGCGCATCGTCGAGCACGTTCACCGTCGTGTATTCTTCGAGCAACTCGTCGAGGATCCCCACGACACTGCCCGAAAATCCGCACTGCGGCGACATCCGCGTGCCCTTCATGAACAACACGACCCGGTCCGACTGGACCAACTTCTCGATTTGAGTCTTGAGCAGCTCACTCACGTTACATCACTCCCTCTGCGTCGACGCGCCACTCTTCCACACTCCCAAACGTTCCGCTACGTAATTTTTACTTGACTCGTCACAGTCCGAACTTGGGGGTATGGGGGAACGCGCGAAGCGAGCGCACAAGCCCTGACCCGCACGCGCAAAAGCATCCTTCAACGCGAATTTCTGTTAAGCTCGCGCCGCACTTCATGGAACGCCCGAGAACGACTGCCCATCGCGTCGCCGCGCTGCTCGAAAAGCGGTCGGTGAAATTCGGCTTGGCGCTGCTGATCATCGTTTCGCTCGTGCCCATTCCGGCGCTAGAGCGAGTGCTCAGGCCGGTATTCATCTCGATTTTTGTCGTGGAGCTTGCATTGCGAGCGACGGCGTTGACTCGGCCCAGCCAAGAGATTCGCCGATTCGAATGGTTCTTCCTCTTCATCGACATCTTGGCATTTGCGAGTTTTTTGCCACTGGAACACGTGTTCGGCTCTTCGTCGATGAATGCGCTCGTAGCCTTGCGCCTCGCCCGCCTCGGCTTGTTATTGCGTTTCGCACGCGAGCTTGCGGCCGACGTTTATTCGATCATGACCCGGCGCGAGCAGCTCCAGCAGTTCGGCTTGGTCACGATTGGTGTCTTTTCTCTTTCCTTCGGATCCGCGGTCGTTCTTCAACATCTCCCCATTGATTACGATTACCACGGCCTCGGGCCTGGAGGCAATGCGGGATTCTTGGATCGCTTGTGGTGGGCATTCCGGCAAGTACAAAGCGCCGACAATCTCGTCCCCAATCTACATGTCCCGATCCCGATTGCGATCTTGTCGTTGATCCTGACGATTCTCGGCGTTTTCGTCATTTCGTTCATCATTGGCTTGGGAACCAACGTCGTCGATCAAGTCGTACGAGCCGAACGGCGCCGGCCCGTCGATTATACCGGTCATTCTCTCGTCATCGGACCCGTACACGAAGCCGAAATGCTGGTAGGCGAGTTCGTACGTTTGTACGAACGAAACCGCACGCTTCGTCGTTGGTTCCGCCCCGACGAGCTGCTGCAATGGGTAATCCGCCGAGGTCCCATGCCCAAACGTCATGCCTTGCCGCGTATGGCGCTGTTGGGCACGAATGACGAT
>CAZETM010000581.1:0-6280 GCA_964514885.1 uncultured Polyangium sp. | reverse complement strand
ATTGCTGCTGCGGCGAAGGGCGTCATTGGGGCCGGGGCAGCGGGCGTGTACCAAGAGCAGCTCTTCCTCGACCAGATACCAGGGCGACTCTGGGGCCGATGCCCATCAATGGTGGAAATCACGGGCCTCTGGATTCAGACGGACAAGGCCGAAGGAACCGAAATCCACGATATCGCCGTGTCTGACGTCATTCGGATATCCGACGTGACAGGCGTCGTGCTCGACCGCGTATGGCTCCACGATCACATGGGCACAGGACTCGCTGTCGTCGTAGATAACGAGGTCCCCACCAGCGTTACTCTTTCCCGGTCTCTCATCGAGAAAAACCACGGCCAGGGATTGAACATCGTGGGTAGCGACGTCGCAATCGAGTCCACCGTGGTTCGTTCCACCGAGCCCTACGTAGGGGCGCAACGCGGACTGGGCATCATGATCCAAGATCACCCAATGACGAAGATGCGCGCCAACGTGAGCATCCATCGGAGCGTGGTCGAGCAGAACCATGTGGGAGGCATTGTGGTCCAGGGTGCTGATGCGAAAATCGACGCAACAGTCGTGCGCGGTACCCTGCCTGGTGTTGCACCGATGGACGTAGGGATCGGCATCCTCTCCTTCTATAATACCGGCACAAAGTCGCGCGCGAATGTGACGATCAGCGGCTGTCTGGTCGACCAGAGCCATGGGCAAGGTATTGCCGTCGCTGGATCCGATGCGAAGATCGACGCTACTGTGGTTCGCAACACCTTGTCGAGTGGGCAGGATGATAGCCGGAAGGCGGGCATCCTCATCGAGAATTACAGCGGCACGCATGAGCGGGCCCAAGCGACCATCCGCGGCTGCCTCGTCGAGAAGAACCACGAGGCCGGCGTGTTCGTCGTCGGCTCGAATGCGGCGATCGAAGCAACCGTGGTCCGTGGCACCCAACCGAGCGCAAAAGGACTCTCAGGGGAAGGCATTATCATCTTCGAGGATCAAACCACGTCCGAGCCTGCGAACGTCGCGATCCAAGGTTGTCTCGTCGAACAGAACCAGGAGGTGGGCTTGGCCATTATCGGTTCGGACACTACCATTGACGCCTCCATCATCCGAGACACCCTGCCCAATGCACAGGGGAATTTTGGGCACGGTATCGACGTACAGAATAGCCCCACCAGCGGCTCTCGCGCCAATCTGAGCATTCAGAACACTGTCGTCGAAAATAGCCGCGGCGCAGGCATCATCGTCTTTGGCTCGGACGTGATGATTGACACCACAGAGGTTCGCAAGACTACGCCTTATGCGAATGGACAATTCGGCAGCGGCATCGTCATCCAGCATGATACCGCCACGAACGACACTGCAAATGCGATCATTCGTGGCGTATTCGTCGAAAAAAACCATTACATCGGTTTGTTCGTCTTCGGCTCGTACGCGGCGATCGAGGCCGCCATCGTCCGGGAAACGTTGCCGATCGAGGACGGGTCGTTTGGAGACGGGATCACGGCAGGACAGGCCGACGTCACGATCCTGAACACCGAGGTCGCGCATAACACTCGCGTTG
The DNA here is from genome assembly GCA_964514885.1 of uncultured Polyangium sp. Lineage (GTDB taxonomy): Bacteria > Myxococcota_A > Polyangia > Polyangiales > Polyangiaceae > Polyangium. The sequence goes on along the minus strand of CAZETM010000581.1, from coordinate 4,740 downwards.
GGGTCGCGAACTTTGGCTCTCGGGTTGCAATCACAGGCGGCGCCATCTCGTGCAATCCAATCGATGTCAATGGCGAGGTCGACGGCGGTATGGCGTTCTCGTTCGAGGGGACATCTGGCTGGCAATGCGGCTCCCGTGCGAAAGCGGAGTGCGCCGAGCTCGGCGACAACTGCGCCATACAGACGACGGGGCTCACTCCACCGCCTCCGCTTCCCCCGTTGCCGCCTATTGGGCCGTGATGCTTCTGCGTCAACCGCCTCGGTAACGCGAGGGCGACGATCCTTTTTCGACCAACAGCAAGCAGGTAGAGACGCCCATCATCGGTGCGGACGTTCAAGTCGAGCATTGGGTGGGGTAATATCCCGACGCGATGACTTCATCGATGAAGTACAGAACGAGCGTCGAATTGTACATCTTGTCTCAAGCGTCCAAACAACCTCCGGAGGTTGCCAGAGCCTTTTTCTCAAAGCAGCGCACAACCTCCAGAGGTCCTTCCGGCAAAGCGTCAAGCGTTTGCGTACACTGGCCGTTCGTCGCTTGAATGGGGATAGGTGATAAACGCTGCTTTCGGCGTTGCCGATCGTCGCGACACGGCTATGCGTTACGGGAGGCAGGCGTAAAGCAGCGCGCTCACAGTCTTGCTGCCGTAGTTCGCGACGGCGAGGTCGGACTTGCCATCGCCGTTCAGATCCGCCGCTACGATCGAGGAAGGGTTCTCGCCCGTACCGTAGGCGACCTTGGGGGCGAAGGTGCCGTAGCCGGTGTTGAGCAGCAGGTACACCGCGTCGGCATCGAAGGTCGTCACGGCGAGGTCCGGTATCGTGTCGCCGTTCAGGTCCGCGATTGCGATCGAGGAGATGCCGAAGTACGTACCCGTGTCGTAGGAGACGTTGGCAGCGAAGGTGCCGTTGCCGTTGTTGAGCAGGACGCCCACGGTGAGGCCGGAGCGCGCGACGGCGAGGTCGGGCTTGCCATCACCGTTCAGGTCCGCTGCCGCGATCGAAGTGGGGCCATTGCCCGTCATGAAGTCGATCTTGGCAGCGAAGGTGCCGTTGCCGTTATTAAACAGCGCGCTCACGCTGGCGCCGGCGTAGTTCGCGACAGCAAGGTCGGGCATGCCGTCACCGTTTAGGTCCGCCGACGCGATCGAGCGGGGCTTCATGCCCGTGGCGTAATCGACCTTCGCGGCAAAGGTGCCGTCGCCGTTGTTGAGCAGCACGCTCACGGTGTCACTGTCGAGGTTCGTGACGGCGAGGTCGGGTAGGGTATCGCCGTTCAGGTCGAGCGCTGCGATCGAGGAGGGGTTCGTGCCCGTGGCGTAATAGAGCTGGCCCGCGAAGGCGAAGGTACCGTCGCCGTTGCCGAACTGCACCCACACACCGCTGTTGCTTGTGGAGGCGAGGTCGAGCTTGCCATCGCCGTTCAGGTCCGCCAGCGCGACCGCGCGGGAGTCCCATCCCGCAGGGTAATCAACCTTGGGGGCGAAGGTGCCGTTGCCGTTATTGAGCAGCACGCTCACGGTGCCCACGGGGTTGTAGTTCACGACGACGAGGTCGGGTTTGCCGTCGCCGTTCAGGTCTGCTGCCGCGACCCCTTGGGAGTTGGTGCCCGTGGAGTAATCGCCTCTGGCGGCGAAGGTGCCGTCGCCGTTGTTGAGCAGCACGCTCACGGTGTTCGTCCAGGTGCGCGCGGTGGCGAGGTCGGGCTTGCCGTCGCCATTCAGATCCGCCACCGCGAGCCCGGAGGGGTACTTGCCCGTAGGGTAATCGACCTTGGGGGCGAAGGAGCCACTGCCGTTATTCAGAAGCACGCTCACAGTGTGGCTGCTGCCGTTTGCGGTGGCGAGGTCGGGCTTGCCGTCGCCGTTCAGGTCCACCGCCGCGACCGCATTGGGATACCTGCCCGTAGGAAAATCGACCTTGGGGGCGAAGGTGCCGTTGCCATTATTGAGTAGCACGCTCAAGGTACCAGATGAGGCGTCATTTGTTACCATGAGGTCTGGCTGTCCATCGTCGTTCAAGTCTGCTGCGGCGACCGCGAAGGGGTACGGTCCCGTAGGGTAATTGACCCTCGGGGCGAAGGTGCCGTTGCCGTTGTTGAGCAGCACGCTCACGTTGCCCCAGAAGTAGTTCGTGACCATGAGGTCTGGCTTTCCATCGCCGTTCACGTCCGCCGCGGCGACTCTGTAGGACTCGCCGTCCGTGGCGTAATCGACTTTGGGGGCGAAGGTGCCGTTACCGTTGTTGACCAGCACGCTCACGGCGTTGTTTTCACCGCGTGCGGCGACCAGGTCTGGCTTTCCATCGCCGTTCAGATCCGCCGCGACGATCGAACGGGAATAGCCATCCATGGCGTAACCGATCTTGGGGGCGAAGGTGCCGTCACCGTTGTTGAACAGCACATCCACGGAGTTGTTGCTGAGGCTTGCGACGGCGAGGTCTGGCTTTCCGTCGCCGTTCAGGTCCGCCACCGCGACCGAGACGGGGTTATTGTTCGTGGCGTAATCGACCTTGGGGGCGAAGGTGCCGTTGCCGTTGCCAAACATCACGCTGACGGATGAGCTGCTGCTGCTGGAGCTCACGACGACGAGGTCGAGCTTCCCGTCGCTGTTGAAGTCCGCCACCGCCACGTTTTCGGGGCCCGAGCCGGTGGGCACTAGCGGCACCCCCGGGAACCCAATCGTACCGGGGCACGGGGGTGGGAAGCACCCTCCAGCGATGCATACCTCGCCCCCACCGCAGACGATGGCGTTCGAGCCGGTGCAGGCGCCGGCCTGACAGGTGTCGGTCTGCGTGCAGACGTCGTTGTCATTGCACGACAAGCCATCAACCACCACGGGGTTCGAGCAAGCGCCCGTCGCCGAGTCGCAGACGCCGGCGACATGGCATTGATTGAGCGCCGAGCATATTACCGGATTGGCTCCCATGCAGTTACCGGCCTGGCAGGTGTCGGTCTGGGTGCACGCATCGCCGTCGGTGCACGCCGTGCCGTCCGCCGTGGCTGGGTGGCTCGGCGCGCCGGCATTGCACACCTCGTCGGTGCAAGCATTGCCGTCATCCGGCGGGAGATCCGCGTCGTAAGCGAATTCGGTGATGCCGCCGCTGCCATCGCAGACCGCGAACAGGCAGTTGCCCGCTATTTGTGCGGCCATCGGGGTGTTCGCATTGGTGAACGCCATCCCGCAGATCCCCGTCGCGCAGGTGCGTGTCTGACACTCGTCGTCGGCGCCTGGGCAGTCCGCGGGGGCGAGACATTCGACGCAGATCCCCGCCCCGTCGCATAGGGAGCCGCCCATCGAGCACGCGCTGCCGGCCGCCGTCGGGTTGTGGACGGGCAGGTCGTTAACGCAGACGTCGTCGGTGCATGGATTGTTGTCGTCGACCGGGATGCACGGGGAGCCGCCGGAGCCGCCGGAGCCGCCGGAACCGCCGCTCGACGACGTGGTAGCGCCCCCAGAGCCGTTGGCGCCGCCTCCACCGCCGGAGCCGCTGGTCGCCGACGTGGTGTCCCCGGTCGCCGAGCTGTCCACCGAGGGGACAGGCTCGCAGCCGAAGGTGTTCAAAACGAGGCCAAGGAAAAACAGAGCGATGACCCAACATCGCCGCCCATAAGCATTCATGAACTGCACCCTTGAACTTTCAATGATTGCTCCGTGAATGTCGACGAATCTCTGAATCGAAATGGAGTTCGGCTTTTTGTTATGAAGTTTCGCATGATGATTTGTCCTCGAAGCGCGACGAACGGCGGACGTTATGACCGCGGTTCTCATGACGCGTCATAGCATCTAACGTGCCAACCCCTTTGGTGCGACGGGCGCTGCGAATTGCGCAATCTTTCACGCCCTTGGAAGACGTCCCTCGGTTCGTTGTGGACTCAGAAACCACAACGGATCGTCGTTGTGGACTCAGAAACCACAACGGCTGAACAACCCACGCGCGTGTTTATCATTTGCGGGCGTTATGCAATGACCGTTTAGCCTCGCGCTGGCCAGGGGCGAAACGAAATGCCATCCGTCATTGTGACGCGCGGCATGAACGCAATCTCTGGGGATCCGCAAAAATAAATGGAGCAACAAACGGTTTGTCCGTTCGCTGCTCCAGGTTTTGGGGCGATTACGATTTGCGAAGGAACTTCGCAAATCCCATCATGGAGCGGCCTGGCATTGCGCCTCGTCTGGGTTTTTCCCACAATAATCGAGTTGACAACCCGCAAAAGCAAATGCTTCTGTAGCGCAAGCTGAATTTTCCGTGCCGCAGGTGAGGTCTGCTCCAGCGGTGCACGAGTAAAACTTGTCGAGATCATCGGCGCATCCGGCCTTTGTGGCGTTTGCTTCCTGATCCGAACAAGTTTTCGCGCAATCGGCGTTTTTGACCTCGGCTGTCGCACCTGAACAGCTTTTGCCTTCCTCACAGAGGTTCTCGCAATCGGAGCTACACCCAGAAATCACCGCAGATGCGGCAATGATCAGGGCCGACATGAAAAAAGAAAATGATTGGTTCATCAGGTTCATCGGAAACTCCTCATTCAAGTGCTTTGTTTTTCGAGCTGTGGTTCGCTGCGCCAAACGTGCACTGTGCTCATCGTCGAGATGACCATGCCATTCGATTCGTTACGCAGGCACGGTTTATGGTAAGAGCAATTGTGGTGCCAAGCTGCAGTCGGGTGGTGGCGTCGCACGAGATGCAATCGTCGATGGCAGCGTTGCGTTTTCGGGGCGTTTTGGCCCTCCCGAGGTCCTCA
>CAZETM010000580.1:0-6293 GCA_964514885.1 uncultured Polyangium sp. | reverse complement strand
TGATCGCAATCGTTGCTGAAGTAGCTTTGCGCTGAAGACCTACGTAACGCGCTTCCAGCTAACCTCTACCGCTGCTTGCCGTCGCGCAGCACTTCGTCGAGCGACTGCGCGGTCAACACGCGCAAGGCCATTGCTTCCGACTCTTCCGGCGTGGCGGCTGAAATGGTCGCCTTGGCTTCCGGTGGAACTTCGCCAAAACGCTGCGTGAGCAGTTTCAGCAGGATCGTTTGCAACCCCTGCTTCAGCCCCAGTTGCCGCACATGCTCCAACCCCAGTTCCGGCGCGCGTGCGGCGCGTGCTTGGAGCACCTGCTTTGCAAACAGAACCTGTTCACCCGGGTTGACGCGAGGTTTTTCCGGGCCATACGCCGGGTTTTACATAAACGAACGAGACGAGCAAGAAGAAATGTCAACCGGCGAAGTGATCGTCATCGTCGCCAATGGCGCAGGCATCTCCAAATATTGACGTTACGAGTCCCAGGTGGTCCCGCCGCAAATCGAAGCTGCCCGATTACCTTGATGTCGATTGAATTGCTCGGCAGCAGATGAATCTGCCGACTCTTCAGCGCGTTTCGGGGGTTGGTTGCGGGCGCGGAGCCGTTGCTCCGCCGGTGCGTGCGCCGATGTCATTCTGCGGCGGTTCCGCTCGACGCGGCGCACCCGAGTTAGTGGATGCTCCTTGGCTCGCAACGCAACCACCAAGAAGAACCACGGAAACGACGACCGGGCACACGATTTTCCAATTCATGAAGCGTCTCCTATGTCAAGGCTTCAGTAGCCGGCGATTCATAGATAGGATGCTACTCGCGCTTTGGCAAGTGTACGAGACGCAGAAATTGTGCTCCCACGCTCAACGCGCCTTGGCCACCACAATGTATTGCTCGGGCAAACTCTCGTCGACGGCTTTTCCAGAAAAACCACCCGCATCCAATTCGGCAATCACCTTATCGGCTGCCAAACGATGCTCCTTCGGCGGGCCTTTCGTCGCTTCCAGCGTGAAGTCGACAATGATCAACAGGCCCCCCGGACGTAATGCTGCCCGAAGCTTCTGCGCATACGCGACACGCTCGGGAATGTGGTGCCATGTATCCACAATGAGAATGCGATCCACCGAGCCTGCCGCCAAACCCGGATCCGCGCCCATTGCTTGCTGCGCCGTCACATTGACGAGTTTCTCCTTCGCAGCGCGCTCCTGCATGTAACGCACCATGTCCGCTTCAATATCGACCCCGAGCACCTTGCCCGTCGGACCGACCGCCTTCGACAAGTGCGGCAAGAAATACCCCGTGCCTGCGCCAATATCGGCCACCGTCATTCCCGCCGAAATGCTCATCGCCGTGACGACCTCCGCCGGCTTCTGCCACGCATCACGCTCGGGATTGTCGAATTCCTTCGCCCAATCATCGGCCTTCTCGAAACGATGTACCAGCGGCCCGCCATGACCCGCATGCCCACCACCATGGTGCATTCCTTCATGTCCACCCGCTTGCTGGCCGCCACCGTGATGCATCCCGCCGCCGTGTCCACCGTGCATGCCGCCGCCGTGTTCTCCGTGCATACCGCCGCCCTTCTGCTTGCAATGTTCGCATTCCTGTCCGCCGCCTTTTTGCTTGCAGTGCGGACATCCATGCTCGCCACGAGCTTGGCCAGGCGTTTGCCCAGACGAACCTTGTCCCGATGCACCGCCACAGCCCATCAGCGCCACCAGCGCGCCCAGTATGACAACTTGCTTCATGCACGTCGCTTTAGCACTCGGCCGAACGTCTGCACCTGCCGAATTTTGCAACGAACACTCGATGTGGCTCAATCGCTGGATCGCGTGACGTAACGAGATCCTTCTCCCGATAACCCGTATCGATGTTAATCACCGTCACTTGCCGGCCATCGACGACAAACCAAGCCCGCCAATCTTTGTGCGCCAGTTTTCGAGTGCCATCCGGCTCGACGCGAATACGTCGATATGCATGCGGCTGCGGTCCGAGACGCAAAATTCTCTCAATCGGCTCGCCTATTTCAATCCGTAGCTCATTCTTCAAAAACTCGATTTTCGCGGCAGCTTCCGGCGACCACGACACCGTAAAACCAGGCTCGGGATCGGCCGGAGTTTCCGCGGTTGGATCGGCGAGTGCCTCAATCCATCCCGTCCGTGCTGCCGGACGTGCCTCCGCATATGGCAAATACGGCTTGATGTCGAATACCGGCGACTTGTCGATCATGTCGACATCGCGCACGTGCAACGTCAAACCTTCGACCGAAACCAGACGCACTAGCGACAAACCAATCGGATTCGGACGATGCGGCGAACGCGTCGACAATACGCCCTTCCGCTTTCCACTGCTCCTTGGCGGAAGCACTTTCGGGCGCCACGTGGAATTCAAGTGAAACCAGAAAAGGACCCAAATGTATTCCCATTCCTGGAGATCCTCGACCGCGTGCTCGAGATCCATTCCTGGAAATAACTCGATCCTTCCTTCAGCGCCGCCAGCGGCGTGAGGTTGACGAGGCGTGCTCACCCGATCGGGAAACGGCGTGTGCAGAATCCCGATCGGCGTGAGCGTGAGCGCGAGCTTGAGACTAGAGGCGGGGGGTTTGTCGTCGGCCAAGATGGGAAAGGTTACTCCGTCCAGGTGACTTCGGTATCGCCCATCGTGCGGTAATTTTTATCCATGTGTTCCATCAGCTCGAGCCAGAAGTCTTCCATTTTCGCGCCTTGGTCGAGTGGGCTTTGGCCGAAGAACGTTCCGCGAATACATTCCGCTTTGCCCGACGGACCAATGCGACACCGACCATCGACGAATACGAGGATCGCTTTGGCCAGCCGCGTCTCGGCGCCATCAGCCGATTGGTTCATGAACGTACGAATGATTCCCGTCGCTGCAGAGAGATCTTCCGGCTCCTGGCCGTATCCATGCAATGCGTAAATGATCGGGTAACGTCGATTCTGCTGATCCTTGTGCGCATATCCAGGCGGCAGCGAAATCACCACCGGCCCTTTGCGTCCGGCCTTCGTCGTGAATTCGATTTCGCACGTTCCAAGGATCTCGCACGAACTCGCTTCCGGAATCGGATCGTCCGCGCTTTCGAGCACCAACGTACGCAACTCGGGCTCCCGCCAACGCGACAGGATGTAATACAACCCCGCCTTGAGCCGATCGATCACTTCATTCGTCGTGCCCACGTGCTGACCGCTGCCATTTTCGATATCAGCCCCGGTGGGATCGATTTTGCCATATCGCTGCAGCACGATGCCCGGCATGTCGTCATACGGAACGAGTGCCGGGAGAAATCCCGATGGATTGGTGGAATCCAGCCCCGGTTGCTGATTGAAGTCCGAAAAGTACGCAACCTGTCGATTACGACCCGCGAAGGCACCAGCCAAATGCTGAGCATCGACGGCGAAATTGAACAAGTCGCGTAAGCCTCCATCGGTCAACACGTCCAAACGCCGAAGCGCCGCGTCGTCCAGCTCGCCACCAGGAACCTCTTTCGTCGTGCGCGCAGCGATCGAATGCGCATCACGATCCCAGAAACGCTGCAAACCGCGCGACACCGTGAACTTGCCGTCACCTTCGCCGACGTCATAACCATCGTCGGGCTTTTGCCAGCCGCCCATCGGTTGTTGTGCCGTGTTGGCCACTCCATCCAGACCGACGTCTTCGAATGACTCCCCGAGTTCATATCGGTAATTCCCCTCCGTGCCCGATGGATTGTATTGCGGGTCGTAATCGTCCCCGGCCGGATCTTCATTCGTTCCCGGGGCATAACCAGGCTCTTGCGCGCTCGCGATCCCGTCGGTGCCGAAATCGGACCAAGGCTCGCGACCGGCTCGAATGATGGGCTCCATTTCGTCGCGCTGACCATTGCCGTTGTAATCGACGGCCAGCCCAATTTCGACGGGGAAGTTATTACCTTGCGGCGTCCAGGTATTCGCGTACGGCGAAAACTGCGACAATTGCGGCGAACCATCGCAAAACGTAATCACCGGGAACGTGCCGTCAGGATTGAATTCGTCGTCGAAGTAGCTCTGGAGCGTGAGCGTATTGGCACAACGCTCTTGCGGGCACTTGTTCTCCAGCTCCTGTTGCGCCGGTTTGTCTGGACCATCGAGCGGGTCGACCCAAATTCTGCATTCGTCCGTCTGCCGATTGCCAATGACACTCGGATCGTCAGGACGAACGCCAGCAGGAAGATTCTCTCCATTCGGCGAGAGGTTTTCTCCGTTTGGATTGCCAAACATAATCCCGAAGTCGCGGAAAATTTGCAGGTATTGCGTCCTCGAGAACGATCCGCCACTGCCTTTGTTTGGATATTCGTACCACCAATGATTGAATACCGAATTGTGCTCGTACGGATCCTTGGGCGCCGGTATCCATGCGCATTTGCCCGGCGCGCCAGGAAGCGCTGCGACACACGTCTCATCGAATGCGCAATCGGCAGCACTCATGCACGGCGTCGCCGCAAGCTTAATTTGATCGACCGTCGTGCCGGGCGCGATGGATCGAAACCCGCCCATGATGTTGGTTTCGATATGGTGCAGCATCCACGTGAGATCAACCGGGCCTCCAAGCGGCGCCAATACATCGAAACGATCATGATGACGCATTCCGAACATGGCCGTCCCACCACCGCCCATCGACACACCGAGAATGGCGCGATGGCTCATTCTGCGCTGAAACGTCTTCGTGCCGGCATCCTTCGTCACGACCGCTTGGTACGTACCCAACCGCGGCGCTTTGAACGTCAATGCCCATTGCCCATCCACTTTTTCAATGCGTGCATCGGAAACCGGAACGATTCGCGGGGTCACGAATGCAGGACCCGAATACGCAACCGCCAAATGACGCAGCCGCGCCTTGTCCGGCATTCGCGCCGGATTGATCGGAATCGAAAGCGGTACGTCACGTTGGAACTTTTTGTTTGTCGGGCCAAACAAGATCGCGGGACCCAGCGTTAGGTAATCCGTCGGCGGTTTGTCTTGTCCGCACGTGATCTGCGCGTCGAACGGCGAAACGCTCCACAAAAAACTACCGCTCGGCGGATTGCTCGCGCCCGCGGGAAGCGAAATGCTCGCGCCAACAAGCCCGTCTTTCCCCGCGAGGTTTTTGCCTCCGCCAAACTCCTGCATCGCCACCATGCCGGAACACGTGATGTCAGCTCCGGCTGCATCGACATCGAGCACCTCGACCTCGAGCGTGGTCGTCACACTCGTCCCATCCCCACGCGCAATGCTCGCTTCAATCGTCGCGGAGCCCGCGGTCTTTCCCGCCACGAAGGTGGCCGTCGTGCCGGCTCGGTACAGACCGAATCCATCACTCGTTGGTGCTCCAACGATCTCCGCGTTCGAGGTCTTGTACGTGACGGGCGTCGCCGTGCAGACGTCGGGATCGAGGATGAGACGCACCTCTCGACGAGCACACGTGTCCTCGGAGCCGGTGCAACGCGCTAAGAAAATTCGTTTCTGCTCAAAGCGAAGTTTGAGGATGTTCGCGGCAGGCGCGAAGCACGTATCACCAGGAGCAAGCTGCGGCGTGGAGCCTCCCGTGGTCGACGCTGGAGTCGTGTCCGTCGTGCAGCTCGGTGCCGCAGCCGTTGCGAGCGCGAGTCCAAGGATTGGAAAGACAAACGCGACACGAGCGGGCCGATACCGAGCCGCGCGCCGCACAAGAGAAGAAGTCGTCATGACGGGCGAGGATAACGCAGGACCGCGGTCACTCGCGGCGTCGGAATCGTTTGGGTTGGGACGATCGCGCAAGCCGTGGGTCTACAGCACCGCAAGCCCTTCACGGTGCGGGCGGTGGCTCGACCGCTTTCGCGCTGATCGGGGCGTTGCTGATTTTTGCAGCAATGTCGTCGCCCGTGATCTTGCCCAACCACGAGCCTTGGAACGAAACCGGAATCGCCGTGTTGTCGACCGATGCCGTGGCCGCAGCAGCAATCGTGATGAGACCGATCTCGCCGGTCATCGCCGATGCATCCAGCGCATTTTGCCACCCTTGGGCAAGCGCTTCGTGACAGAGACCAGCAAGACAAGTGGCATCGCACGTGTCGAATCCACCCAGGGTTTGTCCGAGTGCATCACATGCCACCAGCGTCGAAAGCACATCGGCCATCGTCGTGCCTTCAGGGGCTTCCTTCAGCGCAGCGTTTTCGATGACCCCGCCCAAGTAACGCGTCGGCAGCCAATAGAAGGCCCCGCCAAGATGAATGACGTCGCCCGTGTCGATGTTGAGCTTCGCCAAGTGCGTGGCGGGCATGCCGGCAGTTTGAGCAGCCACGGAACCAAGTCGAATGGGG
>CAZETM010000579.1:0-6294 GCA_964514885.1 uncultured Polyangium sp. | reverse complement strand
CGGACCTTGTCCCATCTGTGGCATGGCGCTCGAGCCCGAGGTCGTTCTGAGCGCAGAGGAGCCGCCCAACCCCGAGCTGGTCGACATGACTCGGCGTCTCGTGGTTTCGTCGATCCTGACTCTACCGCTGTTTGTCTTGGCCATGGGACCGATGATCCCTGGTTGGCCTATTCATCACTGGGCGCCTCAGTCGTGGATCGAGCTTGTGCTCGCGACAGCCGTCGTCCTTTGGGGCGGTTATCCGTTCTTCGAACGTGGTGCGCGATCGCTTGTCACACGGCGCTTCAACATGTTCACTCTCGTCGCGATCGGTACCGGCGCGGCTTACTTGTTCAGCCTCGTCGCTGTGCTCGCGCCAGGCCTCTTCCCTCCGTCGATGCGCACGCATGGCGGCTCTGTTCCGGTCTACTTCGAAGCGGCGGGCGTCATCATCACCCTCGTGCTGCTCGGTCAGGTTCTCGAGCTACGTGCGCGTAGACAAACCTCGGGAGCGATTCGCGCACTGCTCGGTCTTGCTCCGCGTTCCGCGCGTCGAGTGCGTCCGGATGGAACCGACGACGACGTACCCATCGAGCAGGTTGCAGTTGGCGATCGTGTGCGGGTTCGTCCGGGCGAACGAGTGCCCGTCGATGGAATCGTCATCGAAGGATCGAGCGTCGTCGACGAATCGATGGTCACGGGCGAACCCGTTCCTGTTGAGAAACACGAAGGTGATCGCGTCACTGGCGCGACGGTGAATGGCTCGGGCGGCTTCGTCATGCGTGCCGATCGCGTGGGCCAAGGAACGCTGCTCGCTCAGATCGTCCGCATGGTCAGCGAAGCGCAACGTACGCGAGCACCGATTCAACGCCTCGCCGACGTCGTCTCCGCATGGTTTGTCCCGGCCGTCATCCTCATCGCCATCGCTACGTTTGCCGTGTGGATGTTTTTCGGTCCGGAGCCTCGTCTCGCCTACGCTCTCGCGAGTGCCGTCGCCGTGCTCATCATCGCGTGCCCGTGTGCTTTGGGCCTCGCGACGCCCATGTCGATCATGGTCAGCACCGGACGCGGTGCCACCGCCGGCGTGCTCGTCAAAAATGCCGAAGCTCTCGAAATCATCGAACGCGTCGACACCCTCGTCATCGACAAAACCGGCACGCTCACCGAAGGCAAACCCCACGTCGTCTCGATCGTTCCACTGGACAAACTCGACGAGATCTTCGTTCTTCGTGTCGCCGCAAGCCTCGAACGAGGCAGCGAACATCCTCTCGCCGCGGCGATTCTTGGTGCAGCAAAGAACAAGTCCGTCGACCTTGCCGACGTCGTCGACTTTCGATCCATCGCGGGACATGGCGTCACCGGTCGTGTCGATGGAGAGCCCAGCGTGCTCGGCAGCGTTCGCTTCTTGAAGCAAGTCGGCGTCGACATCGCCGACGCGGAAACACGCGCCGAACAGCTCCGTTCCAAAGGACAAACCGTCGTGTTCATCGCGATGGCAGGACGCGTGATCGGCCTGCTCGGCATTGCGGATCCGATCAAACCTGGCGCCGCCGAAGCGCTCCGTGAGCTGCGTGCTGAAGGCATCGAGATCGTCATGCTCACGGGCGACAACCGCACGACCGCCATGGCCGTGGCACGCGAACTCGGCATAGAGCACGTCGAAGCGGAAGTGCTTCCTGATCAGAAAAGCGCAGCGATCGACCGCCTTTCCAGCGGCGGCAAAGTCGTCGCCATGGCGGGCGATGGCATCAACGATGCTCCCGCGCTCGCTCGCGCCGCAGTGGGTCTCGCGATGGGTACCGGCACCGACGTGGCCATGCAGAGCGCCAGCATCACCCTCGTGAAGGGCGACTTGCGCGGCATCGTTCGAGCTCGTCGTCTCGGTCGCGCCACGATGCGCAACATTCGCCAAAACCTGTTCTTCGCGTTCGTCTACAACGGCCTTGGCGTTCCGCTTGCTGCCGGGCTGCTCTACCCGTTTTTCGGCATCTTGTTGAGCCCCATGATCGCCAGCGCGGCCATGAGCTTGAGCAGCGTCTCGGTCATCGCAAATTCATTACGACTTCGTACAATACGTCTGTGACGCATCGCGTTTGCAGTACGCAGCGTCCTCCCTATCTACGAAAGAACGGAATCGTATTGAGCACTCCCTTGGGGCCGATGCGGGTGCTACCATTTCCTCCCGAATGGATGGCGAATCGTCGGATGCTCCAAGCAAACACGCGCGGTTTTTCCCCGCGGTTTCTCCCGACGCACCTCTTCCCACGCGTTTCCGTCTTCGCGATGCCGCACTGCCTTTGTTCATCATCGCGTTGATCGTTGCCGTCTCTGCTTCCAGTCCCGTCGTTCGTCTTGCCGTACCGGTTTCTCTCTTCGCCATCGCGATCGCCCTCGTCGCTCGAAGTCGTTCACTCCTGGAACAATCCCGACGTTCTCGTGGTGTCGTGCTCGATGGCTCGCGCCTCTTCTTTCAACCCGACGCTGGAGCTGCGCGACTGGTTGCGTCGCTACGCGATCCCTTTGGGCTCACGCTCGTCAAAAGCCCCGAACGTGATCGCGTCGTCGCCGTGTGGAGCTCGCTCGACGGTTTGTTCTACGTAGGCACCGCGCTCGAGCGCACGGGGCGTCGTACGTTCGCAGCGCTCTTCGATCGTGCGTTCACCGTGCTCGAAGACGATGCTGCGCTCCAGGCCATCGGCCCGGACGGAGTGCCGCTCGACCTGTCGCCCGAGGACTTTGCTGCGCTCGTGCTCGCCGTCGAAGAGATCGATCCAGCGAGTCTCGAGCGGCTCGTGTTGTCTGATGCCCGAGGCGCTCCGTTTACGCTCGATGGTCGAGAGCTCGTCGTGGGCGAACGACACTTTGACCTCAAAGCACCTCTCGAATGGCGACCGTTTGTGTTCAAAGAAACGTTCGGCCAATCGATCACGATGTATCAAGGCACGTCGATTCGGCAGGGTTCGAGCGAGGCCGTCTTGGTGTCGCTCCTGGCTTCGACAGTTCCGTTCGAGCTTCGAGATGCGGGCCAGTACGACGTCACCGCGCTTCGTGATCTGCGCCTTGTGCAGGTGGCTTCTGAAGAGCCTCCCCCGCGTGACGGGCGCGTAGCGATTGATCGCCTTTTCGTGCTCCCGGTGCGATCGGCCTTGGATACGGCTCCCCAGGCCAGCCGACGTTCGTCGCCTGCCCGCGCGTAGCGAGAGCGTAATTTTTTGCGCGTACTTATCTGGCGAGCCGACGCTTGACGCGAATGGTCAATACCGGCTACATCCCCGCGCTGAAATCAAGCGCTATGCAGCGCCGGCCCGCGTCGGCGCTCCCGCTCAGGAGACACCATGGCCGTCGACATTCAGAAGCTCTTCAACGAAGAAGTTCCCGCCAAGATCGCCAAGAACCCCGACGCAGCCAAGCAGATTGGCGCGACGTACCAGTTCATCATCACCGGCGACGGCGGTGGTGAATGGTTCATCGACGTGAAGAACAGCCCGAGCTGCGCGGCGGGCAATCCCGGCAGCGCGGAATGCACGATGACGCTCGCCGCGGACGACTTCCAGAAGCTCATGGAGAACCCGCAAGCGAACGGCATGCAGCTCTTCTTCGGTGGCAAGCTCAAGGTCGCTGGCAACAACATGCTCGCGATGAAGCTCCAGAAGCTCTTCTCGCTCTGATCGCTTCGCGTTCGTAACAAAGGCCGGCCTACCCTTCATCGGGCGGCCGGCTTTTTTGTGTTCAAACCTTTATTCATTTGAGAACAAACCATCATGCGCCCTCTCGTTGGCAAACGAATCCTCGACCTGTCCCGTCTGTTGCCCGGTCCTTTCACGACCCTCGTCCTCGCTGACCTCGGGGCCACCGTGGACAAGTTCGAAGATCTTGGCAGCGGTGATTATTTGCGACACCTCGCGCCCGGTGCGTTCGACCTGCTCAACCGAGGCAAACGCGGCGCGCTGCTCGACTTGAAGCGACCCGAAGGACGTTTGGCGTTCGAACGACTTCTCGGCTCCTACGACGTGCTCTTCGAGCAGTTCCGTCCTGGTGTTCTCGATCGTCTCGGCCTTGGCCACGATGCTTTGCGCTCAAAGTATCCGCGTCTGATCGTTTGTGCTCTAACGGGTTACGGACAAACCGGCGAGCTTGCGCATCGAGCGGGCCACGACATCAATTACCTCGCCCGTGGAGGCTTGCTCGGCAGCCAAGGTCCGGTCGATGCATCGCCCCAACCGCCTGGTTTTCAGCTCGCAGATGTCAGTGGCGGCATGTGGTGTGTCATTGCGATTCTCGCCGCTCTCGCGGAGCGCGAACGCACCGGTGAAGGTCGCGTGCTCGACATCTCCATGACTGACGGCGTGCTTGGTTTCGGCACCATGACGCTTGCTTCTGCGTTTGCTGGAGCGATCTTTCCGCGCGGTGCCGATGCGCTCACCGGAGGCATTGCGGCGTATGGAACGTACATGTCCAAGGACGGGCATCCGTTCGCGCTCGGAGCGCTCGAGCCCAAGTTCTGGATGTCTTTCTGTGCAGCGGCGGGCATCGAGCCGCGCATGGAGGCGCTTATGCCTGGCCCGCATCAGGACGAAATGAAAGCGACGGTAGCGTTTGCTTTCGCGCAGAAGACCCGCGCCGAATGGATCGAGATCGCCGAGCGTGCGGATTGTTGTCTCGAGCCTGTCGTGCTTCCGAAAGATTTACGTGACGACTCGTTCATCAAGTCGCGCGGCTTATTCTTTGAGCTCCAAACATCTCGCGGCGGCATCCCGCAATATCGAACGCCGGTTACCCCGCAGGATGGTTCGTTCGAGCCTCCGCCGCGCGCTGGTGAGCACACGCGCGCGGTGTTTCGAGATGCAGGCTTTTCGGACGCTGAGATCGACGATCTCGTGAAGGCCGGAGCCATTCGCGAAGGCTGATCTTCTCCCCCTCTCCACGTAGTGGAGAGGGGGCCGGGGGGTGAGGCTAGATCTTCCGCAGCTCGTCGACGAACTCCCAATCCGCGATCACGCCCTTCTTCAGCATCACCGACAACAGCGCCGCGACGATCGCTTCCATCCGCTCGTTCGGCCCTAGGATCTCGTTCGGATTTGCTCCACCGCAAATCGCACGCAGCGCGGCGACCAAATCACGCGCCGTAAGACCCGATCGTTGCTCGTCGTTGAGCGTCGACGGAGGCGGCTCGATCTCTTCTTCGACCGTTGATGTTGCTTGTGGAGACGACGCCGGCCCTGGCTTGGACTTGCGTGGCGCAGGCAGTTGCACCGTCGATCCATCCAGCAACGTCAGCGCGATCATGCGCGGCACGCGCCCTTTTGGCTGCGGAATCGCACTCACCTGCGAACTCACCGGCGTGTCGTTCACCGATTTTGAAACAGGGTCGTCGTTGATCTCTTCCAGGTTGCGGCGACGTTCGGCGAGCGACGGAATCTCGCCCGCGTCCACCACCGGCACTCGAGCCTTGACCGCTTGCTCGTCTCTAAAAAATCGGCTTGCTCCAGCATCCGGAAGTGTCTCCGGAGGCAGGTCGTACATCGTTGCTGCTGAAACAGGTGGCAGAGGACTCAGCTCCAGCGCGTCCGGTGAAATGAGGTCCAGCTCTGGCTGTGACTGAGACAAACTCGCGTTTGATCCGACAAGCTCGCTCGGCAGTGCACTCAGCACTTCCAACTCGATCGATGGCGTGTTGAACGACCTCACTTGATGCGCCGACAGCATCTCGACCGACGGCATCTCGGCGGTGGGAGTTGCCGAGATCGGTGCTCGGCTCGGTCGTGCTTCGGGCGGTGGGATCGATGGAGTTGCTTTGGCGCCGTAATAAACTCGAATCGCGTTTCGGATGTCGCTGGGCGGAGCGATCATCGCTTTCACCGGCAAACCCATGTGTTTTTCGCACTCGCGAAGCCCGTCGTCGTTCGACGGATCATCCATCGCCACGTACAGGGTTTGTCCTTGCCCACGCACGTGTCGCACGTAAATCGGCACCAGACAGAATCGTTCGGCGACGTGATGCGGCACCAAATTCAGCAGTTGTCGCGAGAACTCGATGTGCACGAGCGACACCCATGGCACGCTGAGTTGGTTCGATAACACCTGTGTAAGCTGTGTCTCGTTGATCAAACCGCGTTCCAATAGAAGCGTGCCGAGACGTCGTCCGTCGGCTCGTTGCATGGCGAGGACTTCGTCGAGATCGGACTGTCGGAGCAGCTTGGCATCGACGAGGAGTTGGCCGAGGCGAATGCGCGTCGTGGGCATAGGAGTCGCCCAGGTTAGCCGATGTTGGAAAGACAGCCAAAAACGCGGCAGTTGGGCTGCTCGACGTTGGTT
>CAZETM010000578.1:0-6295 GCA_964514885.1 uncultured Polyangium sp. | reverse complement strand
CGGGTACGTGCGACCCGCGTTGTCACCACTCGCCGCCCACGCGCCAACCATTCCACGCGCCGGGGCCTCACCGTCTTTGCCGCCTTCACCGTGAAAGATGAAGAGGCCAACCGACGGCTGATAGGCAGCATCGAACGAAGGCCCAAGCGCTCGACGTGAGAAGTCCAGGGCGCCACCAAGCCACCGATCGAAGGCCGCAAGCTCATCCCCACCAGCATTGAACCGAATGAAATCTCCCGTTGCGGGGAGTTTTCCAAAACAGCCGATCAGCGGGGGAGCCGCAGCAGCTTTCTTGCGTCGCCAGAACATGACCGGCTGCGTTTACCCATACACGAACCACCACCCCAACCGCCATCCCTTTTTGTCTCGAAACAGCAGGGTTGGTTGGTGGTGGTCACGTGCCAAAAAGATGCGTTGATGAGAGGTTACTTCTTGCCCCCGCCGAAGCTGTCACCAATCGACGGCGGACAGTTGCTCGCGCGGAAGAAGCTGCTCGAGAAAGGATGATTCGTGCGCGTCGGGCGCACTTCCATCGTCACCACGACCGGAGGTGCGGTCATCTGCCACGTCACGTTGAAGACGTTGTCCTTGTCCTTCTCTGCACTCGTCGTGCCTGCTTCGAAGAGTCGGAACAAACCCCACGGACCTTCGCGCACGAGTTCTTCGTCCAGACCACCAGCTCCACGGATCCGCATACGCGCGCCCGTCTGCTTTTCGCCCGGCCAAGTGAACGTGTGCCAAAACTCCTTCTCATTGCGATACAGACGCTTCTGACCATCCACCTCGAAGAGCACCTCACTGACGATCGGGCTCACGGTCTTGAGGTTGATGTGGAACGTCACCTTGGGTTTGTCGCCGGCACCTTCAGGCCACAACGCATCGGTGATCTCGTGGACGCGCTTGAGGCACGGATAGAGCAATCCGTTGAACGGCGTGAAGGGTTTGGCCGGACGAGGTCGTCCTTCGAGCCCGCCCTTGGGAACGTGATCGTGCCCGACACGCATGTGGAAGTCGTCGAGGTACTGATCGTAGAAGCCCCAAAGAATGCCGTCCTTCGGCTTGAGGAACGCGATCGTGTCTTCGAAGGATGCATCGCGCGCCGAAGCGAGATCGAACGGGTAACGCTCTTTGATGTTGTCGCGGAATGGAGGCCACACGACGACCTCCCACATGCCGCTCGCCGAGCCACCAGCACTGCGCATGACCGCCTTGTACGCCTGACGAAGCGGATTCATGAGCAGCGGGGTCATGAGTTCCTGACCCGTCTCATCCATTTTGAGCAGCAACTTTTCGGTCTCGCGAATGGCCTCGCCAAACTTCTCGCGTGCCGCCTGCGTGCTTGCACCACCAGGAGGAGCATCTTCGATGCCGCCCATTTCCGCGGTGAGCCCTTCGAGATGACCAACGTAGCGAGACAGCTCGGCAGGCTTCGGTGGCGGAGGAGCAATACCTTCCGCAGTTGCTCTCGGCACTTCAGGTACGCCGAAACGAACCATCGAACGGAACTTGTCCGGAACCGGATCGCGAAGAACCCCACCACCAGGACCGCCATTCGACACGAGATTCGACACGCGACCTGACATGCCGGTCTTGGTGCTGAACGTCGAATCGAGCCGGCGCTTCGCGCGCTCCTTGAGCTGATCGACAACGCCACCATCGGCGAACATCGCTTCGTCAGCTTGGTTCTGCACGACGTCGAACTGCGTGTTGTCCTCGAGCGTGCGGAGCAGACGTTGATACGGCCAGTCCGGAGTCGAGAGCACGCGGAACTCTTCGATCGCTTCCTTGTTGTTCGGCGGAATCTCGACCTGGATGTCCCGGAAAAACTCCACCCACTCGCGGATGTATTGCGCGTCGTAGTCCTGACGAACGCGGGCAAGAGCTTGCTGGATCTTGTCGCCCTGACGCTCTTCTTCCTGCGTCAGAGGTACGACCCAACGCTCGCGATCGAGAACCGTGAGTCCCTCTTCAAGCGACGCGATGACCTGCGCATGGCCCTTGGCCGTGTACGGTCCGCGCACTTGTTGCCATTTACCCGTCCGCTCTTTCTGCGAGCTGCGAACCTTGCCGAGCACTTCGCGACGATCCGAGAAGAGCTCGTCGAGCGCGATGGGCGGGTACTTGAGGTTGTCTTTATCGTCGGGACCGTTCTCGTCGTACTTCTCGTACTCGAGCTTCGTGACGAAACGATCGTAGAAGCGTTGCGCGGGACCAACGCGCGCGAGGATGTCCCTCGTGCGCTCGACCAAAGCCTTGTCCAGCGTCTCGCTCGACGTCGCACCACGTCGAAGCAGGTCGACGTAATACTTCACGTGCGGAAGAAGCTTGGCCTTGAGGTCCGCCTCCGACATGTCCGTCGTCGTGCGTAGCGTGTCGACCCAAAGCTGCAGAAGACGCCCCGTCTCCCACGCGGTTTCGCTCTCTGGGAGCAGGTGAACTTTGTTGTCGTCAGCGAGCAGCAAGTACGTCTTGAGGTCGTTGTACTCCTCGAGGTACTTCGCGCCGGTCACTCCACCGAGACGCTCTTCGAGTCGTGCACGAACCGGTTTGACAAACCCCTCCCGCAACGACGCGATGTACTGATCCTTCGTCGGCTCGAAGAGCTTGTTGCCCTGGTACATGCCCCAGCGATAACTGACCGGAGCGCCCTCTTCGCGATACTGATCGAGCAGTTGCGCGTGCTCGCGAATGTTGTCGAGCTTCTCGATTTTCTCGACGGGCGAGGTGGTTCCATCGGTCCACTTCACGCTGGCAGCTTCTTGGGAAACTCGAGACGTCTGTGCAACGAGCGCTCGGTTGTTCCAGAACGCGAGGATCGACGGAACGAGCAAGAGCATCCCGAGCAGTGCAGCAGCGAATGCAGCAGCAAAACGTTGGAAGCGCTGTTTGCGAACCTCGGCAGCCGTCCGTGCAGCAATGTCGTGATCCGGAAAGATCACGTTCATGAACACGTCGCGGAGGAAGTAGCTCTTCGACTCCGTTGCAGCAGCAATGCTCAAGTCGTCACTGACGGCAGCCGTCGGCTTGAGACCGAATGCGCTCATCATGCTGCCGAGGACTCGCTCGAGGGGTTTGCCCTCTTGCGTGCCGCTCGTCATGTAAAACCCGCGAAGAATCGGTGTCGCGAGACCGCCAGTCTTGGACGGCGCGAAAGCGACGTTCAAGAAGGACGACATGTTGTGCTTGATGGCCGCGAACTCGAGCGGGAACTGGAAAACTTTTTCCTTCGACGCTCGGTTGCGCTCCGTCGCCATGCGACGAAGTGATCGCGTGTGCACACGCTCGACGAGAGCATCGAACTCTTCGTCGAAAATCTTTCCGGGCTCGCCTTTGTTTGCGTCGAGCTTGATGGTCGTCCCGAAACCCTGACCGCGTTCGCTCTTCTTCAGATCAGAGAAGAACTCGACGAAGCCAGACACGAGATCGATCTTGGTGAACATCACGTAGACAGGCAGAACCATCTTCAGCGTCGACTGCATTTCGTCGACACGGGCGCGAACCTTCTTCGCTACGGACTCGACCTGCTCTTCGCTCGCGTCGACAAGCTCGCTGATGCTCACCGCGACGATGACACCGTTGACGGGTTTGTCCGGGCGATACTTGAGCAGTTGCTCGAGAAACGCCATCCACTCGTCGTGATCATCGGACTCGGTCGTGTAGCGACCGGCGGTGTCGAGCATGATGGCTTCGTTCGTGAACCACCACTCGCAGTTGCGTGTGCCACCGACACCTTGAACGCCGCCGCCTTGCGGATCGAGATACGGGAACACGAGGCCCGAATGACGAAGCGCGGTCGTCTTGCCAGCGCCCGGAGGGCCGACCATGACGTACCAAGGAAGCGAGTAGAGCGCGTTCGATCCGCCGCCGAGCTTCGAGGCCTTGAGGGCCTTGATGCCTTCTTGAAGCTGGTTGTGCAGCGCAAGAATTTCTGCGCGGCGTTCGGGCTTCGCGGCAAGCGCTTGCTCTTGCGCTTGTTGCGCAATCGCCTTCTCGAGCGCACGTGCCGCACGTGCTGCACGCACTCGTCGATAGATGACGAGCGAGATGAGTCCGACGACGACAACGACCGTGATGACGATCGGAATCCACGTCGGAAAAACCTCAGAGCTGGGCCCGGGCCCAGTGGGTCTCAAAATGAACCATGTGCCCCAGACGAGAGCTAGGAACAGGGCGCTCAGGATCCACAACCACATGGGACGTCTCCCTCGGTCCTTTGCCAGGTGTCCCTGACGCTACTTTCCACCACCGAGCAATCGCTTGATTTCTTCAGCGGTGGATTCGGCGTTCGAGCCAATGACCAGCCAAAGGATGAAGATCACGATCAGCGCCAAGACGAGAAAGCCGATGGCGATGAAGAGATACGGCAGCTCGCGACGAACAGCGCTTCCGCCTCCGTCTTTGCGCTCGGCGTTGGGTGCAAGCTGATCGCCTCCACCTTCTGCGAGCGCCACATAGTTGCCGAGTCCTTCCACCACCGCCTGCAATCCCTCCTGGTGACGCAGACGATATTTCCCCTGAAAGCCAAGGGCCAAACAGAGGAAGTAAATTTGTGCGACATGGGCCCGATTGCGCTGCCCGTGCAAGTTGTCGAGGTTCACGAAGAACTGATCACCAGCGGTGTTGAGCTGGAAGAACTGAAGCTGCAGGGGATTGCTCAACCACTGCGTTTTTCCAGGCCAACTCGAGTGATAGATGACTTCGTCTGCGAAAGCCGCGAGCGCAAACTTCGCATCGATCATGTCCTGCTCGGGGATCCGAGCCTCACGCCCGTTCTGCATCATCGTGTCGAACAACTGCAGAACACGACGCTGCAAAATGTCCGGCGCAGGTAGCTCGCGAGAGTTCCTGAGCTGCAGGATCAACGACAACACGTCCGAGCACACCCAATACATCGACTGCGACAGGCTCATGTGCGCCCCATGAATTGAACAGCTACGCCTTCAATCACTTGCCACCCTGCACGGCGATCAAACGCAAATCGACTTTCTGCGGATCGATCGGCTGGTAAATCGCGACAGTTCCCGAACCGAGAATGTCGTTCCAGTAATCACCTGCTTGATCGATGCGCAGGTAAACAACACCCGGCTTGACCGGAATCGCCCCCGGCGGCCGATACTCGACCGCAACACGCACGCCAGGCATGGCGGCGTTGAGGATGTATCCGATCTGCGTCCACGACCCCATCTTGAGCAGCCGCGGAAGTCGCTCGCGAAGCGTTGCTTCGTCCGCACCCTTCGCTTCGAGAAACAACTCGTGCGTGCGCGGCAACTTCGGATCCTCGAACTTGCCGAGGTACATGCCGTCCTCGCGCTTCTCGAGCGGCACGACGGTGTAGTTCTCTGCAAGCACGGAGGAGATGAGCGTGAGCGCGCGATCGAACAGCGGCTCGAACACTCCTTCGAGGTCCAAGTAATTGAACTTCGGAAGCGCAGTCGGATCTCCATCGGCCGCGAACGTACACAACTGACCGATGAGCGACGCAATCAGGAGGTAACAGTCCTCCGGATGCGCATTGCCATGATCGACCATGTGCGAGACCGAGGGGATGAACGCGTTGAGCGTGTGCAACATCCAGAACTTGGCCGTGTCCGAAAACTGAAAGTCGACGGACGCCGCGGTGCGCATCCGGCGCCCTTCGGCCAAAGACTTTTGTTTACCAACCATCGCCGACAAGATGCGACGCAGCCCCGACATGACGTGCTCGGAACTGCCGATGTGCGGGATGGATGGGATGAAGCTCTTCTTGAGAACAATCGCACCCGTACGATCTCGTAGGAGCTGTGCGATGCGCACGGTCTGATACGCATCACGCGGCTCGGTGCCGAACAGAATGCGCAGGTTGTAACGAGCCCAAACGACCGCGGTGTCACTGCGTCCCGTGTTGATGTCCGGCACCGTCGATGTTGCCGCGACAAACCGGATCGCAGGACTCGACTTCGCAGGATCGAGCGCGATGTTGGGATGCGTGTCGCGCACTTGCGGGATCGCGAGGAACACATCGAGCGCTTCGAGGGCCGCGGGAAATACGCCTTCGAGCGGCCGCGCTTCCACGACGTCCTCGCCGCGATCACCAACGAAAAACGGCGTGCCGTCCGGGAAAAACCCGTGACACTTGACGAGCTTGAGCTGACCAGCCGACAGCGCGCGTTCGTCGAACTGCACGCCCACGACACCCCACGGGTAGCTCAACAAGGCGCCCGTTCGCGCCTGGAGCAAACTCTCGTGATACTGGTCCCCTTGCTGCAGATGCTGAGGGGTCATGAAGAGCCCCTCGGTCCAGACGGGCTTGCGCGGG
>CAZETM010000577.1:0-6307 GCA_964514885.1 uncultured Polyangium sp. | reverse complement strand
CCGAAGCAGCTTCGTCGGAAACGACTGCAAAGCCAGATTGATCCGCCAGTGACGCTATTTCCCGAGCCGAGATGAAACCCGTAATGGGCTCGCCAATCAAGCGAATCGCGACGGCTCCCACGGCAACGAGCGCTCGTTCAAAGTCATTGGGCCTTGGCTCGGCATACGTAATGGCCACGCGGCTGCCCGGTGCACTCGTTTTAGCAATTGCTTGCAATGTGCTGGTCATCGCCGCTTTCGATAAATACACTGTGACGCCTTCCCAAATCCAGAAAGACGGCACTGTGGACGAAAACCCTGCATTGCTGAGCGATTCCAGCAAGTCGTCTCGTTCGAAGTCGACGGACACCATTTTGACGTCGCCGGCAAGCGGACGGTGTCCTGACCTTTCGAGCCTCGCGCGTTTGTCCCGTTGCGTGCTCGGATGATCCACCTCGAAAACGGTTGCCGACTCCAGCTCGCCCATTCGATACGCTCGGGCGTCGAGCCCAGCGCCGAGTACGATCAATTGTTTTGCGCCCCGTTTCAAAGCCTCGCGTAAAGCATCATCGATTGCACGCGTGCGCAGCGCGACGTGATACGTCATTCCAAGCGACAGAGCGCCCAATCCCCGATGAAGCTGTTTGGCCGCTCCTTTTGGCGCCGCCAGTTTTGCCAGTCGCGAAGGCAAAACAAGTGTTCGAGGCAAGATGGTTGCTGCCAGGGGATCTCGAGCAACGCCGATCGGTTCCGGCAATTCCGTGTACACCGCGCGAATCGCGGCCACGACCATGGATGTAAAACTCGGGCGCCCTTCTTGCACGTTTCACTCCTCGCCGGCCACTGTAGCGAGATCCGCGGAAAGGGAAAGCGCGGTCGGGTCATGGCTGGGAGCCTCGCGATCGGTGGCGCACAAAATGCTTTCCTCGGTCGGCTCTTTTTGTTATCGTTTCCCGCGGAGGCTTCTGGCGCATGGGATACGGATTCATGATCTGGGCGGTCGATACCGACAAGCTGCGGCAGGTCGCAGGCTCGAAGGACGAAAAACTTCGGCGGATGATTGGCGGGCGCTTCAAGCGTGAGCTCGCTCAGCTCGACGACATGTTCTCGAATCCCACGGCGTACGAAGCGCTACGTGAGATCATTGACGGAACGATTCCGGACGGGGCGCGAGGCGGCGTGTATGCGTATGCATTCAAGCTGCTCGTCGAGCACTTTGGGAAGTTTCAGGACAATGGTTGCGTCTATCCCTGGAGTTCGCCCGAGTTGAAACCATTGAATGACGCGCTCGCCGAGCTGGGCGTTCCGTTCAAATTCAGCACGCTTTATTGGGGAGGTTTGCCCGTCAAATTGCCATCACCGGACGATTTTCCTTCCACGGGTTGGGTCCGTCCCGACGAGGTAAAAACGGTCGACGCTGCATTGGCGAATGCTGTTTATCAGGGCAATGACTCGCATGTCGGCGAGGTCATCAACGCGATGCGCGGATGGTTTCGCTTTGCGGCATCCAAGGGCTGGGGGCTCGTGAGCTATTATCATTGACGTGCGAATAGGATGAGGAAGAAAATGAAGACACTCGTACAAATGCTTTGTTGCGTCCTGATCTTGGGAGCATCGAATTCGAGCTGGGCTGATTTGCCCCGACCTCCAGGCTGGGAACCGACATGCTCGCTCGAAAAGGAGTTGCAGAGCGGCGGACCTTGTGACCAATGCCGAGGATGGCAGAATCCGGATCCTTGCCAGGAGGCGCTCGAGAAAAAGGGATATACGCGTCGTTGTGAAGAAGGTGGGGCGGGCAGTTATGTTGCGGTATGGTGCCAATCGCCGCGAACAGCGACCCCAGCATCATCAACAACGCCTCCGTCTGTCGCACCTTCCGGAAGCAATCGGCGCGGAGGCGGCATGTGTGGCGTTTACGCGGTGGGGAGCAATCGAGATGCGTATGGATTGGGCCTGGCAACCGTAGTGACTGCGATTGGATTGGAAGTCATGCGGCGGCGCGCGCGGCGCAGAGCGAATTGAAGCGCAGTCGGGTAAATGCAACAGCTCAGACCAAAAGTACGCGACGTTGCAACCTTTATTTTACGCCGAAGCTCTTGCGTCTTTCCGCCCTTTGCGCCAATGATGCGCGCATGAAAAGACATGGCATTCTCGCTTCCCTCGCCGTAGCGCTTCTTGCCTGCGGTTCGTCCTCGCCCGATCCCAAGGAGCCGGTAAAGACGTCCGCTGCTGCAACTGTTGCGGCAACGTCCACTGCCGCGCCCGCCGAGCCCTCTGCCGAGGACAAGAAGAAGGCCGAGGAAGAAAAGAAAAAAGCCAAAGCTGCAGAAGAATTGGCTGCTGACCGGACCAAGTGGGAAGCCGAAGCGAAGGCCGAAGATGCTCGGTTTACCGCAGAGGTTCGGGCAGCGGGCAAGAAGCTTGCGGAAGCCAAGTACGCATCGGTCGACGCGGCGCTCAAAGCCGTGCTCGCGGGCAAACACCGCAGTCCGGTCAATGCCGAGCGAGACAAGGATCGCCATCCGCTCGAAACGCTCAAATTCTTTGGCCTCACGCCCAAGATGACGGTGCTCGAATATGGGCCCGGTGGTGGTTGGTATACCGAGGTTCTCGCGCCGACGCTCGCTGCGCAAGGCAAGCTGTTCGTCACGACGACCGATCCGAATGGCCCGAAGGAGTCTCGTGCGACGTTTTACGGTGAGCGGCTCAAGCGATTCCTCGAGCGTGCGCCGGAAGTGTACGGCAAAGTCGAGCGAATCGTCATCGATTCGAAGAACCCGGAATTCGGCATGGATGGTAAAGCCGATCTGGTGATCGTCATGCGCGCCATGCACGGCATGCATCGCGACAAGCTTTTGGCGGGTTTCCTTGCGCAAACGTTCAAGGCTTTGAAGCCCGGTGGCATCATGGGCGTGGAGCAACACCGCGCCAAACCCGATGCCAATCCCGACGAGAGCGCAAAGCAAGGTTATTTGCCCGAGGCATTCGTCATTGCGCAAGCCGAGGCTGCGGGCTTCAAGCTCGATCAGAAGTCCGAGATCAATGCGAACCCGAAGGACACGAAAGACCATCCGGAAGGCGTTTGGACCTTGCCGCCGTCGCTGGACCTAGGCGACAAGGATCGCGCGAAGTATGTGGCCATTGGCGAGAGCGACCGCATGACGCTCAAGTTCATCAAGCCGAAGAAGTAATCGGGACGGGTAGGTCGTGGGTGTCGAACGGCACGCAGCAGTTTGGCACCAGCCACCTACCGACCTTGCAATGCCGACATTGCGTCCGCCTGCGCATCCATGACAATGGCGGCTGCGGCAACGGGCATTGGCGCTCGGTTCGGCATAGGTAAACCTGGCGCATGCGAAACCACGGGCGCCGCGACTTCTCGATGCACGAGCGACGGCAAGGAGCGGCGCAGTGGGCCCAGCGACTCTGCCTTTTCCGCCAAAATGGGATCCTCGAGCTCCTTCGCCAACATTTTTGCGTCTCTTTCTGCGGAATCGAGCAGCGAAAGAGCATGAGGTAAATTGCCACCTCGAGCCGACGCGACGGCACGCACGATTCGATCGGCCAGGTCCGTTCGCGCAGCCGAGCGTTCCACGTCTCGATTGCGTCCGGCTGCGATTTTCGCCGAATCCGCAGTCGACTTCACCCCGACGAATGCGCGATCGGTCAATTGTTGTCCGGGCGCTGTTGGATGAGCCATCGTGATTTCGGCATCCATCAATTCGACGACCGAGCCATCGTGTCGGGCTGGTAGCGCCAAGCGGACCACGATATCGCGTTCTTCGCCTTCGCTCATGTCGCCGATGAGGACGCTCGAAGGCCCGGCCATCGGCAATCCCACGACATTTTGAATGGTCACGCCAGGTCCCGTGGCTAGGCGTAGCGAAACATTTCGCGCGACGACGCGTTGAAGTCGCAATACTTCGTCCTGGAAAACCTGCGCCACTTTGGCCGACTCTTTGATGAAATGGTATTTCCCGCCTGAATTGAGCGCGATGGTGCTCATGACCGTTTCGTCGTAATCGAGTCCTAGGCCGAGCGTGGTAATGGCAATTTGGCTTTGCGCGGCGGATTGTGAGAGCGACGGAAGTGACGAGCCATCATTGGGAACGCCATCCCCGAGCAAGACCACGCGATTGATTCCATCGGGTCGGAAATTCTTGCGAGCTTCGGCCAGACCTGCGGACAAACCGCCGGCCAAGTTTGTCGTGCCATACGGTTTGATGGCTGCGATCTTGTTCCGGATTTCCTCGATGGTTTTGGTGGTGAGCACGGTGGACGGGACGAGCATGTCGACGCCGGAGTGAAATGCAATGAGCGCGAGGCGATCGCCTGGGGACAATTTGTCGAGCAAAGCGGCGCAGGCGGTTTTGGCGTCTTCGATGGCGGCGCCTTCCATGGACGCCGAGGTATCCACGACGAGCGCGAGATTGATGGGCGGACGCGGGCTTCCCGGGATTGACTTGGCTTTGATGCGCAGACGCACGTCGACGGTGCCAGGTTTGTCGGAGCGAACGAATGCATTCGACGCGGTGGATTCGATGGCGATGAGGTCGGTTGCTTGAACGGCCGTTCCCTCGTCTACTGCGGCGACTTCAATTTTGTGGTGTTTGTCGGCGGCGTGCTGAACGTGAATGGTTTTGTTGGTGCATCCGGCAAACAATGCGGCGGCAAGGAACACGAATAGCGGGGATCGGCTGAGCATGGGACATTCCTCCGAAGACCGCATCAGAACGCGGGGCGGGGGGAGGAACTTACAGGGGGGGCGAGGAGAAAGGAGGGAGGCGGGGAGTTCTTCAATCAGACTGGACTGTTCGTGGCGCTCATTTCGTACTCAACCGCTTACCAAGGATTCGGCGCAATGCCTCCGCGAGCGTCGTGAATGTCGTCCAAGACGTGCCCGCAATATCAAGCTCGACCATCGTTCGCGCTACATTGGGGCGAATACCTGATACAAGCCCCTCGGCTCCGAGCAGGCGCACACTGCGCATGATGTCGAATAGATACTGAGCCGTCGTGGAATCGATGAGCGGCGCGCCTGTCAAATCCAAAATCACTGCGCGCGATTGTCGATGGATCACAGCGGCCAATAGATGCTCCATCAATCGCCCCGCACGATGTTCGTCGAGCGAGCCAATCAATGGCACGACCAATACGCCCTGCCAAACCTCGATGATCGGGCTCGTCAGCGCCGCAAGAGTTTCTTGTTGCGACTTGATCAGCAGAAGCTGCTCTTCGATGTGCCGCTGAGCTTGCGATCGTTCCGTCACGTTTTCTGCCACGCCATACACCTGCGCGACTTTTTGTCCTAGCGCATCGTGAATTGGGAGCAGTGTGCTGTACCAAGTCATGTCGCCAATACGAATTTCTCGGGCGATCGATTCTCCCTGGAGGGCGCGCCGAATGTCGTGGTGCGTTTCTGAATCGGAAGGATACACCTGCAAAAGGTTTTGCCCGACGAGCTGACCCGATTTCAAACCAAAATGTTGCAATCCTTTGCCCAGGGATAGTGTGCACATGCCGTCCGCATTCATCGCCCAAACCGTGACGGGCAGTTCCGCGACGGCGCGCAACAACGCATGCGCTTGACCTAGCTCACGCTCGAACGCAGGCGGAATCTCGGGACTCGCCGGTCCGTCAAGGCGCACGCAAACCGAGCGCTCATTCACCGACCAGGCCGTCCACTGCATGCGCTGGCCAAGGTGAAAACCCATTGCCGGACGCGCGACGAACTTGTACGATGCGCCGCCCTTCGTCGCGAGTTCGTCTTGGTCAGTCGCGGCGATGCATGATCGCCATGACGCAGCATCTTGAAACTGCGCGCGAAACGCGGGATTGCTAGCAACGATCGCGTCACCTTCAAGGATGGCGCATGGCTCTGGGCAGGTATCGAAGACCTTGGCGAGGTGAGGGGACTGCTCGGACGTAATCTCGGACATGTATCGCTTGTACCAAATGCCTCCTCGACTCGCAAGCTCGGTCGCCAGTCGTTTCACAATTGAGATCTGACACCTTGCCAACCGGTCCTGTTCACCCGAAGCACCCCTCATGCCCATCGCATTCGAACACACCTACGCCCAGCTCCCGAGTCGTTTCTTTGCTCGAGTGCGTCCGACTCCGGTGGCCCAGCCTGCATTGCTTGCGGTCAATCCTGCGGTCGCCGAGTTGCTGCAGTTGAGCCGGGACGAGCTTGCTTTGCCCGAGGGCGTCGAAGCGTTGGCGGGCAATCGTGTGCTCGAGGGAGCCGATCCCATTGCGTTGGCTTATGCGGGGCATCAATTCGGTGGATTCGTTCCGCAGCTTGGTGATGGTCGAGCTATCTTGCTGG
>CAZETM010000576.1:0-6308 GCA_964514885.1 uncultured Polyangium sp. | reverse complement strand
CGGTCATGTTCCTCTTGAACCTCGAGATTGCGTACGTGACCCCGCCCATGGGTCTGAACCTGTTCATCGCGAGCTTCCGGTTCTCCAAGCCGATCGTCCAGGTCTACCGCGTCGTGTTGCCCTTCGTGGTGCTGCTTGGAATTGGTCTCGGAACAATCATTCTGTTCCCGTCGTTGTCGACGTTCACTCTTCAGGACGACGTTGATCGTTTACGTGCACAGGCGGAAAAGGACGGCGTTGCGCCTCGTGAGGCGTGGCTGCTCGAATGCGTTCAAGAGGACAAGAACAACCTCAAGCCGTGCTCTCCGGCGGACATCGCGCGCTGGGGCAAAGACGGCCTGGGCGTCGCCAAGATCGAAGACAAACCCAAACAGGACAAACCTGTGGGTGACGTCATCCCGGCGATGGATTCGGGTACTGCGGATGCCGGTCCCGACGCATCGAGCGCGCTCGACGAAGATGCGTTGATGAAAGAGATGATGGGTGGCGGTTCGGATTCGTCCGATGCCGGATCAGGTGAAGCTGGTAGCGACAAACCCGCCGACGACATGGACGCGCTGATGAAAGAGATGATGAACGTCGGCAAAGAAGAGAAGAAGTGAACGCCCACGTTCCCCCTCTCCACCTTGTGGAGAGGCGGCTAGGGGGTGAGGCGCTCAAAGTAGTGGAGAGGGGCTAGGCCCTCTCAATAAAATCCGCATTCCTTCATGCGCACCGGGCTCAAGTAACGTTGCGCGCGACGCTTCGCGATCGCGTTCTGCAGACGTTGCTCCGGAAACGGATCCTCCGCCTCCACGACTTCCGTGAGCGTCTTGACGTACGCGTCCCTGTCGCCCTTCGTGCAGTGGTACTTCGCCGCGTATTGAACCTTGGCCAGCAACAGCTTTCCTTGGCTGATCGCGAGCGACTGCTCGAAGTGCTTCTTCGACTCGTCGAGCTCCGCCATGGCTGAGCGAGCGTGATACGAGCCAAGGATCGTGTGCCCACTGCCGTGCATGACACGGTCATCGAGCTGCACGGCACGCTCCATGATTGCTACGCCGACATAGAGATCTGCGACGACAGCCGGATCTTCCTTCGCCATGTTCGTCTTGCTGATCCACGCATAACCAGTCCAGAACAGCGGGAGCGCGTGCTCTTCGGCGTCGGTGAATTGCGCCAGATAGGCTTTGAGGGTTTCATCTTTCTTCTTCGCCTCATCGAAGCCCGGGTAATAGCTATTGAGCAGCGTAATGCCGTAGCCAAGTCCTCGGTCGTATCCTGCAATCGCGCGTTTTTTCAGGTGCAGGTAATTCGGTCCGTCGAGCCCCTCTTCGTCCTCTGCTGCTTCGGCTTCGTCTTCGGTCCAGCCGAACGTTGCACCCGTCCAACTCTTCACAAGCATGAAGAGCGCGTCCTGATTTTCAGGGGCGAGGTAATGCATGCCTTCGAACTGTCCGATGCCATTGAAGGCAATTACGCGGGCCACTTCGTAGTCATGGAGCGAGTCGATGCCAGCGGAGGCTTTGCGTGTGCCCGCGATCTGGCCGTTCAGGATCATCTTCGTGATGCAGCCGGTTGTGGAAAACATCAGCGCGCAAAGCGCGGGCAGCAAAAAACGGGTTTTTAGGGGTCGCACACGCCGATGATACGCAGGCCACGTAGCGCAGTACAACTCATCTCGCGTTTTATCGCGGGAATGCAGAAGCGTTGCCACCATCGACCGTGATGACACAACCCGTCGTCGCTTCGGCACCTGCAAGATAAAGGAATGCTTGCGCCACATCGCCGGCAGTCGTTTCACGTCGTAAGAGATTGGCGCGGAAATACTCGTCCACGCCAACCCCTCGCGCGCGGGCTCGGGTCTCGAGCATCCCGCCATCGAATAGAGCCGTGCGGATTCGATCGGCATTCACCGCGTTGGAACGAATGCCATACGGCGCAAGATCCACGGCATATTGCCTCATGAGCGCAAGCAGCGCCGCTTTCGGTATCGCATAAGGACCGAAGTTCGGACCCTGGTTGAATGCACTCTTCGATGCGTTGAACAGCAACGCACCACCGGAACCTTGTTGGATCATCAGTTCCGAGGCAAACCGCGACACGTTTTGATGTCCAAGCAAATTGACTTCGAGCGACGACCGTAACGCCGCATCGCCTTTGTCCTCGTGCAGCGCTCCTTCATACGGCCTGCCTGCATTCGACACGACGATGTCCAGACCTCCAAAACGAAGCGAGGTCTTGCGTATCGCGCTGCGTACGTCGTCTGCGGAAGTCACGTCGCAAGGCAATGTGAAAACACGATCGCCAAACGTTCCCGCAAGCTGATCGCCCACGCGATCGATGGCTTCTTCGTTCTTGTCCGTGAGGGTCACGTGTGCTCCCGCGGCGAGCAGCGCACGTGCGACCGCAAGACCAATGCCCGACCCCGCGCCCGTGACGAATGCCACTCGGCTCTCGAGCGCTTTGGCGGCGCCTTTCTTGCTCAGCTTGGCTTGTTCGAGGCTCCAGTACTCGACATCGAAAATGTCCAACTCGCTCGCTGGCTCGTACCCGCCAAACGCCGTCGCCAACTCGATGACCGTTGACGTGTGCTCGTAAATGTCTGCGGCAACCTCGGCATCTTTACGCGTTTTGCCGACGGTGAATGCGCCGAGACCGTGAATGAGAATGACGCGCGGCCACGGATCGATCTCTTTGCGCTCGCCAGGGCGCGCTGCTGAACAACGTTGAAAATAACTGCGATAAGCATTCGCATACGCGGCGATACCCGCATCGATCGCAGCTTTCGTCGCCTTGTGATCCTCGAGGTTCGGTAGGTCGAGCAGGAGCGGTTTGGGTTTGGTACGCAAAACGTGATCGGGCGTGGCACAACCCTTTTGCGAAACGGTTTCGAGATCGTCGCGATCGCAAAAGGAAAGCGTTTGCGGGCTCATCCGAAACGTTCCGATCCAAGATTCACCCGAGGCGCGCATGAGGGCGCCACGAAGCACAGGCGCAAGGCGCTCACACGTATCTGGAGACGGGCTCGCGATCGTGCGCAGCGAATCAGGAGCTGCATCGGAGAGATATCGTTCGGCACGCGTCACGTACGCGATCATTCGCTCGTAGCTGTCCGACGCTGTCTCGCCCCACGTGAAGATGCCGTGTTTGTCCAGGATGATTGCGCTCGGTTCTCGATTCGTGCGTTGCTTGTACGCGCGCCACAGATCCACAACTCTGCGCGCAAGTACGAAGCCGGGCATGACGTACGGGACAAACAGGACGCGATCGCCGAATACTTTCTGTACGAGCTGTGCGGAATTCGGTTGATCGACGACGGCGAGCACTGCATCGGCGTGCGTGTGATCAACGTATTTCGCCGGCAAGAACGCGTGCAAGAGCGCCTCGACCGACGGCGCCGGTGAGTTGGGATCGAGCATTTGACTGCGCAGTTGTGCCGTCATTTGCTCGTCGGTCATCGTCGGCAGATCGCACAAGCGACGCAGAGGCGCGAGACGACAAGTGGGAAAACCTTCGGGCTCGATCTTTCCGAGATCCCAGCCGCTGCCTTTGACGTAGAGGACTTCGGTCGAATCGCCGACGAGTTCGGTCACGACGGTTTTGACCGACGTATTTCCTCCGCCATGGAGGACCAAGTCGAGGCTCGAACCGAGCAAGCGCGAGGTGTAGACGCGTAGGGCGAGGTCTTCGCCCCACGTGCTGGCGTATTTCTCGACAAACTGTGCGGCGTCAGCGGCGCGGTACTTGGATTGCACGCGCCGGTTATAACATGGCCGATGACGAGGGATTCGAGCTCAAACGCTCGAGGATGCTTTCACCGCAGCCCGCCCACCTTCTCGATAGGCGTGGATCCACGCATCCAGGTCGGCTCGCGATACACCGAAATGGGTGGCGAGCGCATCGAGCGCTTCGCTGCCTACATTGGCAAATACGGCTGCTTCAATGCGCGCCGGATCCAACTTCGACAATGCATGGATGGATCCGTTCGGCGTGTCGCCAAAGGTCGCCGGTGTGTCTGTATTGGTAGCAGGCGTGGTTTTTGCGTCGGTCGTCCCCGAGGTGCCCAATTCGGCAATGGCGGGAGCTTTGCGCATTTCGTCGGGCGACGGGGATGCCGTTACGCGCGCTGCTGGGTCGCCGAGCAGCACGTAGGCGGTCAAGTCTTGGCGGAGCATCCATAACGAGCCCTTTTTCATTTCCCGCGCTTTGTCTTGGGGAATGGGTTCGTTTCGCGCCCGCATACGCTCTTCCTTGTCGAACATGATCGTCAAGTCGGTGTTTGCGTCGGTGTATGTTCGTTGCAGGTCAGAGTAACCGCAGCCAATGCGTTTATGATCGACGATGGCTCGGAACACTTCTTGGAACCTGGCGGGTTTGTATTTGTTGCTCCCACCGACGTCCTGGAAGCTGAAAGTCCAGGCGAGATCGACGTGACCCATGACGGCCAATGGCCCGTCGGGATTCGCGAGCGCGGCTCGAGGCAATGCCGCGACAAACGGGGGCTGGCCATTTTTGGGGAGCGTGGCGAGCACTGCTTCGATATCCGCGGGGCGCACTCGCATTCCTGCATTTTTGAGCGCCAAGAGCCAATGATGGTACGCGCTTTCGGACGGCGTGCCTGCGCTGAAACACGCAAAGAAAAACCATGCACCGCCGGGCAAGAAGGGACGACCCGCGACATCTTCCGCGGTAATTTTCGTTGACCCCCCGAAGCTCATCGCTCCCTGAATGCGCCGTTGCTCTTCGCCGCTCGCGTCTTTTGCAGCGCCCAGACCGTGGCTGATTGAAAAGAGCATGGTCGGTTCGCGTGATTGCGCTTCACGCAAAAAATCGTCCGGCGAAACGTTATCTCGCTCGGTCAAATCCAGAATTTTGCTGGCAGGAAATTCGTGCGTCTTGTATCCGGTCGTGGCTTCCTCGACCGTGGGAACCATGAGCCCTCGATGTCCGGCGGACGTGGCAGCGGTTCCGTCGCGCACCGTGTGAAAGACGGCGCGGGGATTGGACATTTTGGCCCGCTCAGCGCGTTCGCACGCCAGAATTTTGTGCACGTACGCCTCGTAGTCGGCGTCATTGGCAAATGCCAAGCGACCCACGAAAGCGCTTGAGGCGAAACGTTGCTGTGCTTCCCACGTAATCTGGTCCGCGTCGCCCAAAATGAGCAAATAACGCGGCCGGTCGGCCAATTTGATGTCTTCCGAATGGTAGACATCTCCCCACCAAGCCGCGGCTTGTTCCGCAGTCATACCCGCCGGAGCTTTGAATACAATGGGTTCGGCGCCTTGTTGTTCCTTTCGAGCTGCACGAAGCGGGGCGACGATTTGTGCGAGCCTTTCGCCGATAAGGCCTTCCGGAACGATGATCCCCCAGCGTTGATCCGGAAGCGAATTGGGATCTTCCGCGAACTTGGGAAAACTCTCCATTTCGAGCTGTTCATTGGGCTTTGCTGTCGTCGCGGCTGCCTCGAAAGGCAAACCTTCGGCAAGCATCGGCCCTCGTCCGTCGGCGTGCGCAAGAAGCAAATCAATATCCATGACGATCCTCCCAAATACGTCGAGCGTTACGAATTACCCGCGCGGTATCCACCCCGACCGCAGGGTCGACAAGCGTTGGTCGAGCCATTCCACGAGCGAAATGGTGGCGCCTCCTCGGTCATGGGGCGCAAGGAGCACGGCGGTGAAACGCGTCATGACTTTGGCTAGCTTTTGTTTTGCCGGATCGAGCGCTTTGTTCGATTGCAGCTCTTCCAGGTAAGCCGCCCAATCGTCATCCGAGGCTTGCGAGCTGGGCAATTTCATGAGCCCGATCCACGTGCCGCTGTTGGCATACAAAAGCCCAGAATCGTGGCGGAAACGCGCAGCGTGGCTATGCCCGATGATGATTGCTTTCGCGGAATACTTTTCCGAAAGGCGCCGTGCTTCGGTCCATTCGTCTTCCGCTGGGTCGAGCTGGAAATAATTGTCCGATTCGGTCCCGGTCAACCGTTTCTGCATCCGGGCGTAAAGCGAAAGTGCATTGCGCGCCAACTTGATCTTCGCTTTTTTCAAAACACCGTCGTCGCCGCTGAACGATACGAGTGCAGCGTCGTCGAGCTGCCCTTCGAGCGCATCGAGTTCGGATTGATCGAGATCTGCGGTCGCGAGCCTCTTGTCCAAACCAAAATCAGGCTCTTCCGCTTCGCCTCCAGCAAACGTAAAGGGCATGTCGCCGCGACGATAAAGCTGCCAAAGCATGCTCATCGATGCGCCTTGAAAAATATTTTTCGCCACTGCCGGGTCCACGGCGAGCGCAGAAAGCGCAGCACCTTGGAAGTCCGGTTTGAGCAA
>CAZETM010000575.1:1441-6308 GCA_964514885.1 uncultured Polyangium sp. | reverse complement strand
TACGGAGGAGCGTCGCCGCGCTCGCGGCACGGGCGATGGTCGCGGGGTGCGGCGCGCATGCTGGCTGCACAGAGAATTTGGAACCAGGTTGACCGTTCGGCTGAGCCACCTTCGCTGCATGCGGCTGCTTCTGTTCCACTTCCGGCGTGATCCGCCTCTGCACCATGCTCCCGTGCTGCACCGTCGCCGGATGCGGCGGCAATCCTTTCGCCTGCACCGTCGCCGCATGCGGTGGCCTTTTCTTCTCGTCGCTCACCATGCCTCCAGCACCGAAATGGTTCTTCGTGCCGACATCAGCCGCTCGATGATCATCGGTTCGGCAACTTCAACACAGAACGTACAAGTGGGCCAACAAACGCGGCGATTTCTCTGTAGCAACACCCTTCTCGCTTCGATTCTCATTCGCACCTGCGATAAGCAACGCCCCCTTCACTTTCCACTTCCATCCACGTTTTCCTCCATGTTACGCTCCGCCCATGTCACAAACCCCTCCTGATCCGTCCGTTTATGTCCGTCCCCCCGTGATGACCGTCGCAGGGGGCATCACGTTATGCCGTGTCGTGGTCGACGCTTCTCCCGCGACGATGCCTGCTTTTGTCAAGAAAGCCGCGACGCGGCTGGTCGAAGTCGCCGAAGCCGCGCAGGTTGCGCATACCGCGCGAAAGAAAGCCCTCGCAAAGGGCGGCGAAGAAGACGCTCGCGTGGTCGACAAAGCAGGTGATAACTCGTGGGGCGCACTGCGAGGCAGGCTGCAGATGTATGCACTGCTGCCCGAGGCGACGTATCCGGATGCGAAACGCGCCAATGAGATCGTCGCGAGCTTGTTCGGAGAATCGGGGTTGTCGTTTTTGACCGAGCGATACCCCGAGCAACACGCCATTGCCGAATCAATTTTGCGCCGGATCGACGGAGAATCGCTGGCGGAGGATATCAATCGAATTGCCGGCAAGGACTTTTTGGAAAACGTGCGGGCGCAACATATCGCTTATGGTAATATGGTCGCGGCAATGTTGAAGCGCGAGAATGCTTTGTCGGAGGATTTGTCCGAGCACGTACACATGATGGGGCAAGCATTGGTCGAGTACGCGACGAAGGTGCTCGCATCGGTGGATCGGGACAAGCTGGCGACGATCAAGGCGGCGTATGTGGCGCTTCGGCCCATTGATGTGTTTCGGGATGCGGCACAGGCACACGCGTCGAGTGGCGGGCAAGCTGGTCGAAACCCCGGAGGCTTTGCCGGACGGGGCGACGGGGTGATTCTGGAGGTCCTTGGGCCTGGCACATCGCCATTACGCGTCGATGTCGAAGGCCCTTCGGTCTAGGGATGGCGAGGCGTAACGTCGATTTCGAGGCCATTCGGTCTGCGAAATCGAGGCGGAGGCTCGATCGCTGAGGTCTGGAGGTATCGGAGGTCGAGACGACGCGGCATTGGGAGAGGCCGATGGGCTTGGGGAGCGAGGGGTCGCGTCGATCAGGAGGCCGTTAGGCTTGCCGGATTACAGTTGCAGGTTTCTTGGCCGTTGAGAGCGAAGCGCCGTTCGAGGAGAGGAACCGTGCTCAACTCTGCCGCCAGAGCCAGGCGACCAAGAGCACTCCCGTATTCGGATCCAGGTTGAGCCGCACGACGTACGGCGGTACGTAGAGGCGAATCTGGATCGCCGACCCGTCGATCCGGGCCACCCGCCCCTTGCCCGTGCGAGCAAAGCTCTGCACGGACGCGTCGATGATCTGGCCGTCGTGCCAGTGGAAGCTGCGGAGCGCCCAGATCGCAGCGGGCGTCCAGAGGATCTCCAACTCAGCCATGGGTAGAACGTGCGCGTCGCGCGATCTCGGCCGTCAC
Organism: uncultured Polyangium sp.; assembly: GCA_964514885.1. Classification (GTDB taxonomy): domain Bacteria; phylum Myxococcota_A; class Polyangia; order Polyangiales; family Polyangiaceae; genus Polyangium. Next base: position 4,468 of record CAZETM010000575.1, on the reverse strand, counting down.
CATCGAGCCCGGAACGAACTGCCCCGAACTCATCGCCGCCTCGACCGCCTCGCGTTCCTCGTCTGTCTCCGCTTCGATCGGGGCGTGTAGCGCGGCCAGCAAGGCAGGGTGATCGGTTGGGAGACGGTTCTCGAGCTTCTCGGCGGACGACATGGACGATAGCGTAACAGGAAGCAGACGGGCAAACAAGCGGTTACTGCGGCGCGCAAGTCTTGTATGCGGGCCCTCGCGAAGCCCCAGGGAGCATGGTATTCAGTGTTGACCGTGAATGGAACCGGGCGAGGGGGCGCCCGGTTTTTGTGCAAGCGGTGGACGTCCTCTTCTACTGCGCAACATCAAAAGCTGCAACATTTTTGGCCCGGGACGAACGGTTCGGGTAGGGTCGGCGACCTCGGATAGGGAGAGCGCCATGTCTGAAAACCGTTCGAATGGGAATCGTCCGCCGCATGCTGCCACGGTGCCGCGCGGAAGTGCGGTGCAAGCGAAGGTGGCGAAGGCGGGGCCGGGGGCGCATGCGGCGACGTCTCTCAGCTCCGAAGGCATTGCACAGCCGAAAACCGCGCCGCATGCGAGGCCCCCGCATCCGGCGACGGTCGGGCGCGCCGGTGTCGCACAGCCGAAAACCGCGCCGCATGCGAGGCCCCCGCATCCGGCGACGGTGGTGCAAGCCAAGTCCGACGCTTCGTCACGGGCAGGCTCGGGAACGATTCAAAGAAAATGCGCGCACTGCGGGGAGAACGGCCATAGTGAAAAGAACTGTCCTTATCCGAAGGATGACCTTATCCCCGAGCTGGTGGAGAAAGCCCCGAAATTCCGCCCGAAGAAACCAAAAACCAAAGTTGGGAAAGTGCCGGACGTGCTCGAATGGAGCGGCCCATCACTCGTGTCGGGACCCACTCGGCCCAGCGTGGGGACGACGCTCCAAGACCTGCAGAATATGGACCACTTGAAAAATCTTTTTCCGTCCACCTTCGCCCAAACGATGCACGATGTGGGCGGTTATACCGTTGAAGACATGGGGCTTCTTTCCTTCGGGCAGGGGACGGAGAAGGAAACTCATGAGTGGAAGGTAAGCTTGAGCGGTATGCATTTCGTCGTTCATTACCATCCCAATGTCGTCATTCCAAAGGGCGTGCAAAACGGCGAATCAAGAATACACGTCAAGGGCAAGAGAGGTAGTAAGCATCACGAGAACATGTCCGACTTTTTCTTGTCGTCGCTGGGCATCTCTTAGCGAATACCGCGACACAAGAGGATGCGCGAATACGAGTCTTCGCCTGCACCGTTGCCGCATGCGGTGGCCTTTCCCCATTGCTCATCGCTCATTCCCTCACAGTTTCCGATACACATCCCGCGGCAGTTTCCCTCTCAAACCCGCCGCCTCGTCCACATCCGCTGCCTTCGCCACGTCCGCCGCGAACGCCGTGCATTGGCTCCCCTTCAAGCTGAACCGACGCTTTCCCGATTGGTATTCCTCAATCATGTCGCGCGCCGCTTGTGCCTGCGCCTCGTCAATCGTGTACACGTGCGTCTTTACCCCCGGCTTCTCGAATGCATTCGTATCGTCGTGCACCACCCCCTCGACGCCCGACGATAGCTTGCTCAAATCCCGCTGCGGATCGTAGTCACCATAATGCGCCGGCGAAAACCCATACGCCTCGCGATGACCTTGCCCATCCTCCAGCGCCACGAACGCGTGCCCCGCCAATGGCTCGGGTAACTTCTCCCCGCCCTCGTGCATGTACGCCCCAATTACCAACCGCTGCTTGCCGCCATGTCGTTGCGCGCTTTTCGTCTCGCGCCCTCGAGGTTTGGCCTGTAAACCATTTTTATTAAGCTCCCGCCGATACGACGTCCGCACCTGCGCCTGCGCCGCTATCAACCGACCCATTCGATCCGCCTCTTCTTCCAATGCCGGATCCTGCACCACCGCCGTCCCATCCCCAAAGGGATTCGCTACCCGCCCGTCCCGCTGCTGCAACACGTGCGTCAATTCGTGCCCCAATAACTCTTGCCCCCGCGGCGTGTGCGGATCGTAATGGCCGGGCGCAAAATAAAGGTCCGAGCCCAGCGTAAACGCGATCGCCCCAATCGAAGACGCCTCGTTACCGACTCGAACCCGCACGTCAGTGAGATCCGTCTCGAAAAACGTCTCCATCTTGCGACGCACTGTCGGCGGAAGCTCCAGCGCTTTGCTCCCCGATGTCCCGTCCAGCAATCCCTGCGGCGTCCGAAATGCATGCACGTCGTCCCCCAACGGGCTGCGTTGCACCGCCGGCACCGGCAACGTAGACGAGGCCCGAGGCGTTTTGCCACCCACCGTCGCCGCATGCGGTGGTAACCCCGAAACGTTCTTCGTTTGCACCGTGGCCGCATGCGGAGGCAACCCCGAAGCGCTCTTCGTTTGCACCGTGGCCGCATGCGCTGGCAGCGCCGGTCGATACGGCGATCGATACGTGCTCGTCACCAGCGACGCAGGCGGGCGCCCGCCTGAAAAGTATGCCTGAATGACCAGCGGCGGATTGGAAACAGGGGCCGGCGTTTTTTTCGACATGGTCACCGTTGCCTCGAACGGCCGCATGGTCGCCCAACTCCAGAGTCTGGGCCAACTTGTAGGAGTTTTTCGTAAATCGGTGCCGAAAATTTGTCCCTTTCAACAAGTCCGTAGGATCCTGTTCGCGAAACCTTGTCGTACGAGATCCTCACCCTCGTCCAGCAGCTCGAAGCGGACCGCCACGGTCGTCCGCCGGATGTCGCGTGGGTAACGTCATCCACGCAAGACCCGATGCCGTTCTGGCAGGACCTGGTCAGCGCGCTCGGAAGCACCGGCGCCCCGCGGCCCAAAAGCGCACCGGGTGAACGATTCGCGCTCTATGACGACTTGGTCGTGCGGCACCAAGGCCAAGCCGCAACGCCCGCGTTTCGCTGGTACGACCGGATTCGAGGGTGCCAGGCACTTTCCTACGGCGAACTGCACACACGCGTGACCCGCAAAGCAGGACAATGGGCCGCGCAAAAAGTCGCGCC
>CAZETM010000575.1:0-1341 GCA_964514885.1 uncultured Polyangium sp. | reverse complement strand
CGATGTGCTCGCTGCACCGGGATTTCATGCCTTGCAACATCAGCCCATGCTCGCACTCACGGCATTGGTTGCAGGTGCCACGTACCTGGAATTGCCCGAATCGGAAGTGCTGGCCGATCCAGCTTTGCTGACCGAGCTTCCGTTAAAGTCGGTGGGCATCACGGCCCGCGTGCGTGACGGCCTGCGCGCGAATCCTCCGCCGAGAACGTCGAGCATTCGGCATTGGTTCCGGAACCTGGACGAACCATTCGATCCTGAAGCATGGCGGCAATTCGTCGAGGAGCTGGGGATCGAAAAAACGCCCGCGTCGAGTCTCTTGATGGAGCCATTTGCGGGCGGATGTTTGCTGCAATCGATTCGTCGTCGAGGAGCCGATTGGCGAGTGATTCCCGTTCCAGGACAGCCATTTGTGCTGGGCGATCCGGTGACGAAAAAGCCATCGAGCACGGGGCATGGTTTGTTGATGTTCGCGGATTTGCCCAAGGACAAGCCCAAAGTGCCCGGGCACGCGTTCTTATCGGCGAATGGTGCGGAATTCGCTTATGGAGGTCCGCCGGTGCCGCGTCGTGACGGGCGTCTGTATCCGGCCGACGAAGTGATCGAAGTTGTGCAGGGGTTGCCGTTTTGCCAAGGCGCTTTCGTGTTTACGCAACCGACGACGTCACGCGCCTTGTTTTCGTTGTGCATCTTCACCGGCGCGGAGACGGCCGAGGAACACGAAGCTCGTCAAGCCGAGCGTGTCGAAGCGCTGGAGCGAGCCATCGTGAAGTTTATGGGCGAAGAATTCTTGCCCGATCGAATGGAGTTTTTCCCGCTGTATCCACGCAAGAAAGACGGCGCGGTGGATTTGGCCTGGTGCGATACGCAATATCGAACCGGGCTGCTGCATCGAAAAGCTCGTCTTCCCATGTTCGAGGCGCTCACTGCATTGCGGAAACGATGCGTGATCGACATCAACGAGGAGCGCACCTGATATGGGCCTACAAGTGTGCATGGGGGCGATGCTTCAATGCAGCTTCGGCGTCGCTCCGTCGTCGCTCGTCGTATTGCCCGCGAACAAAGTCATGTCCACGACGCCGGCGGCCAATATCATGGATAACAAGCCCCTCGTGAATGTGTTGCCTTTTGGCGTGTGCTCGTCGCCAGCCAATCCAATGGTGGCAGCAGCAACGGCTGCGGCGCTCGGAGTGCTCACGCCCATGCCGTGTATCCCGAACACCGCGGCACCTTGGGCGCCTGGAAGCACGAAAGTCATGCTCGGCAAAATGCCGGCGCTCGAATCAAATTCCAAATTGATGTGCAATTGGGGCGGCGTCATTCAAATCGTCAGCCCCGGACAAG
>CAZETM010000574.1:0-6316 GCA_964514885.1 uncultured Polyangium sp. | reverse complement strand
GGGGGAACCGGGTCCACGTGGCTCCCAACCGCATGGTGTACGACCCCAACAGCCTGCTCTGGAGACTTGACGCAAAGATTGCTATGCGAAATGTGACACGGTAAGCAAGGAATCGTGCCTCTGTCGAAAAACCTACCCTTTCGACAACGATTGCTCGAATAGCCGCAAGCGCTGTTTTACGAGCGGGCGGGTTCTTCGCGTTGCACGACAGCTCGCGCGATCACGTCCACTCCGACCACGTAGGATGCGCTGTCAGGGTCATACTGATAAATCGTTGCCTTTCGATACACCGTTGGCGACAACATCCGCCCCACCTCGACCAAGAGCGCGACGGGAGCCGTGGCAACGATATGCAGCGTTGCCTTCGGCGATGCTGACCGAATGCGCATGAGCGTTCGCCGAACATCGTCCACCGCATTCGCTGCCTGCAGGCGAAGATCAAGCGAATCATCATTCATTTGTCGGAGCCGTACGATCCGACCTGCTCCCACTTTGCGCGCGAGCAACCTGAGCGTATCGTCATTGAGCTGCAGCCGGCCTTCGATAGCCAAAATCAAGTCATCCCCAAGCGTGTCGGTCGCCACTTCCTCTGCGTCGCGGAAGAACGGTTTTCTATCTTGTGCGGCCCCCGGCACCGTGAAGAGGACCCAATCACGCGTGACGGAGTCGAATTGGTAAACATACACCTGCACGCCGCGCGCCAGATCGTCGAGCCTGCGTCCCACCAGCGCCGCTGCGGGGTAAGGCACCATTGGGAAAACGTGGAGGTTTCCACTGATATCGCGCGTGGCTGTAAGGATTGCCTGATCAATGGAATCAATGACCTCCTTCCACGCAACTGTGTCGACCGTCCCGCCGCGGAGCGAGCCCCAGTCGCGTGACGAGTTTTCGTCGGGCACATGGAAGACGCGGCGGAATTTCCATTGCTTGGGAAGCTTGAACCTCGCACCGAATTGGACGAGCAGTGCATGATCGTCGGAGGCATCCTCCAGCGTGCGCCGTGATTGAAAGGACGAGAGGCTCCCTAGATGCATTAAACACGCCGTAAACCGGCTGTATGCTTCGAATATGGACCCCAAGCCGCGATCCTTCGCCTCTGAGGTCGCGATTCGTTCGCCATAAGCATAATAGGCGTTATGTGGGATGTGCTGATCCCTTAAGAAGGACAGCATGTCGACTTCAGGATCAATTTCGAGTTCTTTGAATAAATCCGCGAAATCGCCGGCGGCCCGCTCCATCCATAAGGCCTTCAGTTCTACCTCGCCTGGCTCGACGCGCGACAAGAGCGGGATGATCTTCAATGGTCGAGAGGTCCGCTTGACGTCCTGATTTTGAGCATGGAGCGCGTACGCTTGTCGCGCTATGTCGACGCCACCCGCGAGGGATTGCTCATTGGGGACGAACGCGATGACGAGCTGGTCTGGCAGGACCACGGTCGAGATGCTGCCAGTATCCGAGAGGCCGGTGCGCGCGTCGATGAGCACGTCATCATAACGCAGGCAAAGCTCTTCTCGCAGCACACCAAACACCTCGGCGAATTCGGCGAACAGCTTCCTCCAATCGAAAGATCGGATGCGTTCTGCATAATCGTCATCGAAGCGACCAGCTCGCATCACGTCGAGCTTTGCCTTAGGATCGACCGGCATCGCAAGATCGACTGGCATGAAGAACTCTTCATGCCCCAGTAAGTCGGTGACTAATTTTCGACAAGTTTCAAGCGCCGAAGGATCGGTGGGATCGAATGATTCCACCCCCGAAAATGTCGATTCGAGCCCGGTCCGCAAGTCAATGAAGAAATCAATCAAACCCGGACGGCTGGCCTGATTCGGGTCCACGAAATAGCGATGCATGCCCGCAGCTTCGAGGTCAAAGTCCATCACCAGGACACGACGGCCTTTCCGCGCCAGGAGCGTCGCGACGTTTGCGACGGCCATGGAGCGACCTACGCCTCCCTTATAGGAATAGAATGTCGTGATAATTCCCGGAATCGTCATTATGCCGCCTGGAGAATGGGAAACGGTTTTTCGGTCCCTTTGCGACACTCGTGCGACAACAATCCCACCTCGTGCCGCACATAGTTGCCAAAGGGAGACGGTTTTTCGGGCCCCTTGCGACGTCTCTTCGCAGCCTCTTCGGACAGGCGGTGTGCATGCGTGACAAACTCCGAAGCAACATCGGCATGGCCGAATGAGAGCCACGCCCTAGCCCGTATGACCGCCGCTTCATGTGCGGTTACCAAGCCTGGAGTGTGATCTAGCGCCTTGAGGGCCTCTCGATATTGCATCTGGCTAAGGTGCGCGTCGAACTCTTCCTTATCGATTACAGGAGGGGCTTGCACGCTCGGTGGTAGCTCCGAAAGCGTGTACAGATCTGCTGAGAGAAGGCCAACGAGCTCGTGCTCGTCTTCGCTCATCCCGTACCAAGGGCGATCCATTTGGTCGCGAATCTCGTCCGCTTCGGGCGCATCCAGTTTGCCGTTGGCGATGAGTTTGTGGAGCTCCCGTAGCAGTCCTACGTACTCCGCGTAATCAACGCTTCTCTTGGCCATACTTCTTGTACACTTCCTCTGGACTTAATGGGTCTTCAGGAATTGGGCGCCAAGCGTTTCGCGTCTTGGCGAGTTGAGCGGAGAACTTTTCGAGGGGCATGACGCGTGCTGGCTCCACCTGTCCATGCGTTTCGCTCGTACGGCGCAGGCGTAATCCGCTGGCCAGCTCGCCGTCGACGAACGGGCCTTCACCCATCCACCAGATGCAGCGCGCCGGTGTGCCGGTTGGACTTCGAGAGACTTCGCGTGGCATCTTATCCTTCAAGCGCTTCGGGATTCGGTGGAGTGGGAGTTTATACCACGTCGGCGCGACCGACATTCCGCCACCGGGACCGACGTTTCCTTCGGGATCTGGCTGTACGTCTGCGCGGTCGACGCCTATGCCCGGGATGCGTACACCGAGCATGTCCGCCTCACTGCCAACCGTAGGAACCTTAGGACGGCCGTCATGGTCGGGAAACATCGTACGAAATATTTGGGGCGGGACGTTCGCATCCATGAGGCCGCCCGAGGATACCGGGACGAACCCATCCGTGCAAGTGCAAAGCATGGTCGCATGGCGCTTGACGCGATGAGGCTTTTCTGCGATGCAGGCAGGAATGGCGGAATCTATCGACGACGTCACACGCGAGTGGCTCTTGCTGCTCAATCAAAAGGAGGATGCCAGGGCGCTCGAGCTTTTCTGCCTCAGGATTATCCCACTCCTGGTCGATCGGCTTCATGCGCGGTTTCGCGTCGACCACCCATCTCGAATTCAGGGCGGGCGCTATCGGGGGCTCATCTCCCTCCTCGGATATACACCGGACACGGTGGTTCTCGCCGCGCGCTTTACAACGCCGCTCTCGATGGTCGTCCTTCATACGCCGGAGACAGCGCCGTTCCTCGCCCCCGTGCGATTATACTGCGGTGTGCCCGAGACAGCGCTCCGCACGATCGCTTTCGACAAATCAAATATCGATAGTCTTCGGCACGCGTTCGCCGAGGCTGCTGCGAGCTTGGATGGGGACGTCGCTGTCGAGTTGACTGGCGGCACGAAGTTAATGGGCGCCGTGCTCCACCTCGCCGCAGCGATACGCGGGCTCGATACGCTCTACATCGACTATGGAGAGTACGACCCACGTCATCGCAAGCCGTTACCGGCTTCGACGTACATTCGGTTGGTGGACTCCGCTCCCTGGATGGGGCTCACGTCGACACGTTCATTGCCGGCCGCTCTTGACTCATGTCGGGCGTCGATTGGGGCTGCGCTGGACCGCCTCGAACATGGGCCTCTTCCAGCCGACGAGATTCGCACGCTCCTTGAAAGCATCCTGGCCGCGCTGGATCGGGCTCGATAAAAGGTTCCTTCGCGATATCAGTTCTCCCCCTTCGCGACCTCGAAGCAGCCGTAACTGCCGCCCGTACTCGGGATGTATCTCGACGGTCCAATAAATGACCTGCATGGACCATTGCGTTAGAAAAACGCTTCAAAAGCTGGCGCCGAGGCTGAGGTAGCCCCAGGGAAGGACGCCAAAACTACCGACCAAACCCATCACGCCGACCCGAAGCTGGAAGCCGGCGCCCCCGACCGGGTGCAATCAATTGATGCCCAATCCACCAGTCCCGCCGCCTGGGCTGCCGAATTGAACGTGGCCCAATCCAATACGAAGCCCCAAATCGTCGATGACGCGGCGTTCGTAGTTGATCGAATAAAGAACGCCGGACCCGAGACCCTCGAGGAAGATCGAATTCGGCGCGGGGCGGTCACTTTCGTCGGGCTCACCTCGAGCAGGCACCCGGGGAGGATTCTCCACCGCGGATGCAACGCTCGAGAGAAGGCATAGAAACGCCGTCACTGACAAAACAAGGGGGAGGCGAATCGACATGAGGACATCTCCTGGATGGGATTCTAGCCGTAAGGACCGCGACGATGAACCACAAGGCTCAAAGTGGTCAGCGAATGACTTGGATTGTAGGGAAGGAGTTGGTGCTTCGAGAGCTACCGGCGGGCAGAACGAGAATGGGGAACGAAAGACTCAGCTCTTCGCAGCCGCAATCGCTTTCGTCAATTCGGGCACCGTGACGAATAGGTCTGCAACCAGCCCGTAATCGGCCACCTGGAAGATCGGCGCGTCGGCGTCTTTGTTGATCGCCACAATGACCTTCGAGCCCTTCATGCCGGCAAGATGCTGAATCGCGCCCGAGATACCCACCGCCACATAAAGCGACGGTGCGACGATCTTACCGGTTTGTCCAACCTGCCAGTCGCTCGGCGCATACCCAGCGTCACACGCGGCGCGGCTCGCACCAAGCCCTGCACCGAGCACGTCGGCCAGCGGCTCCATGACCTGATTGAATTTTTCTTTCAATGCCCGGCCACCCGACACCACCACCCGCGCTTCAGCCAATTCCGGTCGCGCGCTCTTCACTTGCTCGAGCGATACGAATTCGACTCGCTCGGCAGCTTTGCTCGGTCCCGCGTATGCCACGTTTTCAATGGGCGACGTGCCGCCCTGTGGCTCGGCCGCCGTAAACGCGCTTTGCCGAACGCTCACGACCTGAATCGGAGTCGTAATCGAGCAAATACCGAATGCATTGCCCGCGTACATCGGCCGCTTGTATTCGAGTTTGCCGCCATTCGCCAATAGCTCGGTAATGTCACTGGCGAATCCTGCGCCAAGACGAGCTGCCACGCGCGGCATCAAGTCTTTGCCATACGTGCTCGCCGTACTGACGACGACGGCAAAGTTTTTCGCGACGGCCGCAACCGTCGGCGAATATCGCTCCGCAACGTAATTGGCGAGCGATGCGTCTTCGACGACCAGGATTTTCGCCGCGCCAAACCCTTGCGCCTCGGCAGCGGCTTTCGATGCACCCGCGCCAATGACCAGGATCGAGAACGAGCCACCCAGCGTCGCTGCCGCCTTTTGAGCGAACGTGATCGCAGAGTGCGTCGTCTTCTTGAGCTTGCCCTCGGCAACCTCACCCACAACGAGAACGTCAGCCATTTGAAAACCTCACCTGGGGTTTGTCTTGTCCCGTTGGATACTCAGAGAACCTTCGCCTCGTTCTTCAAACGCGAGACGAGATCCGCAACATCCTTGACCTTGATGCCGGCCTTGCGAGCAGGCGGTGCCGAGAAGGTTCGGTACTGCACCTTGAGCGCCGTGTCCGGAGCGAGATCCGCAAGCTTCACTTCCGCGAGCGGCTTCTTCTTCGCTGCCATGATCGCCGGCAGCGCCGCGAAACGCACGCCGTCGTTGTACTTGTGCGTAGGGGGCGTCTTCAGCGAATACACGCTCGTCGGCGCCACGATGCGCAAGTCCACCGTCACGATCGCGGGAAGCTTCACGCGCAACGTCGCTACGCCGCCGTCGACTTCGCGACCCACGAGCAGCGAGCCAGCTTCTTCTTTGATCGTCGCGGCAAACGTCGCTTGCGGCCAATCGAGCAGCTCCGCCAGGATCTGTCCGACCTGGTTCGAGTCTCCATCGACGGCTTGTTTGCCCATCACCACGACGTCCGGCTTCTCTTTTTCGACCAGCGCTTTCAACGCGCGAGCCACGAGATCACCGTCGAGCTTGTCATCGGTCACATCGATCCGGATCGCTCGATCCGCGCCAGTGGCCAAGGCCGCTCGCAACGTCGATTCCGTTTCTTTCGGACCGAACGTCACGACGACGACTTCGCCGAGACGCGTTTTCGGTTGTTGCCCGTTCTCGGTCAGCCGCAAAGCAGCTTCGAGGGCATACTCGTCAAACGGGTTCGGCTTCCACTCGAGGCCCGTAA